>CAZZWS010000268.1:0-4904 GCA_964657795.1 Beijerinckiaceae bacterium
CCATCTTGGAGTCAGCCGCGTGCAGGCTGCCGCAGTGCTTGTGGTCCAGGCCGGCCTTGCTGCGCACGAACACTTCCCACAGGGGCCATTCTTGTTTTGCTTCGGTGCTCATGCTGCTTCCTTCATCGGTTGTCTGTTGGCGTGGGCCATGGCGGCTTCGCGCACCCAGGCGCCGTCGTCCCAGGCCTTGACGCGCGCGGCGAGGCGCTCCCGGTTGCACGGCCCGTCGCCGGCGACGACGCGCTGGAACTCGCTCCAGTCGATCGCGCCGAAATCGTGCTGGCCGCGTGCCTCGTTCCACCGGAGGTCGGGGTCGGGCAAGGTCACGCCGAGCACATTCGCCTGGGCGACAGCGGCGTCGACGAACTTCTGCCGCAGGGCGTCGTTCGAGAGGCGCTTGATGCCCCAGCGCATCGACTGCGCCGAATTCGGCGATTGGTCGTCGGGCGGGCCGAACATCATCACCGACGGCCACCACCAGCGGTCGACCGCGTCCTGCACCATCGCGCGCTGCGCGTCGGTGCCCTGCTCCATCATCGTCAGCAGCGACTCGAAGCCCTGGCGTTGGTGGAAGCTCTCCTCGCGGCAGATGCGCACCATCGCCCGGGCGTACGGCGCATAGGAACAGCGGCAGATCGGCACCTGGTTCAGGATCGCCGCGCCGTCGACGAGCCAGCCGATCGCGCCGACGTCGGCCCAGGTGAGCGTTGGGTAATTGAAGATCGAGCTGTACTTGGCTTTGCCCGAATGCAATGCCGCGAGCATCTCGTCGCGCGAGGTGCCGAGCGTCTCGGCGGCCGAATAGAGGTAGAGCCCGTGGCCGGCCTCGTCCTGCACCTTGGCGAGCAGGATCGTCTTGCGCTTGAGGGTCGGCGCGCGGCCGATCCAGTTGCCCTCGGGCAGCATGCCGACGATCTCCGAATGCGCATGCTGGCTGATCTGCCGCACCAGCGTCTTGCGGTAGTGCTCGGGCATCCAGTCCTTGGCCTCGATGAAGTCGCCGGCGTCGATGCGCGCATCGAAGGCCCGCTGCAGTTCTTCATCGCCTTTCGGCACCGCGGCATCGAGCCGCTCCATCGTGTCCATCGCCTGTGTGTACATGTGTGCTCCTGTCAACGCGGTCGCGTGTCGATCACGCGTCGTGCCTTGCCGGTCATGGTCCGTTCGATCGTGTGGCTCGGCAGCACCGACACGCGCGTCGAGACGCCGACCATCGTCTTGATGCGGTGATGCACCCACTGCGTGATGTCGCCGCTGTCGTCACGCGCTCCCGGCTGAAGCTCGCACCGCAGTTCCAGGTCATCGAGATGACCATCACGGCTGACGACGATCTGGTACTGCCCCGACAGCTTGCCGTGCGCGAGCACGATCTCTTCGAGCTGCGTCGGGAACACGTTGACGCCGCGGATGATCAGCATGTCGTCGCTGCGTCCGACGATCTTGCCCATGCGCCGGAACGCGCGCGACGTCGGCGGCAACAGGCGCGTCAGGTCGCGCGTGCGGTAGCGGATGATCGGCAGCGCCTCCTTGGTCAGCGACGTGAACACGAGTTCGCCTTCGACGCCGTCCGGCAACACCTCGCCGGTCTCGGGGTCGATGACCTCGGGATAGAAGTGGTCCTCCCAGATCACCGGGCCGTCCTTGCTCTCGACGCACTCGGAAGCGACGCCGGGACCCATCACTTCGGACAAGCCGTAGATGTCGACGGCGTCCAAGCCGGCGCGACGTTCGATGTCGGCGCGCATCGCCTCGGTCCACGGCTCGGCGCCGAAGATGCCGATCGCGAGCGAGCTCGCTGCCGGGTCCAGCCCCTGACGCTCGAACTCCTCGACGATGACCTGCATGTAGCTCGGCGTGACCATGATCACGCGCGGCTGGAAGTCGACGATCAGCTGCACCTGCTTTTCGGTCTGGCCGCCGGACATCGGGATCACCGTGCAGCCGAGACGCTCGGCGCCGTAGTGCGCGCCGAGGCCGCCGGTGAAGAGGCCGTAGCCGTAGGCGATGTGCACGAGGTCGCCGCGACGTCCGCCGGCGGCGCGGATCGAGCGGGCGACCAGGTCGGCCCAGTGATCGATGTCGCGCTGCGTGTAGCCGACGACCGTCGGCTTGCCGGTGGTGCCGGACGACGCGTGGATGCGGACGACCTCTTCGCGCGGCACGGCGAACATGCCGAACGGGTAGTTGTCGCGCAGGTCCTTCTTCGCGGTGAACGGAAACTTCGCGAGGTCCGATAGCTGCTTCAAGTCGTCGGGGTGTACGCCGGCCGTGTCGAAGGCTTGCCGGTAATGCGGCACGTGACGGTAGGCGCGCTGCAGCGTGTCGCGCAGCCGTTCGAGCTGCAGCGCCGTGATCTCGTCGCGGCTGGCCGTCTCGATCGGGTCGAGCAGGGCGTGGTCGGGCGCGCGGGCGTTCATCGCTTCGCCTCTTCGTGATCGGGCAGCAGGTGGCGACCCCTGGCCGTGTACGACCGTCCGCGAAAGAGGGCGATGCGTTCGTCGCGCTGGTTGGTGACCGTGACGTCGTAGAGGCCGGTGCGACCGCCTTTCGACACTTCGACCGCGGTCGCGGTGAGTTCGTCGCCGACCCGTCCCGGCGCGATCAGGTCGATGCCGAAGCCCGACGCGACGGTGAGTTCGTCGTACGAGTTGCACGCATACGCGAAGGCCGTGTCCGCGAGCGTCGCGATCAGGCCGCCGTGGCAGATGCCATGGCCGTTCAGCATGTCGTCGCGGACCGTCATGGCCGTCGTCGCGTGGCCGGCTCCGATGGCGGTCACGGCGATGCCGAGCATCCGTGGCGCCCGATCGTCTGCGAACATGTACTGCCTCACGCGTTCGGCGAGGGCGCGGGCAGCAATGGCTGGAGAATCGTGATCGGACATCGCGGGCGAGTCGGTCGTGTTTCGGGAAGAGCAGGAGTCGAGTGTATTATCGACCGACCGGTCGGTCAATGCATTTGACGATCACCCACAGGAGAACACCGATGCCCTGCTATGCCATCGACGGAGTCGTCCCCGTCGTCGATCCCGCGGCCTACGTCCATCCCACGGCCGTGCTGATCGGCGATGTGATCGTCGGGCCGCGCTGTTACGTCGGCCCGTCGGCGTCGCTGCGCGGCGACTTCGGCCGGATCGTCATGGAAGAGGGCTCGAACCTGCAGGACAACTGCGTGATGCACGGCTTCCCGGGCGCCGTGACGCGCATCGGCGTCGACGGCCACGTCGGGCACGGGGCGATCCTCCACGGCTGCGTCGTCGGCCGCGACGCGCTGGTCGGCATGAACGCCGTCGTGATGGACGAAGCCGAGGTCGGCGACGGTGCATTCGTGGCCGCGTCCGCGTTCGTACCCGCCGGCATGAAGATTCCGCCGGCGACGCTCGTCGCCGGCATCCCGGCCAAGGTCAGGCGCGCGCTGAGCGAGGCCGAGATGGGCTGGAAGCGGGAGGGCACGCTGAGCTATCAGGCGCTCGCCGTCCGCAGCCTGAGAAGCATGCGCGAAGTCGCGCCGTTGACGGCCGTCGAGGCGGACCGGCCGTCGCTGCCCGGCGCCGGCTTGAAGACGCTGATCGCGACACGGCGCGAGGCGGAGAGCTGATCGCTACTGGTTCAGGGCCGGCGGCGGTGGCGGATCCTGCTGATCGCCGACCACGTTGCCCGGACCGAAGTGCGGGCGTCGCACACCCGGCGGCACCTGCTGGCCTTGGGGCGGTTGCTGCGGCGTGGGCTGGACTCGCGACATCGGCACGTCCGGATAGACGGTCGGCCCGACCTGCGCCTGCACGAACGGCATCGGCTGGGAGGTGCCGAGGACGGTCACGCTGCCGACCGACGGTCGCGGCGGCGGCAGGCGGAACACCTGACGGGTGCCGCCCGCTTCGAGTTCGATCTCTTCGGGCCTGATCGCGCTCACCAGCCGTCCGTCGAGCGTGTCGCCGACCCGGTAGACCTTGGCCGGCTGCCCGTCGACGCTGACGATGACGCTGCCACCCCCCGCCGCGTCGGCGATCACGCCGAGCGCCCGCACGTTGTCGGACAGGACGCCGGGACGCCGCGACCCGAAGAGGCGTGCGCTCGCGAGCAACGCATCCGACCGACTGTCGCCGCCGGTCGCGGCGCTGTCGGCCGTCGGCGGCACCGCGATCGACGGTCCGTGCAGCAGCCGTGTGACCCACAACGCGACGACCCCGCACAGGATCACGATCAGCAGCAGTTCGACGATGCATGAGCGTGGGGCGGTCGGAAGAAATCGATGCGGGAGGCGATGCGGGAGGCGATGAGCGAGGTGATGAAATGCGGAGACGCGGTCATCGATCCGACCCGCTGGTCGCTGCATAATACAAGTCGGTCGCGCCGACGGTTCCGCCCATCGCCGACAGATCGACCGACGATCGACGAAACCTCTTCCGGAGCGGCTTTGAAGCAACAGTTTCCACAGCAATCCTCGCAGGGTGCGGATGCCCTATCGCGGCAGCGCGGCTTCACGCTCGTCGAGGTCATGGTCGTCGTGGCCATCCTCGGCATCCTCGCCGCGCTGATCGTCCCCAAGATCATCGGCCGCTCCGACGACGCGCGCATCGTCGCGGCCAAGCAGGACGTGGCGACGCTGGTCGCGGCGCTGAAGCTGTACCGGCTCGACAACCAGCGCTATCCCTCGACCGACCAAGGCCTGAAGGCGCTGGTCGAGAAGCCCGCCGTCGACCCGGTGCCGGCGAACTGGAAGACCGGTGGCTATCTCGACAAGCTGCCGCGCGACCCCTGGGGCAATCCGTATCAGTACCTGCAGCCCGGCGTCCACGGGGAGCTCGACGTGTTCTCGCTCGGGGCCGATGGCCAGCCCGGCGGCACCGGCACCGACGCCGACATCGGCTCCTGGGACCAGTGATTCCGGCACGCCTCGAGAAC
>CAZZWS010000269.1:0-4844 GCA_964657795.1 Beijerinckiaceae bacterium
CAGTCCCCCGTCGCGCCCGCCGACGATCGGCGCGAGCAACGCAGGCAGCGCGGCCGCAGGCGTCGACACGTCGAGCTCCACGATCTCGATCTCCTGCAACGGCTTCGCGAGCGGCACCAGCGCATCGACGCGCTTCAGGAATGCGCGCGTCGACTTGGCGTTCTCGCCGATCCAGTAGTCGAGGCGCGCGGCGACGTGGACGACGTGGGCCGGCAGAACGGACTCGAGAGCGCCGGGGCCCAGCGCATTCGGCACGAGGAAGAGGGCGCCGGACATCAGTCGCCCAGCACCGGATGGCCGATCGCAGCCAGCATCGACACCAGTGCGATCAGCGGCAGGCCGATCAACGCGGTCGGGTCGTCGCTGGCGATATTTTCCAGCAGCGCGATGCCGAGCGCTTCGGCCTTCGCGCTGCCGGCGCAGTCGTACGGTCGCTCCATGCGCAGGTAGCGTTCGATGGCGAGGTCGTCGATGTCGCGGAAGCGGACCGTCGTCGTGATCACCTCGACGCGCGTGCTCGCATCGAGCTCTGCACCGTCGCCCTCGCCGGGCGCGATCACGCACAGGCCGCTGTGGAAGTGCACGACTTGGCGTCGCAGGGTCCGCAACTGCAGCACGGCGGCCTCGTGGTCGCCGGGCTTGCCGAACGCTTGCCCATCGCACTCGGCGACCTGGTCGCAACCGATCACGATCGCGTCGCGATGCCGCGCGGCCACGGTCGCGGCCTTCAGCGACGACAGCCGCGCCGCGGTCCCGCGCGGCGCCTCGTCGCGCAACGCGGTCTCGTCGACGTCGGGGGGATCGATGCTGAACGGACGACACAGTCGTTCGAGGAGTTCGCGGCGGTAGCGCGAGCCGGACGCGAGGACGAGGGGCGGAAAAGGCATGCTGGAAAATGTCGGAAGGTCGGGCGAGCGCCGCGGGGCGCCGCTGGCGGGGTCGTATTATCACGGTCCCGCGACACGAGCCCGCGCACCGGCGTCCGGCGCACCGAAACTCCGCATGAAGATCGATCTTTTCGCGTTCGCACGATTGAAGCAGACCGCCGAGGGCGTGGCAGCGCTGCAGGACCTGCCGCGCGTCGACACGGTGGATCGCGACGGGACGCTGGCCTGGGTCGCGGCGGGATCGATGACCGGGCGACACGGGACGCCCCGGCTCGACCTGTCGATCGACGGCGAGGTCACGCTGATCTGCCAGCGCTGCCTGCAACCGCTGCACGAGCCGATTTCGATCCGCTCGCGTTTCCTGATCGCCGCCGACGAGGCGACGGCCGAAGCGCTCGATCAGGACGATGCCTTCGACGTGGTCGTCGCCGATCCGGAGTTCGAACTCGATTCGCTGATCGAGGACGAGGTGATCCTCGCGTTGCCGAGCGCTCCACGCCACCGCGTCTGCCCGGCGTCGGCGGCGGTCGACGTGCTCGAGGTCGGCAAGCCGTCGCCGTTCGCGGGGCTCGCGGCGCTGAAGATCGGCCGTACGACCGACGGCGAGAAGAGCGGGCACTAAGACGTTGTTTCCAAACTCTTCGTCGTGATTCGAGCAGTGCATCGCCCGAGTCACCGTGCTAGAATGCTGGGCTTTTACCGGGCGTCACGCCGTCATCGTCGGACGTGCTTCCGGGTCGTTTCATTCCGTAATCAAGAATTCGAGGTTTTCATGGCCGTCCAACAGAACAAGAAGTCGCCCTCCAAGCGCGGCATGCACCGAGCGCACGACTTCCTGACCGCTCCGCCGCTCGCCGTCGAGCCGACCACCGGCGAAGTGCATCGTCGTCACCACATCAGCCCGACGGGTTTCTATCGCGGCAAGAAGGTCGTCAAGACCAAGAACGACGAGTGACCGTGCGGCTCGTCACGCGAGCACCGCAGCACTCCTGCCGCGCAGGCCGTCCGATGGGCGAAGCCTTTCCCGGGCCGGCCTCGCTGATTGACTGAAGCGAGAGCACCACACATGTCGGCGCCCAAGCTGTCGGCAATCCAGGGGTCGACAACCACCTTGTCGACAACCGCCTTGTCCGCAAAAGCCGTGTCGGCAAGAATCGCGGTCGATGCGATGGGCGGCGATCACGGCCTCGCGGTCACCGTGCCGGCCGCTCTCCAGTTCCTGGAACGTCATCCCGACGTTTCGCTGTGCCTCGTCGGCGACGCCAACGCGCTCGCCGCCGCGATCCGCGCGCAGAAGTCGCGCGTCGATCCCGCGCGACTCGAGGTGGTCCCTGCGGCCGAAGTCGTGGCGATGGACGATTCGATCGAGATCGCGCTGCGCAGGAAGCGCAACTCGTCGATGCGGGTCGCGCTCAACCTCGTCAAGGAGGGCCGGGCCAATGCCTGCGTGAGCGCGGGCAACACCGGCGCGCTGATGGCCATCTCGCGCTACGTGCTCAAGACGCTGGAAGGCATCGACCGGCCCGCCATCGCGACGCTGCTGCCCAACCAGACGGGACGCGCGACGACGATGCTGGACCTCGGAGCCAACGTCGACTGCAGCGCCGAACACCTCCTGCAGTTCGCGGTGATGGGCAGCGCGCTGGTCGCCGCAGTGCAGGGCAAGGAGCGACCCAGCGTCGGCCTGCTTAACATCGGTGAAGAGGTCATCAAGGGCAACGACACCGTCAAGGAAGCGGGCGAGTTGCTGCGCATGGCCGCAGATCGCGGACATATCAACTTCCACGGCAACGTCGAAGGCAACGACATCTTCAAGGGCGTGGTCGACGTGGTGGTCTGCGACGGCTTCGTGGGCAATGTCGCGCTGAAGACCTCGGAAGGCCTGGCCCAGATGCTGGCCGGCTTCATCAAGGAAGAGTTCACGCGCAACCCGCTGACCTATCTCGCGGCGCTGGTCGCGATGCCGGTGCTGCAGCGCTTTCGTCATCGCGTCGACCATCGCCGCTACAACGGGGCCAGCCTGGTCGGGCTGCGCGGCCTCGTCATCAAGAGCCACGGATCGGCCGACGCGTTCGCGTTCGCGCAGGCGCTCGAGCGTGCACTCGACGAGGCGCGTCACGATGTGGCCGCCAACATCGTCGCGTCGATGAAGAGCATGCGGCCCGGCCCCGACGCGGTGACCGAGGCGGACGAGCCGCAACGCGACCGTCAGGTCGCTTCCCTCTTTTGATCTCTTGTCTGATCGCATGACGGTTCACGCCCGCATCGCCGGCACCGGCAGCTATCTGCCGCCCCGCCGCGTCAGCAACGACGATCTCGCGAAGCAGCTCGGTGAGCAGGGCATCGAGACCAGCGACGAGTGGATCGTGTCGCGCAGCGGCATCCGCGCGCGCTACTTCGCGGAAGCCCACGTGCCGTGCAGCGAGCTCGCGGTCGAAGCGGCCCGTCGCGCGATCGAGGCGGCCGGCGTCGACGCTTCGGCCATCGACCTGATCATCGTCGCGACATCGACGCCGGACATGGTGTTCCCGAGTACGGCCTGCATCGTCCAGCGCAAGCTCGGCATCGCCAACCATTGCGCCGCGTTCGACCTGCAGGCGGTTTGCAGCGGCTTCGCCTACGCGATGACGACGGCCGATGCGTTCATCCGCGCCGGTCAGGCGAAGCACGCGCTCGTCATCGGCGCCGAGGTCTTCTCGCGCATCCTCGACTTCACGGACCGCACCACGTGCGTCCTGTTCGGCGACGGCGCCGGCGCGGTGGTGCTTTCGGCCTCCGACGAGCCCGGCGTGCTGGCGAGCCGCCTGCATGCCGACGGCCAGCACGTCGACATCCTCTGCGTGCCAGGCAACGTCGATCGCGGCGGCGTGACCGGCAACGCGTTCCTGCGGATGGACGGGCCCGCGGTCTTCAAGCTCGCGGTCAACGTGCTCGAGAAGGTCGCGCTGGAGACGCTCGCCGCGGCCGGGCTCACCGCGGCCGACGTCGACTGGCTGATCCCGCATCAGGCCAACATCCGCATCATGCAGGGCACCTGCCGCAAGCTCGGCCTGCCGCTCGAACGGATGATCGCGACGGTGGCGGAACACGGCAACACCTCGGCCGCGTCGATCCCGCTCGCGCTCGACGTCGCGGTCCGCGACGGTCGCATCCGGCCCGGCCACACGATCCTGATGGAAGGCGTCGGCGGCGGCTTCACCTGGGGCGCCGTCCTGGTCCGGATGTGAAGCACGTTCGACCTCGTCGTCGATCGCACATCCACTCATGACAAGAGACACATGAACTTCGCATTCGTCTTCCCCGGACAGGGATCGCAATCGGTCGGCATGTTCGACGCGATGATCGCGGCACGGGCCACGCGGCCGGCGGTCGCCACCACGCTGGAAGAGGCGTCCGACGTGCTCGGGCAGGATCTCGTGAAGCTGATCGCCGACGGGCCCGCCGAAGATCTCGGTCTCACCACCAACACGCAGCCGGTCATGCTGGCCGCAGGGGTCGCGATGTGGCGCGCGTGGCTCGAGGCCGGCGGTCCGAAGCCATCGATGATGGCGGGCCACAGCCTCGGCGAGTACGCGGCGCTGGTCGCGGCCGGCGCGCTCTCGTTCGCCCACGCGTTGCCGCTCGTTCGCCAGCGCGCCGAAGCCATGCAACAGGCGGTGCCCGTCGGCACCGGCGGCATGGCGGCCATCCTCGGGCTGGCCGACGATGCCGTGCGAGAGGCGTGTGCGCAGGCAGCGCAGGGCGAGGTCGTCGAGGCCGTCAACTTCAACGCGCCGTCGCAGGTGGTGATCGCCGGCCACAAGGCCGCGGTCGAGCGCGCCTGCGAAGCCGCGAAGGCGCTCGGCGCCAAGCGCGCGGTGATCCTCGCCGTCTCCGCGCCGTTCCACTCGTCGTTGATGAAGCCCGCCGGCGAGCGCCTCGCCGCGCGGCTCCGCGACGTCGCCATCGCGCGGCCGG
>CAZZWS010000270.1:0-4832 GCA_964657795.1 Beijerinckiaceae bacterium
CGCCGAGCCGATCGCGATGGCCAGCGGGATCGCCGCGATCACCGCGAGCGCCGCGACGATGGAGCCGCCGAAGCGACCGACGAGGTACGCGCCCTTGGTCAGCCGCGTGCTGCGCAGGATCGGCGCGAAGCCGGTCTCGTCGTCGCGGATCACCGTGCCGGCGACCATCGCCACGACGATGAAGATCGCGAAGACCATCAGCGTCGCGAGCGTCTGCACGATCGCGAACGGCGCGTTGACGTTGACGTTGCCGCGGCTGCCGATCTGGATCGTGTCGATCGTCGTCGCGCCGAAGGTCAGCAGGAAGAAGATCACGAAGCCGATCCAGAAGACCGGGCTGCGCACCTGGTAGCGCCACTCGAAGCGCGCGATGGAGGCGAGCATCTTCATGCGGCTTCCAGCGCCGGGGTGGCGGACTGGCGATGCCGATGCAAGGTCGCGAAGTAGACGTCCTCGAGACCGGCCTCGGCCGGCACGAAAAGCGTTCCCGGCGAAACGTCCGACAGCACGCGGATCACGGTGCTGCCGCCGCGCAATCGCGTGGCGATGACCGGCATGCGCGCGCGCATCGCGTCGAGTTCCGCCTTCGCGATGCTGACCTGCCAGATCCGTCCCTGCAGGCTCGCGATCAGCGCGCCGGGCGTGCCGCTCTCGACGATGCGGCCATCGACCAGGATCGCCATCCGCGGGCAGAGGTCGGTGACGTCGTCGACGATGTGCGTCGACAGGATCACCGCGACGTTCTCGCCGATCTCCGACAGCAGGTTGTTGAAGCGGTTGCGCTCCTCCGGATCGAGGCCGGCGGTCGGTTCGTCGACGATGACGAGGCGCGGATTGCCGATCAGCGCCTGCGCGATACCGAAGCGCTGACGCATGCCGCCAGAGAAGCCGGCGATGGCCTTCTTGCGGACGTCCCACAGGTTGACCTGCTTCAGGAGCGTCTCGATGGTGTCCTTGCGTTCGCCACGAGCCGTCAATCCTTTCAGCACCGCGAGGTGGTCGAGCATGTCGACGGCCGACACGCGCGGATAGACGCCGAAGTCCTGCGGCAGGTAGCCGAGCGTCGCACGCAGCTTCGCCGGCTCGCGCAGCACGTCGATGCCGCCAAACGTGATTTCGCCCGACGTCGGCACCTGCAGCGTCGCGAGACAACGCATCAGCGACGATTTCCCGGCGCCATTGGGGCCGAGCAGGCCGAACATGCCGGCGGGGATCTCGAGCGACACCGCGTCGAGCGCGCGCGTGCCGTTGGCATAGACGTGGGTCAGTTCGCTGATCGACAGCATCGGTACGCTCCCTGCGCGGTCGATATGCCACGCGACGGACCGTAATCTAGCGGTATTCCGTCCGCACGCGATGCCGACCGACGAAACGCGACGTGCGCGGACGAACGACAGCGATCCGGGCACGAGCCGCGCACACCTCGAACGACCGGGAGCACGGGTTTCCCGCTCCGTCGCGCTCCCGGCCGGACGGCAGGACCCGGCCGCGTCAGACGCCGGCCCGCTGGTGGCGATACTCCTGCGTGAGGCCGCCATAGCCGTACGCGGTGGCCCGCGCGTCGATCAGGTGGACGTATGAGACGTCATGGAGATCGCCTCGCAGCTTCGCCATGCCTGCATGCAAATCGCGGACGTAGCGCGCCTTTTCCGCCTTCGTGTTCGTCTCGTCGGTGATGCTGATGTCGAGATGGAAAGCCGATCGGCCGAGGTCCGCGAGCGAGTCGCGACCGATGAACCAGTCGCGATCGTCGATGTACTGGATCGCGATCGCCATCACCTCCGGGCGCTTGCCGAGGATGCTTTCGGTGAGCTCCGTGACGAGCGCGACAGTGTCGCGGGACAAACGCGGGTCGGGCTTGCCGGACTGATGGATCACGATGTGTGGCATGACGAGGCTTTCGGATTGATGGAGCGCTCATTCTCGAATCAGGCCATCCATCTGTAAAACGGGAAGATATGATAGCTGTCATCGTTTTCTCGAATGGATAATCATGCACGCCCTCGACATCGACCAGTTGCGGACCCTGACGATGGTGATCGACGAAGGCAGCCTGACCGCAGCCGCGCCGCGCGTCTCGTTGACGCAGTCGGCGGTCAGTGAGCAGATGCGCAAGCTCGAGGAGCGCGTCGGCCTGCCGCTGCTGACGCGCAGCAAGACCGGCGTCGTGCCTACTCCGGCCGGCCTGCGTCTGGTCGGCTACGCGCGACGGATGCTGGCCTTGTCGGACGAGGCGTTCAGGGACGTCCGCGACGAGGCGTTACAGGGTGATTTCCGCTTCGCCGTCACCGACTACTTCAGGCCGGGCGACCTCGCGACGCTGCTGGCGCGCCTGAACGTCGCGTATCCGGAGCTGCGGATGCATGTCACCGTGCAGAAGAGCGGCACGATCGAACGCGGCTACGCGGACGGCGACTTCGACGTGGCGTTGACGATGCGCATCCTCGACCGGCCGCGAGCTCAGGCAGTGCGGGTGTCCCGGGACGTATCGATCTCGCGGGAGCCGCTGTTGTGGATGGGGGCGACGGGGCGCCAGGCGACGCCCGACCAGCCGCATCGCCTGCTGGCGCTGCCCGATACGTGCTCGCTGCATCGCTTCACGGTCGATCTGTTGCGGCGACGCAGGATTCCCTTCACGATCGCGCTGGTCGCGTCCGGCGTCGCCGGTCTGCAATCGGCGCTGGTCGCGGGCCTCGGCATCGCCTGCCTCAACGAATCGTCGCTCTGTGCCGGCCTCGTGCGACTCGGACGGTCGCATCGCCTGCCGGCCCTGCCCGACGTCGACTTCCGGCTGCTCGCGCCACGGAAGAACGAGACGGCGCTGGTCGCCGAGGTGCGGCGGGTGATCGCGGCCGCTCTGGGGTGACGGCCCCGGGCTGAAGCTTATCGGGCAGCGAGTGGCCGGCCGATGCGGATCGGTCCACCGGGATCGAGCGCGTCGACGACCTGGCCTTTCCGCGTCACACGCACCCGACCGGCTACGGCGAGATTCGCCGCGACCCTGCGGATCGGCGCCATCAACGCGCGCCATCCCGGCTCGTCGTCCGGCAGCAAAGCACGCGCGACGTCGGACGGGCAGATCGTCGCGTGTGCGGCGCGCGCCTCGATCAACGCCAGCATCGTCGCGGTGATGGCCGCATCGCGCACCATGCCGTCGGCGGCCGCGTCGCTCGATCCGCCACCGTCATTCGATCGCATCGATCGGAATCGGACGACCCACGGCCTCGCCGATGCGACGCAGGATCTGCGCGTCGTCCTCGCCTAGTCGACGCAGCTGGTCGATCTCCTCGCCGAGCATGCCGATCATCGCGGCCAGCGTCACGGTCTCGGGACCGAGCTCCATCGCGTCGCGCAACGCCTGTTGCGCATGGACCGCCTCGGCCATCGTGTAGACGTCCCCGGGCGCCGCGCGCGCGCGCCCGTCGCGCGGCGCGGACGGCTGCTCGAACAGCTTGCGGATCTTGTCGACCAGCACGGCCGTGTCGGTCGCCTTGGTCAGGAAGGCGTCGTAGTCCGTGAAGCGCTCGCGCACCCAGTGCTCGTCGAGTCCGGTGTGGACGACGATGAAGATGTCGGCCGTCTTCGCGTCGGCCCGCAGGGCCTGGGCGACGTCGATGCCGTTCATGCCGGGCATCGAGATGTCCATCACGACGAGGTCGAAGGCCTTGGCCGCGGCGAGCGCCACGCCCTGGCGCCCCTGGCTCGCGGTCACGACGACATGGCCGTCGTCCTCGAGCATCAGCTTGAGGACTTCGAGGACGGCCCAGTCGTCTTCGATGATGAGGATGCGGCGACGATTGGTCTTGTGCCTGAAGAGCATGCGGTTCCGCGTGTCGAGTGGACGAGACAGGATCGTCTTCGGCGTTGTGCCGGCGGGCTCGCGAACCCGATGTTCGCGTCAACCCGGCCAGCCTGTCTGAGTAACAGAAAAGACCGGTCGCGCGTTATCGGCCGTCTTCCTAAGCGCGCCGCCACGACCGCAACGGGGCCATCGATGGTCGGAGACTCGGCATCGAAACAACGAAAGCGGCGGGTACCCGCGCCGTATCATCCCGCAACGCTTCGCCGGCCCACCTCGCCGGCCCATCCCGCCCTCCCCCTCGCGTGAACACCCGTCCGGTCCTCCTCATCGTCCTCGCCGAACTGTTCGGGACGTCGCTCTGGTTCAGCGCCAATGCCGCGGCGGACGACCTGCACCGGCTGTGGGGCCTGTCGAACGCGGACCTGGGATGGCTGACCAGCGCGGTGCAGGCGGGCTTCATCGTCGGCACGCTGGTCCTCGCGTTCACGGGGCTCGCCGACCGCTATCGCGCGAGCCGCATCTTCGCGATCGCGAGCGTCACCGGCGCCGTGTTCAACGCGGGCTTCGCGCTGTTCGCCGGCGATCTCGCGTCGGCGATGGCGTTCCGCTTCGTCGTCGGGCTGGCGCTCGCGGGCATCTATCCGCTCGGGATGAAGCTGGTCGTCGGATGGGCTCCGCGACGCGCCGGTCAGGCGCTCGGCCTGCTCGTCGGCATGCTGACGCTCGGCACGGCGCTGCCGCACGGCATCCGTGCCCTGGGGCTGACCGCGTCTTGGCAGGCGGTGATGGGCGCGTCCTCGGCGCTCGCGCTGGCGGGCGCGGCCATCGTGGCGCGTCTCGGGGACGGTCCGGGTGGGGGCCCGCATGCGCCGAGCCCGGATCGGAAGGCCGCCGGAGCGGGTACGGTGCTCGCCGCGTTTCGCGTGCCCGACTTCCGCGCGTCGGCGTTCGGCTACTTCGGCCACATGTGGGAGCTGTACGCGTTCTGGACGCTGGTGCCGCTGCTGGTCGCGTCGTCGGTCGCGTCGTC
>CAZZWS010000271.1:0-3537 GCA_964657795.1 Beijerinckiaceae bacterium
GCCTTGGACGCATCCATGCCCGACGCGCGCGCGAGATCGCCGAGACCCATCGGCGCCGGCGTCGAGGCGAGCACGAGCAGCAGTTGCCCGCCGACCTCGATGGACTGGATGCCGCGTTGGATGCCGCGCTGGATCTTCATTTGTACATTGGGCAATCGATTGACCTAAAACCAATCATCGCATAGCATCGACGGGTTCGATCGGCTCGTTCGCGAACGGCCGGCTTGGGGCGCTTCATGCAGCCATGGCACCATGGCCGAATCATCGGCGGAACGTTTCATCGTGGCCCGCCTCAGAATCGATACTGGACGACCGCCGTCGCGCACCCGACGCGGCGCACGACGTTCGCAGGAGACCGCATGAGCGCACAACCGATCACCGAAAAGAAGTTCGCGTCGCAGGCCGACCTCGAAGAGAAGAAGGTCACGTTCGAGCAGCTCTCCGAACACGCGTGGGCGTACACCGCCGAGGGCGATCCCAACACCGGCATCGTGATCGGCGACGACGCCGTGCTGGTGGCCGACACGCAGGCCACGCCGGTGATGGCGCAGGACGTCATCCGCCGCATCCGCGAGGTCACCGACAAGCCCATCAAGTACGTGCTGCTGACCCACTACCACGCGGTGCGCGTGCTCGGCGCGTCGGCCTACGGGGCGCAGGAGATCATCGCGAGCGAGGACACGCGCGACCTGATCGTCGAGCGCGGCGAGGCGGACATGGCCAGCGAGATCGGACGCTTCCCACGGCTGTTCCAGTCGGTCGAGAGCGTTCCGGGCCTGACCTGGCCCACGCTGACGTTCAAGGGCGCGATGACGTTGTGGATGGGCAAGCTCGAAGTGCGCATCCTGCAGCTCGGACGCGGACACACGAAGGGCGACACGGTCGTCTGGCTGCCCGCCGAGAAGACGATGCTGGCCGGCGATCTCGTCGAATACGGCGCGACGCCGTATGCGGGCGACTGCTACTACGAGGACTGGCCCGGGACGCTCGACGCGATCCTGGCGCTCGAGCCCGCCCAGCTCGTGCCCGGCCGCGGCGGCGCGCTCAAGACACCGGCGGCGGTGGCTGAAGGCGTCGCCGGCACGCGTGCGTTCGTGACGGATCTCTACGAGGCCGTGAAGGCCGCGGTCGCGGCGGGTCGCGACCTCGGCGCGACCTATCGCGAGACCTACGCGAAGCTCAAGCCGCGCTTCGGCCACTGGGTCATCTTCGACCACTGCATGCCGTTCGACGTGACCCGTGCATACGACCTCGCGACCGGTCACGTCGATCCGCGCGTGTGGACGGCCGAGCGGGATGTCGCGATGTGGAAGGCGCTCGAAGGCTGAGGGCAGGGCGAAAGCACGTCAACTTCGTCAACGCCATGCCGCTCGACTATCAAAGCCTGAAGTTCGCGTATCGACGATCCGGCGACCAGAATCGGCCCGCCCATCAGCGCGTCGTCATCGTCGGCGCCGGACCGGTCGGCCTGACCTGCGCGATCGACCTCGCGAAGCAGGGCGTCGATGTCGTCGTGCTCGACGACGACGACACGCTGTCGACCGGCTCGCGCGCCATCTGCTTCGCGAAGCGCACGCTCGAGATCTGGGACCGCCTCGGCTGCGGCGACCGCATGGTCGACAAGGGCGTGTCGTGGAGCGTCGGCAAGGTCTACTTCCAGGACGACCTGGTGTATCGCTTCGACCTGCTCGAGGAAGCCGGTCATCACCGCCCGGCGTTCGTCAACCTGCAGCAGTACTACGTGGAGGGCTTCCTGCACGACACCGCGGCCGCGGAGCCGGCGATCGACCTGCGCTGGAAGAATCGCGTCACCGGCCTCGAGCAGGACGGGGAGCGCGCGACCCTGACCATCGATACCCCCGATGGCCCGTACACGCTCACCTGCGACTACGTCGTCGCTTGCGACGGCTCGCGCTCGCCGCTCCGCAAGCTGCTCGGCCTGCAGATGGCCGGTCACACGTTCCGCGATCGCTTCCTGATCGCCGACGTGCGCATGTCGCCCGAGACCGCGTCGCGCTTCGCGGTCGAGCGCTGGTTCTGGTTCGATCCGCCGTTCCATCGCGGCCAGTCCGTGCTGCTGCATCGCCAGCCCGACGACGTGTGGCGCATCGACTTCCAGCTCGGCTGGGACGCGGACCCGGTCGTCGAACGCGAGCCCGAGCGCGTCGCTGCGCGGGTGCGCGCGTTACTTGGCGAGGACGCCGAGTTCACGTTCGAGTGGATGAGCGTGTACACGTTCTCGTGTCTGCGGATGGAGCGCTTCCGTCACGGCCGCGTGATGTTCGCCGGCGATGCGGCGCACGGCGTCTCGCCGTTCGGTGCGCGCGGCGCCAACTCGGGTGTGCAGGACGCGGACAACCTCGCCTGGAAGTTGCGGCTGGTCGTGGACGGCGAGGCGCCCGATCGATTGCTCGACACCTACGACATCGAGCGCGTCGACGCGGCCGACGAGAACATCCTCAACTCGACGCGCTCCACCGACTTCATCACGCCGAAGAGCGCGATCTCCAAGACCTTCCGCGACGCCGTGCTGCGGCTCGCCGGCGACCATCCGTTCGCGCGGCGGCTCGTCAACAGCGGTCGCCTCTCGGTGCCGACGACGTTGACGGGTTCGCCGTTGAACACGGCCGATCGCGACGTCTTCGCGGGATCGATGGTGCCGGGCGCCGCGTGCGTCGACGCACCGATCGTCGTGGCGGGCGTCGCCGGATGGCTGCTCGATGTCCTGCGTTCGGCGTTCACGCTGCTGTGGTTCGTCGACGACGAGGCGATCGACGCTTCGTCGATGCGTCTCGCGGTCGTCGCGGTCACGCGCGCGGACGACGTCATGCCGGGTCCCGTGGGCATCGTGGCGCATGATGTCGAGGGACTCGTCGCGAGCCGTTACGATGCGACCCCGGGCACGGTCTATCTGATCCGTCCCGACCAGCACGTGGCGGCGCGATGGCGGCGGTTCGACGCGGCCGAGGTCCGCGCCGCGCTGGCCAGGGCCACCTGCAACGACGCACCTGCGTGACTTCATGCTCGACATCGAACCTCGTCTCGATCGGCCCGACGATTTCTATCAGGCGCTGATCGACACGCACCGCGACCTGAGCGCCGACGAGAGCGCGCTCGTGAACTGCAAGCTGATCCTGCTGCTCGCGAATCACATCGGCGATCTCGACGTGCTGACCGAGGCGATGCGTCGTGCGCGTGCAGGGGTTCATTCTTCGACGAACGGCAACGAACCATGACGCAGACCATCCTTCACCCATCGTCGATCACGTCCGAACTGACCTACCAGTCCGGCTTCGGCAACGAGTTCGCGACCGAGGCCGTGCCGGGCACGCTGCCGATCGGACGCAACTCGCCGCAGCGCGTCGCGCATGGGCTCTACGCCGAGCAGTTCACCGGCACGGCCTTCACCGCGCCGCGCAGTCACAACCGCCGCTCGTGGCTGTATCGCGTGCGGCCCGCGGCCGTCCATCGACCGTTCGTCGAGATGGACATGGGTCGCCTGCGCAGCAGGTTCGACGAGGTGCCGACGCCGCCCAA
>CAZZWS010000271.1:3547-4821 GCA_964657795.1 Beijerinckiaceae bacterium
ACTGCGCTGGGACGCGCTGCCGATTCCGACGGCGCCGACCGACTTCATCGACGGCCTCGTGACCATCGCCGGCAACGCCGGCGTCGGCATCCATCTGTACGCGTGCAACCGCTCGATGGAGGGCCGCTACTTCTACGACGCCGACGGCGAGCTGCTGATCGTGCCGCAGGAAGGCGCGCTGCGGATCGCGACCGAGCTCGGCACGCTGGACGCGGAGCCGCAGGAGATCGTCGTGATCCCGCGTGGTCTTCGATTCAGTGTGGAGCTGCTCGGCGCGAACGAGGGCGCGGGCGCACGCGGCTACATCTGCGAGAACCACGGCGCATTGCTGCGCCTGCCGGATCTCGGCGTGATCGGCTCGAACGGCCTCGCCAACCCGCGCGACTTCCTGACGCCGCACGCGCGCTACGAGGTCGTCGAAGGCGATTTCGAACTGGTCGCCAAGTTCGGCGGTCGCCTGTGGAAGGCCGCCATCGATCACTCGCCGCTCGACGTCGTCGCATGGCACGGCAACTACGCGCCGTACAAGTACGACCTGCGCCGCTTCAACACCATCGGCTCGATCAGCTTCGACCATCCGGACCCGTCGATCTTCCTGGTGCTGCACTCGCCCACCGACACGCCCGGCGTCGACTCGCTCGACTTCGTGATCTTCCCGCCGCGCGTGCTGGTCGCGCAGGACACGTTCCGGCCGCCCTGGTTCCATCGCAACTTCGCCAGCGAGTTCATGGGCCTGATCCACGGCGCCTACGACGCGAAGGCCGAAGGCTTCGTGCCCGGCGGCGCGTCCCTGCACAACTGCATGTCGGGGCACGGTCCCGACGCCGACACGTTCGCGAAGGCGTCGCGGTCGGACACGTCCAAACCAGCATACGTCGAAAACACGATGGCCTTCATGTTCGAGACGCCGACCATCCTGCATCCCACGCGCCATGCGCTCGAAACCTGTCGGTTGCAGGCCGAATACTTCGAGTGCTGGCAAGGGCTCGCCAACAACTTCACCGGCCCCGCCGACGCGAACTGACAACCCACCATGACCATGCTCAACGAAACCCACGACCTTGCGCTGCGCAGCTGGGTCGCCTCGGCGAACGCCGACGACACGGACTTCCCGATCCAGAACCTGCCGTTCGGCGTCTTCCGTCGCAGCCGCAGCGGCGATGCATTCCGCATCGGCGTCGCGATCGGCGATCGAATCCTCGACCTGTCGGCGGCCGCGAAGACGCGCACCGCGCTGGCTGGTGTCATCGCGACGTCGCTGGTCGACGTCGATG
>CAZZWS010000272.1:0-4783 GCA_964657795.1 Beijerinckiaceae bacterium
GATCGCCGTGGTCCCGCTGGTCGCGCAGCTGCTCGGCCTCGGCAAGCACGGCGCGAGCGCGCAGCCGGTCTGGCAGAAGGCCCTCATCGCCGTCTCGGCCATCGTGGCCGTGATCGTCGCGGGTCGCTATCTCGTGCGGCCTGTCCTGCGGATCGTCGCGAAGGCCGACGTGCGCGAGGTCTTCACGGCGTTCGCGCTGCTGCTCGTCGTGGCCATCGCCGAGCTGATGAGCTTTGCGGGCCTGTCGATGGCGCTCGGGGCGTTCATCGCCGGCGTGCTGCTGGCGAGCTCGGAATACCGCCGCGCGCTCGAGACCGACATCGAGCCGTTCAAGGGTCTGCTGCTCGGCCTCTTCTTCATCGGCGTGGGGATGTCGATCGACTTCGGCGAAGTCATCGCGAAACCGCTGCTGCTGCTCGCGCTCGTGATCGGCCTGATCGCGATCAAGTTCGCGGTGCTGGTCGGCATCGCCAAGCCGCTCGGCGTGCCGCGCAAGCAGCGCCTCGCGTTCGGCGCGTTGCTCGGGCAGGGCGGCGAGTTCGCGTTTGTCGTGTTCAACGTCGCTGCCGAGTCGCGCGTGCTCGACGGCCAGTGGATCCCGCTGCTGACGGCGGCCGTCGCGATCTCGATGGCCGCGACGCCGATCGTGCTGATCGTCGCGGACAGGCTGGTCGCGCGCGTGGCGCGGAGAGAAAGGGACGATGACGTGATCGACGAACGGGCGCCGGTCATCATCGCGGGCTTCGGACGCTACGGCCAGATCGTCGCGCGCGTGCTGAGCGGCTCGGGCTATCCGCTGATCGTGCTCGACCACGACCCCGACCAGATCGAGCTGCTGCGCCGCTTCGGCTCCAAGGTCTTCTACGGCGACGCCACACGACTCGACCTGCTCGAAGCCGCCGGCGCGAAGGACGCGGCGCTGCTGGTGATCGCCATCGACGACGTCGACGACAGCATGCAGCTCGCGCGCGCCGCGACCGAAGCGTTCCCCGGCCTCAAGATCCTCGCGCGCGCCCGCAACGTGCGGCACTGGCTGGAACTGCGCGAGGTCGGCATCGAGCACGTGGAGCGCGAGACCTTCGAGTCCGCGTTGCGGACCGCACGGTCGGCACTCGAAGCGATGGGCGTGCGGCCCTACGAAGGCCGACGCGTCGCCGACCGCTTCCGGCGCTCGACGCTGGCGACGCTCGAAGCGATGCTGCCCGACTTCCGCGACGAGCAGAAGCTGGTCGCCCGTGCCCGCAGCGGCCGCGACGAACTCGAGAAGATGCTGATGGACGATCGTCGACGTCGCGATGCGGACCATGGGACCGGGTGGGGTAGCGCCACGGACGGACCGTCCGGCTGAACGTGAACGCTTCGCCGCCCCTGCGTCGCAACGTCGACTACACGCTGCTGTGGAGCGGCCAGGTCGTCTCGACCTTCGGCTCAACGTCGACCTCCGTCGTCTATCCGCTGCTGGTGCTCGCGATGACCGGCTCACCCGCGGCGGCCGGGACCATCCTCGCGTTGCGCGCACTGCCCTACCTGATCTTCTCGCTGCCGGCCGGCGCGCTGATCGATCGCTGGAACCGCAAGCGCGTGATGATCCTCTGCGATCTCGGGCGCGCGCTGGTGATCGCGACGATCCCGCTCGCGCTGTGGTTCGATGCGCTGACGATCTGGCAGCTCTGCGTCGTTGCGCTGATCGAGGGCAGCCTGTTCGTCTTCTTCAATATCGCCGAAGTGGCGGCATTGCCGCGCCTCGTACCGGTCGAACAGTTGCCGCAGGCCACCGCGCAGAACGAGGCGTCGTTCTCCGTGGCGTCCATCGTGGCACCGTCGATCGGCACGGCGCTCTATCAGACGCTCGGCAAGTCTGCGCCGTTCGTCGCCGACGCGCTGTCGTTCCTCGTCTCGGCGGCGACCCTGGCGAAGATCGCGACGCCGTTCCATACCGAGCGGGTCGGCGAACCCCGCGACCTGCCGAAGGAGATCGCCGAAGGCCTCCGGTGGTTGTGGACCAACCGGCTGATTCGCGTCATGGCGTTGCTCACCGGCGGCCTGAATTTCGTGTACGCGGCATTGCCACTGATCCTCCTCGTGATCGCGAAGAACAGCGGCGCGACG
Source organism: Beijerinckiaceae bacterium (assembly GCA_964657795.1). GTDB lineage: Bacteria > Pseudomonadota > Gammaproteobacteria > Burkholderiales > Burkholderiaceae_D > CAHJXF01. Next base: position 2,110 of record CAZZWS010000272.1, read on the forward strand.
AACTTCGAGACCGGCCTGATCTTCAGCATCGCGGGCTTCGGCGGCGTCGCCGGTTCGCTGATCGGCGGTCGTCTGCAACGACGCTTCTCGTTCGGACAGGTGATCGTCGCGGTCATGTGGGCCAACGTCGTCCTGCTGCCGCTCTATCTGCTGCCGCTCCATTCATCGTCGCAAGTGATCTGGCTCGGCGCGATCTATGCGCTGATCGCGATGACCGGGCCCATCTACAATGTCGTGCAGTTCAGCTATCGACTGGCGCTGATCCCCGACGCGCTGCAGGGCCGCGTCAACAGCACGTTCCGCTTGTTGGCCTTCGGGCTCAACCCGCTCGGCGCCATCGCCGCCGGCTTCATCCTCGAACATGCGAGCGTGGTCACGACGGTGCTGCTCTTCGCCGCGTGGTACCTCATGCTCGCGATCGTGTCGACGCTGAACGGCGACGTACGGCATGCGCGGCCGATCGGTCGCAAGCCACTGCAGTAGACGTTCCGTCAGGTCCTGTCGATGGCTCGCGGTGGCATCGGCGTCTCCGCCTGCAGCGGTGGATCGGCCGCGCGAATGACGCGCCCCGAGACCTCGTCGCCCGCGTCGGCCGGCAAGCGGCGGATCAGCAGGAACGACGCGGCCGAGACCAGCCCCACGACCAGGAACGCCCAGCGGAAGTCGTCGCTCACCACGTCGACGCGGCCGTGCAGCCGTGCCATCGATTCGAGCGCGGCCGCGCCGAGCGTGACGCCGGTCGACAGCGACAACTGCTGCGCGACGTTGGCCAGACCCGACGCGCGACCCATGTCGCGCTTGTCGATGTCGGCGTACGACAACGCGTTGAGCGACGTGAACTGCAACGAGCGGAAGAAGCCGCCGAACAGCAGCGTGCCGAGCATCCACGCGATCGGGGTCGTCGCCGAGAACACGCCATAGCCGATGATGGTGATCGACGCGATCAGCGCGTTGGCCGACAGCACCGTGCGAAAGCCGAAGCGCTTGAGGATGGTCGTGGCCAGCGTCTTCATGAACATCGCCGCCGCGGCCGACGAACAGGTCAGCAGGCCCGACTGCAACGCCGTGAAGCCGAAGCCGAGCTGCAGCATCAGCGGCAACAGGAACGGCGTGGCGCCGACGCCGACGCGGAACAGCGAACCGCCGACGACGCCCGCGAAGTAGGTCTTCACCTTCAGGAACGCGAAGTCGAGGACCGGGGAGCGGCCTGCGCGCGCGAAGCGTCGCGCGTGACCGACGTAAGCCACGAGCGAGATCGTGCCGACGACGATGCAGGCCGCCGAGCCGAGCGGCGGGAGGAGATGCTGACCGAACGTGGCCGCGCCGAGCGTCAGCGACGACAGGCCGATGCCGGACATCAGGAAGCCGGTCCAGTCGAGCGGCGTCCGCAGGTCCTCGACGATCTCCGGCACGTAGCGGCCGGCCAGCGTCCAGCCGAGCAGGCCGATCGGCACGTTGATGAAGAAGATCCAGCGCCAATGGAAATAGGTGCTGATGAAGCCGCCGAGCGGCGGCCCGAGGATGGGACCGAGCAGCGCCGGCATCGTCAGGTAGGACAGCACCTTCACGAGCTCGCGTTTTTCGACGCTCTTCAGCAACACCAGTCGACCGACCGGCACCATCATCGCGCCGCCGATGCCCTGCAGGAAGCGCGCGAGCACGAAGCCGCCGAGCGAACTCGAGAAGCCGCACGCGAGCGAGCCGAACACGAACACCGCGATCGCCGACCGGAACACGGTCCGCGAACCGTAGCGGTCGGCCATCCAGCCGCTGATCGGGATGAAGACCGCGAGGCTGACGAGATACGCGGTCAGCGCGAGCTTGAGCGCGAGCGGGTTCTCGGCGAGGTCCTTGGCGATCACCGGCAACGAGGTCGAGATGATCGTGCCGTCGAGGTTCTCCATGAACAGCGCGCACGCGATGATCAGGGGAAGGGTGAAATGGGATGGGAGACGCATGGACGAGCGGTGATACCTAATCTCCAAGGGTACGTCACTCGTGGTTGTCGTCACGGCGAAGGCCGGGACCCGAGTTGCCTGTCGATCGCTTGGCACGAACCCAGGCGCCGGCCTTCGCCGGGGCGACAACGAAGAGAGATGCGCGTCCCTCGCCATTGTCGTTCAAGCGCACGCGATCCGACGGACAAGAGATCGCGTCGATGCGAGGGGCGAGGCAAATCACAGCAGCTCGACCGGGTCACTCTTGAACCGCGCGGCGCCGGATCGCTCGCTCAACGGGCAGCGAAACGCCGTGCGCCACGGCCCGGCCCAGCGCCCACGACAGACCGAGCGCCGGCCCGTACCAGAGAAAACCCCACGCCTCGTCGGCGTCGATCCTGCGATAGACGTCGACGACCAGCCAGACCACGAACATGTGGGTCAGGTAGACCTCGTAGCTCAGGCGACCGAACGATCGCAGCGATCGCGTGGCGCGTGAAAGCCGCCGATGGTCGCGAACCGGCGACGCTTTGGACGCGACCAGCAGCGCGGCGACGCTCATCGTCAGGACGAGCAGGCAGCCATCCTTCAGCGATCGCCACAACAGGTTCTCGAAGCCGAAGACCGCCACGAGACCGACCCAGCCCTACACGCCAAGCCAGGTCGCTGTCCGGAGAGGCGGTCGCCAACGCTGCGCGAGCAGCGCGGCGATCACGCCGGTCGCGATCGCCGACATG
>CAZZWS010000273.1:0-4775 GCA_964657795.1 Beijerinckiaceae bacterium
AGTCGCTGCAGTGGCCGCAGCGGCCGGCGACGACGGGGCAGCTTCCAGCCCGTCCGTCGGCAGCGCGAGTGCGTTCGCCCACGCCCGCACGATCCAGCGCGCCTGCGCCTGGTCGAGCGGCGTCGTGCCCATCAGCCGATCGACCAGCGTCGGCAGGAGGGCCGCGAGATGATCGTCGGAGTGCGCCGCGAGCATCGACTGCGGGACCTCGTTCGCGACCGCGGCCACGATCGCGTCGATCGCGCGCGCCGCATCGGGCGCCGCGGCGACGAGCACCGCCTTGAGCCGGTCGGGTTCGAGCAGCAGCGTCGGTCCGTACCGATCGATCACCCACGGCAACGCGCGTCCGGCCTGTTCCGCGCTGGCGGCGCCGTCGGACCCGCCGAATATGGCTTGCTTCATCGTGTGCGTTGTCCCTTGCCGACGGACGAGTCGTCGGGGCCGCGCCGCGATGATGATCGCAAGCACGGCTCGACACCAGTCGTCCCCGATAGCCCGATGGCCGAAGCCGCCTTGCGATCAACCCGTCACGATGAAGACCGGATGCCAGCAGGCCAGCGCGGCGGCGCCGTCGCGAACCAGCGGCGGGCGCTCCGCGAGGCAGCGGGCCGTGGCGGCCGAACAGCGCGGCGCGAACACGCATCCCGCCAGCAACGACGACCGGTCGGGCGACGCGCCGCCGATCGTCGGCCACGGACGGCGCGGGTGTTCGCAGAACCGGTCGACCGGCGCGATCTCGACGACCTGCCCGAGAGACATCACGAGCACGCGATCGGCCGTGTCGTGCACCACGTGCAGATCGTGCGAGCGTCACGGTCCGCGCGTTCTCCGGCGGCGTCATCACCGCACGTCCACGGCCGCACGTCCATCGCCGCGCGTACGCTGCCGCCAGCAGATCGAAGGCGATCGGCGTGATGAAGATCATCGCCCCGGTAACGCGGCCACGGCCGGTGCGCGATCCACCTCGCCGTGTGCCGAAGGGGTGTCACAGCTTCGCGGGATCGAAGCCTGTCTCCTTGTAGATCGACTGGATCAGCGGCTTGCCGACGCGGTCGGCCATCTCGGTATGGACCTTGATGAACGCCTTCTTCCACGCCCGCTTCTGCTCCGGCGTCAGCGTGATGATCTCGGTCTTGCCCGATGCCTTGATGGCCGCGAGGCCGTCGTCGTTCTCCTTCTTCGCGCCGTCGTTGAAGAAGGCCGTCGCGTCCTTCATCGCGCTTTCGAGTTCGGCGCGGATCGGCGCGGGCAGGCCGGCCCAGAACTTGGCGTTCACGATCACCGCGTAGCCGTGATAGCCGTGGTCAGACAGCGTCAGGTACTTCTGGACCTCGTAGAGCTTCGACGGATAGATCACGTTGGTCGGGTTCTCCTGGCCGTCGACCACGCCGGTCTGCATCGCCTGGTAGAGCTCGGCGAACGCCATCACCTGCGGGATCGCGTCGACCGCGCGCATCTGCGCCTCGATCACCTTCGACGACTGGATGCGCAGCTTCTGGCCCTTGAAGTCGGCCGGCATCCGCAACGCCTTGTTGCTGGTCATCTCCTTGAAGCCGTTGTCCCAGAACGCCAGGCCGTGGATGCCGAAGGCCTCGAGCCTGCCTAGCAGTTGGCTGCCGATCGCGCCCTGCGTCACGCGATGCTCTTCATCGAGGCTGTCGAACAGGTACGGCAGGTCGAGCACCTCGAACTCGCGAGCGCCGAGCGGCCCGAACTTGCCGGGCGTGGGCGCGAGCATCTGGACCGCACCGAGCTGCAGCGCCTCCATCTCTTCCTTGTCCTTGTACAGCACCGAGTTGGCATAGACCTCGATCCTGACGGCCCCCTTCGTGCGCTCCTCCACGATCTTCTTGAAGTACTCGGCGGTCTTGCCCTTGTTGGTGTCGGCCGCGACGACATGGCTGAACTTGATGATGACGGGATTCTGCGGCGTGCCGACTTGCTGGGCGTGCGCGGAGCCGGTCGCCGCGCAGGCCGCCGCAACGAAAATCAGGCTCTTGAAGAGGTTGTTCACGGATCTCCTTCGTTCTTGTGACGACGACGTTCGAGCGTCGCCTGGTCGTGCCTCCCGGAGCGACGTCATGCCGCTTCGCGTTGCCGGTCCTCCTGGACGAAGGCGATCATCGCCGCGGTCACGTGGACCGTCCTCGCGGTGCCGCCCAGGTCGCCGGTGTGCAGCGACGGGTCGGCCGTCACCCGTTCGATCGCCCGCATCACGCGCGCGGCCGCCGCGGTCTCGCCGAGATGTTCCAGCAGCATGACCACCGACCAGAACGTGCCGACCGGATTGGCGAGGCCCTTGCCCATGATGTCGAAGGCCGAGCCATGGATCGGCTCGAACATCGACGGATAGCGGCGCTCGGGATCGATGTTGCCGGTGGGCGCGATGCCGAGGCTTCCGGCGAGCGCGGCCGCGAGGTCGCTGAGGATGTCGGCATGCAGGTTGGTGGCCACCAGCGTATCGAGCGACGACGGCCGGTTGACCATCCGCGCGGTGCACGCGTCGACCAGTTCCTTGTCCCAGGTCACGTCGGAAAACTCGCGGGCGACCTCGTTGGCGATCTGGTCCCACATCACCATCGCGTGGCGCTGCGCGTTCGACTTGGTGACAACGGTGAGCCGCTTCCGCGGCCGCGACTGCGCGAGCCTGAACGCGTAGCGGATGATCCGCTCGACGCCGACGCGGGTCATCATCGACACGTCGGTCGCGACCTCGATCGGATGTCCCTGATGGACGCGGCCCCCCACGCCGCTGTACTCGCCTTCGGAATTCTCGCGCACGATGACCCAGTCGAGATCGTCCGGGCCGCAGCGCTTCAGGGGTCCGTCGATGCCGGGCAGGATGCGCGTAGGCCGCACGTTGGCGTATTGATCGAAGCCCTGACAGATCTTGAGTCGCAGGCCCCACAGCGTGACGTGGTCGGGGATGTCCGGATCGCCGGCCGAGCCGAACAGGATGGCGTCGACGTCGCGGATCAGGTCGAGGCCATCGGCCGGCATCATGACGCCGTGCTCGCGGAAGTAGTCGCCGCCCCAGTCGAAGTCGACGAAGTCGAACGCGAACGGTTCACCGGCGGCGGCGAGCGCGGCCAGCAACTCGCGTCCCGCGGGAACGACTTCCTTGCCGATGCCGTCGCCGGGGATGGTGGCGATGCGATAAGTCTTCATGAGGCTCCTTGCCATCGATTGGTGACGTCGCACCCGATGCAGTCACGGCCGGACGACGTCGGATCGGAGTATCCCCGATTCGACTCAACGACGATCGACGGCAAGGGCGTGAAGGCGACCGAGTCCGATCGCCTTCACGCATTCACGCGTTCACTTCTTCAGGCTGCGAGGGGTGCCGGGCGGCGTTGTCCCAGCGAGCCACCGAACCAGGCGACCACGGCACCGATCGCCAGCGCGAGGAAGGCCAGCAGCATCGCGCGCGAGACGGCCTTCGCCGCGGCGTCGGCCGCTTCGCGTGCCTTTTGCTTCGCGGCATCGGTCGCTTGTGCGGCCTTGGCGCGCGCCTGCTCGGCCGTCGCCTGCCATCCTTCGACCCGCTTGGTCGCGTCGTCGCGGTTCATGCCGGTCCGCGCCATGACGACGTTGACGACGGCATCGCGATCGACCTGCGATGCGGTGCCCTTCGCCTGCGCCAGCAGCCGATCGAGCAGCGCCGTGAAGTTCTGCTGGCTCCCGTCCGCCGTACCCACCGTGTTGCCGACGTCGTTCGCGGCGGCCTCGGCCTGCTGCTTGACCGCGCCGACCTGCAGGCCCGGCTTGCCGGTCTGCTGGAGCAGGGTCATCGCATCGTTTTTGATGCTGTCGAACGAGACGCCCTGCTTCTGCAGCTCGTCGCCCGCGATGTCCGCGAGCTTCGGCGCCACGGCAGCCGCACCGGTCGCCGACACCGTCGCCACCGTACCCAGGATGCCGCCGGCGCTGCTCAACAGGGAACCCGCGCCGCTACCGACGAGATAGACCGTGGTCAGCAATGCGAGGGCCCACGTCAAGAGGCCATGGAGGCCGCCGTCCGCGGGACGCAGCACGCCGGACAGGCGTCCGGCCACGTAGGCGCCGGCGAACATCGAGATCAGCGTGCTGATGGCCCACCAGAGACCCGCACCGATGCCGAACGCGCTCGCGGACGGAGAGCCGTCGACCTTCATCGGATCGAGCGTGCCGGCGCCGATCCCCGCGCCCAGCATCGCCAGCAGGATCATCAATGCGATCGACAGCAGACCGCCGGCAAAGACCGCCGGCCATGAAATGCGGCGCTCGACCACGGCGCGCTCGAAGGGAAAGGGCATCGCGGTGCTCGCGACGTCACGTTGCTGCGGTAGATTCATCGTTGATTTCCTTGAGGAGGTTGTGTGCCGACGCCCGGTCGACGGCCCGGACGGCGACGGCCGGAACGGTCCGGCGTTCGCGGCATCTACAATCGGTACCTGTCTTGGCACTGGATCGGGCGGTGCATGTTCGGTGGCGACGTTCCCGGCCACAACCGTCGGACGCACTAGATTCACTAGTGCATTTGCGGGTATTGAAATCGGGCCGCGATGCCTACGATGCGACGAGCGGCTTGTCAGTCGCCGAGGTGAATGCGAAGGAGCAGCGATGAGTCATGAAGCCGACGGCAATCTCAAGAAGATCAAGGGATCGATGAAGGAGGCGCTCGGCAAGGTCGCCGGCATCGACCACCTCGAGGTCGAAGGGGCGCAGGAGAAGGCAGACGGCCAAACGCAGGAAGCGAAGGGCCGGAAGAAGGACGCGCTCGAACGCGAGCGCGC
>CAZZWS010000274.1:0-4731 GCA_964657795.1 Beijerinckiaceae bacterium
GGTCGCTTCGTCGCAGCATGCATGACCTCCCGACCCTTGCTTGCCGACAATCGCGTCTCTCATCATGACGAGGCGTCCTTCCATGCAAACCTTTCGGTCGCAGCTCCTGGCCGTGTTCGTCGCGATGGCGAGCATGCTTGCCGGCACCGGGATCCATGCCGCCGGCTTCCAGCAAGGGCTCGCCGCCGACCCGGGCGGCAAACCGCTCGTGATCGGTGTCTGGTATCCGAGCCGGGCCGTGGCCAGGCCCGTGTCCCTGGGACCGACGACGATGACCGTCGCCATCAGCGCCCCGGTCGACGGAAGGGACTTGCCGATGGTCGTGATGTCGCACGGAACGGGCGGTTCCTACCTCGGCCATGTCGACACCGCCATCGCACTGGCCGACGCCGGCTTCGTCGTCGTGGCGCTGAACCACACCGGTGACAACTATGCCGACCAGAGTCGCAACGTCGCCATCTGGGACCGGTCACGTCAGGTGAGTCGCGTGATCGACCATATGTTGTCGACGTGGGAGGGTCACGCGGCGATCGACCCGCGGCGCATCGGCATCTTCGGATTTTCCGCCGGCGGATTCACCTCGCTCGCGAGCATCGGCGGCATCGCGGACTTCGCGAAGATCGGCCCGATGTGCCAGCAGTATCCCGACGAATACACGTGCCAACTGATCGCGAAGAGCGACGGCGCGGCGGCCTCGCCTCCCGCCGGTGGGTTCGCCGACGAACGCATCAGGGCCGCGGTGGTCGCCGCGCCGGCGCTCGGATACACGTTCGCGCCGGACGGCCTGAAAGACGTCAAGGTACCGGTCCAGCTCTGGCGCGCGGAGGACGATGTCGTCCTGCCGCACCCGCGTTATGCGGAAGCGGTGCGTGGGGCGCTACCCGAAGCACCGGACTATCACGTCGTCCCGAACGCGGGTCACTTCGACTTCCTGGCACCGTGCAGCGACGCGCTGGCTTCGATGGCGCCCGCCATCTGCAAGAGTGCGCCGGGGTTCGACCGGACGGCGTTCCACGCTGCGTTCAATACGGAAGTCGTGAAGTTCTTCGAGAAGACGCTCGAGGATCGTTGACGAACCAAGGGGACGTCGTTGGTGTTCGGTCGGCGCACATGGCCGACGCCGCGATCAACGTTCGCGCAACCGCATCCGGTGCAGCACGATCTCGTCCCGCACGCGCAGCGGCGCCGTGCCGCCCACGTGCCTGCGGCTCGCGACCGAACCTTCCAGCGTCAGCGCGGCGTGGACGTCCTCGTCGATGACGAGACCCGCCTCGCCGACCGCCGCACGCAATGCGGCCAGCGACAGGTCGGCGAGGTCGACGCCGCGATCCGCGCACACGCGCACCGCATGCGCGACGGCCTCGTGTGCGTCGCGGAACGGCAGGCCCTTCCGCACGAGATAGTCCGCGAGGTCGGTGGCCGTCGCGAAGCCCTCGCGCGCCGCCGCCTCCATCGCGTCCGGCTTGACCGAGATGCCCGCGATCATCTCGGCGAAGATCGCCAGCGTGTCGTCCAGCGTGTCGGCCGCGTCGAACAGCGGCTCCTTGTCTTCCTGGTTGTCCTTGTTGTACGTCAGCGGCTGGCCCTTCATCAGCGTCAGCAGCCCGACCAGATCGCCGTACACGCGACCCGTCTTGCCGCGGGCGAGTTCGGCCGCGTCGGGGTTCTTCTTCTGCGGCATGATCGACGAGCCGGTGCAGAAGCGATCGGCGATGTCGATGAAGCCGAAGCGCGGGCTCATCCACAGCACCAGCTCTTCGGACAATCGCGAGATATGCATCATCGCGAGCGACGCCGCGGCCGCGAACTCGATCGCGAAGTCGCGATCCGACACCGCGTCGAGCGAGTTGTGGCACACGTCGTCGAAGCCGAGCGTGCGGGCCACGCGTTCGCGATCGATGGCAAAGCTCGTCCCGGCCAGCGCCGCCGCGCCGAGCGGCAGGCGATTGACGCGCCTGCGACAGTCGACGAAGCGTTCGGCGTCGCGCGCGAACATCTCGACATACGCGAGCAGGTGGTGGCCGAACGTGACCGGCTGCGCGACCTGCATGTGCGTGAAGCCGGGCAGGATGGTCGCGGCATGCAGGTCGGCGAGATCGAGCAGCGCCTGCTGCACGTCGACCAGCCGCACGCCCAGACGATCGATCGCGCCGCGCAGCCACAGCCGCATGTCGGTGGCGACCTGGTCGTTGCGCGAGCGCGCCGTGTGCAGCCGCTTGCCGGCATCGCCGACCAGCTCGGTCAGGCGTCGCTCGATGTTGAGATGCACGTCCTCGAGATCGATCGACCACGTGAAGCCGCCGCCTTCGATCTCGCCGCGGATCACGGCCATGCCGCGCACGATCGCCGCATGATCGTCGTCGCCCAGGATGCCCACGTGATGCAGCATCTCGGCGTGCGCCAGCGAGCCCTCGATGTCGACGAACGCGAGTCGCTGATCGAAGGACACCGAAGCCGTGTAGCGCTTCAGGCGATCGGACATCGGCTCGGAAAAACGGGCCGACCAGGCCTCCGCCTTGCGGGAGAATTGTTCTGTCATCATCGTCAGCCGATCCGCGTGGTGCCCCGCGTGGGTCGGCCCCTGGATCGCCGCATGGATTGCATTCGAAGGCGTCGCCGCGCGAGCCTGGAGATGGCCGGATGCCGACCTGGCCGAAGCCCGTTGCCGGCATCCGTGCCCGTAATCGAGAGGAAACCGTGACGGACCGGCTCAACCCCGAAAGTATAAGTCAGCCCCCCGCGGCTCCCGTCGAGGCCGGCGCGCCGCCGAGCCGATCCGCGCGCGCTCTCGAAGAGGTGATCGAAGCCGCAGTCGATGACGCGACGCTCGCCATCGACAGCCCGGTGCCCGACTGGTGCAACCTCGGGCTGCTGCTGCGGATCGTCGTGGCGTTGAACGCGCTGTTCTTCTGCGTGGCTGCCTTACAGGCCGCATCGATGACGCTGTGGCTCGACCAGTGGCTGCGCCTCGTCATGCTGGTCGAGCCGGTGCTGATCGGCAGCCTCTTCTTCGGCTGCCTCATCCGGCGCCTCACGTGGCGTCTGCCGGTCGCCGTGCAGTTCGCCATCCCGCTGCTGTTGCCGGCGGTGCTGATCGTCGTGGCCGAGCGCGCGTTGCGCGGCATCGACGGTGGCGACCCGTTGACGCTGTGGCGCGACGTGATCTTCGCGACGCTGCTGTCCGCGTCGGTCCTCTACTGGGCGCGCCTGCGTGAACGCGCCTATTCGCCGGCGCTCGCGGAGGCGCAACTGCAGGCGCTGCAGTCGCGCATCCGGCCGCACTTCCTGTTCAACAGCCTCAACGCGGCGCTCGGGCTGATCCGCAGCGACCCGCGCCGTGCGGAGACGCTGCTCGAGGACATCTCGGACCTGTTCCGCGTGCTGATGCGCGACAGCCGCGAGCGCGTGCCGCTGTCGAACGAGATCGCGCTGTGCAAGCAATATCTCGCGATCGAACACCTGCGGCTCGGCGACCGGCTGGTCACGACGTGGCGCGTCGACGAAGCCTCCAACGTGGCCCTGGTGCCCACGCTGCTGTTGCAGCCGTTGATCGAGAACGCGGTCCATCACGGCATCGAGCCGTCGAGCGCCGCGGGTTCGATCGAGATCGACATCGAACGCATCGGTCGCTACGTCGACATCGTGATCACCAACCCGTGGCGCGGGACGGCATCGGCAGCAGCCACGCGCGGCAACCGCATCGGCCTCGACAACGTGCGTCAGCGGCTCGCGCTCGTGCATGATCTCGAAGCCACCATTGAGAGCGGCGTGCGCGCGGACCGCTACGTGGTCCACATCCGCCTGCCCGCCGAACGCAGACGCGCGCCGCGCGGCCAGCACCGTGGCGCGGACGTTCACCCAGGATGACGACAGGAGCGGCGCACCAACATGAGCGAAGAGACCATGACCAAATCGGACGGCGCAGGGGACGGCGCATCGAGCAAGGTGCGACCCCGCATCCTCATCGTCGACGACGAAGCGCCGGCGCGCGCACGCATGCTCGACCTGCTGTCCGACATCGCGGACGAGTTCCCGCACACGGTGGTCGGCCAGGCCGCGGACGGCCGCAGCGCGCTCGAACGCCTGGCCGAGACACCCGCCGACATCGCGCTGATCGACGTCCAGATGCCTGCGATGACCGGCATCGAACTGGCACGCCATCTGGGCGCGTTGCCCGAGCCGCCGGCCATCGTCTTCGTCACGGCGTTCGACGAGTACGCCGTCAAGGCGTTCGAGGTCCACGCGCTCGACTACCTGATGAAGCCCGTCCGCGCCGCGCGGCTGAAGGACGCGTTGCTGCGGGTCCGTTCGATGGGCATCCGGCAGACCCCGGCCATCGCCGCCGTCGCCCGCGAATCGGGCGACGCGCAGGGTCGCAGGCGCGATTCGATCGCCGTCGTCGAACGCGGACGCGTGATGCTGATCCCGGTCGACGACATCCTGTATCTCAAGGCCGAACTCAAGTACATCACCATCCGCACGGCCGACCGCGAGTACCTGACCGAAGAGCCGCTGGTCGACCTCGAAAACGAGTTCGTCGATCGCTTCGTGCGCGTGCATCGCAATGCGCTGGTGGCCCGGAAGGCCATCGCCGGCTTCGAGCGCGTCGAGAGCATCGAAGGCGACAGCGTCGGCGAACCGCACTGGGTCGTCACGCTGCGCGACGTGCCGGAGCGGCTGCCGGTGAGCCGCCGTCAATGGCCGATCGTCAAGGAGACGATGCGGACGTGA
>CAZZWS010000275.1:0-4700 GCA_964657795.1 Beijerinckiaceae bacterium
GCCCTTGGCATATGCCGCACGATCGCCCTTCCAGCCGAGCAGCTCACGCATCGCATAGCCGCCGGGCACGTGCCACAGCGCGCCATGCTCCAACTCGCCGGCGCTGCCGACGATGGAACCCTTGCCGTAGCTCTGGATCGCGTCGACTTCGATGTCCATCGCCGCACGCAAGCGCTGCGCGAGGTCGACGCCGACCGGCGTCAACGCCTCCATCATCGGCGTGATCTCCTCGACATAACGACCCGCGTAGGGATTGGTCATCACGACGGCGATGGCGCCGCGACGCAGCGGCGCGTCGGCAACCGGGCCGAACTCGTGATGGATGTCCTCGACCATCGTGAGGACGCGGCGGATCTGAAGGTCGATCATGCGGAGGTGCTCATGGCGGCTTGCACCAAGCGAGTTGTGTGTCACGCGGCGGTCCGGGCTCTTCCAGCAGCGATCGTGTCGTGATCGGAGCGCACATTGTGGCGGCCATCGATCGCGTCACGCGGGGTGCCGGTGCTCGTCATCATGCCCTGACACACCAGCACGCACGACACGATGACGTCGGCCGTGCGCAAGGCTTCGGCGTGTGCTCGGCCGGCGACGAGGGCGCGGCGCACCGACGCGATGCCGAGCGGTGGGACGTCGACGGTGACCAGCAGGTCGCCGAGGTCGCTGTCGTCCTTCAGGCTCGAAGCAGGCCGACGCGCGATGCGGACGTCCTCGACGTCGACCGCGTTGGCGATCATCGTTGCGGCCGCGTCGGCATCGGCGGCGCTGCGCGCCAGCACCGTCACGCTGTCGGCGATGCCGAGCGAGAAGCTGCGGCCGCGCCAGCCGCTGGTCGCGATGCCGCGCTCCGGCATCGCCTCGGTGATCGCGAAGTCCACGTCGAGGTCGACGCTCGCATCCGTTGGAACGAAGGACGCGATGTCCGCGAACACGCCGACGCGGACCGAGGCGTCCGACGCGAGATGCAGCGCGATGTCGCCGCCGTTGTTGATCCACGCACGCGTGATGCCGGGCACGCGGTAATGCGCGATCAGTTCGTCGGCGACCGCGCCGGCGACGGCCGCCATCGGCGTGATAAAGCGCGCGCGATGCGGTCGGCACGCATGCCACATGCGACGTGCGACCGCGCCGTTCGGACAGGCCGCGGCTGCGCTCTTGAGCAACGGCAACTCGCCGACGAGCTCGACGAGGATGCCTTCGAAGCGCGACCAGGCCGCCGCGTGCGCGGCTTCGATCGCGAGCGGATCGCCTTCCGCCACGACGATCAGGTCGATCGGGCCGTGCCGCCAGTGCCAGCGGCCGTCTTGATCGCGTGCGCGTTGAGCGTTCATCGTGTCAGCCGAGCTGCGGCGCGTGACCGAGCGGCCACGGATTGGTCGCCGCCTGCACCGACCAGCGACGTCCGGTCGGCGCGCCGTCGTCGTGCCACGCACCCGTCCGCAACACGTCGGCCAGCGACCGCACGTGCTCCATGTGACCGCCGAGCGCGCGGTAGTCGTCCTGCCGCATGCTGAATTCGATCGGCGCGACGATGGCGGGCGTGGGCACCGTGCCGAAGCTGTGCTCCGGCATGCGCATGACGTCGACCATCACCGTGATGCCACCGCCCGGCCACACGTACGCAGGCGCACCGCCGCACGTCACGTTGACCAGCGCCTGCTTGATGGCGCGCGTCAGCAGCACGGGATTGTCGGTCACGCCCGCCCGCAGGCTGCCGCCGGCGCCGCCGAGGAACAGGACCGTCGACAGCGACGGCTCGCAGTTCTCGCCGATGCGGTCCACCACGGCCTGCATGGCCGGAGGCATGTCCTGCTGGCGCGGCACGAGGTCGGCGTCGAGGACGTACCAGGCGGCATGCTCGCCGGTGGTCGAGGTCATCAGCAGACGCAGCCCGGGCCACGCGCGGCCGGCGTCCCAACACTCGATGATGGACAGCGGATCGGCGATGTCGGTGCCGCCCCAGCCGGTGCCGGGATCGGCGACCTGGAAGTAGCGGCCGGGCGTCGACTTGCGACCGCGCAAGCGCACGCCGGAGCGACGCATGTCGAGACAGCGACCGGCCTGGTGTTCGGTCAGCACGCCGGTGATGTGGTCGTCGACGACGATCACCTCGTCGGCCTCGCCGAACATCTGCCTGGCGAAGATGCCGATGGTCGCGGAGCCGCAGCCGACCCGCATCCGCGTCTCCTCGACGCCGTCGACGATCGGCGCGCGACCCGCGGCGACCGTGATGTGCGTGCCGCCGTCGATGGACAGGTCGACCGGCTCCCGGTTGCCGAGCGCCGCCATCATCTCGACGGTCACGCGCCCTTCCTTCTTGCTGCCGCCGGTGAGGTGGTGGACGCCGCCCAGCGACAGCATCTGCGAGCCGTACTCGGCGGTCGTCACATGGCCGACCACCTCGCCGCGACAGCGCACGTCGGCCTGTTCGGGACCCAGATAGCGGTCGGTGTCGATCTTCACCTTGAGGCTGCAGTAGCTGAAGATGCCTTCGGTGACCACCGTCACCATGTCGACCCCCGCAGCCTTCGACGACACGATGAACGGCGCGGGCTTGTAGTCGGGATAGGTCGTCGACGAACCGATGCCGGTCACGAAGACCTGATCACCGAGCAGGAGGTCGCCGTCCCAGGTGGACGCGTCGGGCGTCTCGTTCGCATCGTCATGGACGAACGGAACCACGGCCGAGGAATCGCCATCCAGGGTTCGTCGCAGCAACACGACCGGATCGACGCGGATCAGGCGACCGTCCGCGTTGGCGTAACGGTCGCAGGCGCCGCTCTTGCCGGGCCCGATCTGGCAGAGGACCGGGCAGGCGTTGCACTCCACCTTGCCGACGGCCACGCGGACGCCGACGGGCTGGTCCACGACGAGCGTGTCGACACCCGGCGCACCGAACCCGGGAAGCCCATCCGTCTTGGTGTGTTCGGTCATGAGCCGACGATCCGGTTCGAAGATTCGACGAAGACAACTCGACGAATACCGCTCTTGCGCCACTTGAGCGAGTGCGCAGTCGCGAGTACCATCGTTCATGTAGCAGTCACTCAACGCAGATGTTGCGGCCGCTACATGAAAACAATCTAACGCAAGCTGTGGGGACTGGCAAACTTTTTCTGCGTCGCGCGCGAGCACTGGGCCGCGTCGTCGACCCGGAGATGGCGGATCGACGACAATCCGCTTCGGAACACGCGGTCGTCGAATGGCCCGCATGGTCCGGCAATCAGATTTCGCAACGACACCCTCTCCCGCCCAAACCGTTCATCCATGAGTGCATTCAACGAAGAGAAAGTGCTGAGCGTCCATCACTGGACCAACCGGCTCTTCACGTTCACCACGACCCGCGATCCCGGCTTGCGCTTCTCCAACGGCCACTTCGTGATGATCGGCCTGAAGATCAACGACAAGCCGCTGTTGCGCGCGTACAGCATCGCGAGCGCCAACTACGAGGAGCACCTCGAGTTCCTCAGCATCAAGGTCGACAACGGGCCGCTGACGTCGCATCTGCAGCACATCAAGGTCGGCGATTCCGTCATCGTCGGGCGCAAGCCCACCGGCACGCTGGTCGTCGACTACCTGCTGCCCGGCAAGCGGCTCTACATGTTCTGCACCGGCACCGGCCTGGCGCCGTTCATGAGCGTGGTGCGCGATCCCGAGACCTACGAGAAGTTCGAGACGATCGTCCTCGTGCACGGTGTGCGGCAGATCGACGAACTGGCCTATCACGACCTGCTGGCCGAGCACCTGCCGGCGCACGAATTCCTCGGCGAGATGGTGAGCGGGCAGATGCGTTACTACCCGACCGTCACGCGCGAACCCTTCGTCAACATGGGCCGCATCCCGGAGCTGATCGAAAGCGGCAAGCTCGCGACCGACCTCGATCTGCCGGAGCTCGATCCCAAGTACGACCGCGCGATGATCTGTGGCAGCCCGGCCATGCTGAAGGACCTCAAGGAGATGCTGGAAGGTCGCGGCTTCAACGAGGGCAACACGTCGACGCCCGGCGACTTCGTCATCGAACGCGCGTTCGCGGAGCGCTGACCGCTTCATGACGACGTCGGTCGCTCGGGCGGCAGGTCCCCGGATCGACTCGCTCGGTCGGCCGCTGGGCGCACGCGAGCGCGCCGCGCAGGCCACGCGCGACAGCCTCCTGCGCGCAGCCATCAAGGTCTTCGCGAAGCACGGCTACGACGGCGGCAGCGTCGAGAAGATCTCGAAGGCCGCCAAGTCCGTCGATCGCATGATCTATTACTACTTCGGCAACAAGGAGGGCCTGTTCGTGGCCGTCCTCGAAGAAATCTACCGGCGCTTCAACGAGGCCGAAGCCGCGCTCGGCCTCGATGCCGACGATCCGGTCGGCGCGTTGACGACGGTGATCCGTTTCGTGCATCGGTACTACCGCGAGCATCCCGAGTTCGTCAGCCTGCTCAACAGCGAGAACCTGCATCGCGGCCGGCATATCGCCAAGTCGTTGCGCGCCCGCGAGTACTCGTCGCCGGCCATCGGCATGGCGGACCTCGTCCTGCGCAGCGGCGTCGCGCACGGTCTCTTTCGCGAAGACGTCACGGCGCGCGATCTCTATCTTCTGGTCGCGGCCACCGGTTACTTCCATCAGTCCAATCGTTTCACGTTGTCAGCGTTTCTCGGCGAAGACCTCGAGTCGCCGGCCGCGCTGGTCCGATGGGAAGCCTTCGTGCTGGACATGG
>CAZZWS010000276.1:0-4698 GCA_964657795.1 Beijerinckiaceae bacterium
CACGTTCGCCGAGCTGCCCGGCTGGACCGACGATTCGATGACCGACGCGTGGCCCGCCTTCCTCGTGTCGTGCGCCGCCGTGTCGCAGAAACCGGCCTGGGTCGCGCCGTGCGCGGCCGCGCGTGCCATCGACCGCAACGACGCGTTCGCGATCCGCGACTTCTTCGAGAGTCGCTTCGTCCCCAATCGCGTGACGACCACCGAAGGCAACGACACCGGCCTCGTCACCGGCTACTACGAGCCGCTGCTGCACGGCAGCCTCACGCGTGTCCCGCCCTATCTGACGCCGCTGTACGGCGTGCCCGACGACCTGCTGATCGTCGATATGACGTCGCTCTACCCGGAACTCAAGGGCAAGCGCCTGCGCGGCAAGTTGATCGGCCGGACCGTCGTGCCTTATCCGGCACGCGGCGACCTCGCCGCCAACGGCAACTTGCGCGGCAACGAGATCGTCTGGGTCGACGACCCGATCAACGCGTTCTTCCTCGAGATCCAGGGCTCAGGCCGCGTCGAACTGAACGTCGGCGACCGCGTGACCGACACGGTGCGACTCGCGTACGCCGACCAGAACGGGCAGCCGTACAAGTCGATCGGCAAGTGGCTCGTCGATCGGGGCGAGATGACGTTGTCGCAAGCGTCGATGCAGAGCATCAAGGGCTGGGCGCTGCTCCATCCGGAGCGTCTCGACGAGCTGTTGGCCGCGAACCCCAGCGAGGTGTTCTTCAAGGTCGAGCCGATCACCGACCCGACGCGGGGACCGAAGGGAGCGCTCGGTGTTTCGTTGACTCCGCAACGATCGATCGCGGTGGACTCGCGCATCGTGCCGCTCGGCTCACCGGTCTTCCTCGCCACGACGTTACCTTCGTCGAACTCGCCGCTGCAGCGGCTGATGATGGCGCAGGACACCGGTGGCGCGATCGCGGCCGCGTCCAACGGCGCGGTGCGCGCGGACTATTTCTGGGGCTTCGGCGCCGGCGCGGCCGAGCAGGCCGGGAAGATGAAGCAGCAGGGACGGATGTGGGTGCTGGTGCCGCGGTGACGGTGATTGCTCACCTGCACCAATGAGAGTTATCACCCCGGCGCAGGCCGGGGCCCAATTCGCACTCTTTTGATGGGGTCCCGGCCTGCGCCGGGATGACATCTTCCGGAATCACCCCGCCAGCAATTTCTCCAGCGCCGACGCGTCGATCGCTCCCTCCACCCGCTTGTTGTTCGAGAAGAACAACGTCGGCGTGCCGTCCACCTTCAATTGCCGACCGAGCGCGAGCGTCTTGTCGATCGGTGTCTTGCAGGCGCCGTCACCGGCGAGCGCCGTCGCGTTCTGCATCCAGTCGGTCCAGGCCTTCGACCGGTCGGCCGCGCACCACACCTGTTTCGACTTGGCCAGCGAGTCGGGGCCGAGGACGGGGTAGAGGAACACGTAGACCGTCACGTCGCCGATGTCGAGGATGGATTTCTCGAGCTTCTTGCAGTACCCGCAGTTGGGGTCCTCGAAGATGGCGACCTTGCGCTTGCCGTTGCCCTTGACGACCTTCACGGACGCGTCGAACGGCAACTCGGCGAACTTGAACGGCGGAAGCCCGGCCTGCTTGATCTCGTCGACGCGGTTGCGCGTCAGGTTCTCGCGCGTGCGCACATCGATGAGGTTGCCGATGATGATGTAGTTGCCGCTGGCGTCGGCATAGAAGATGTCGTCGCCGGCGCGAGCCTCGTAGAGGCCGCCGATCGGCAACCTGGTCACGGCGTCGAGCGTCATGCCCATCTTGGCTTCGAGCGTCTTCTTCAATGCGGCCTCCGCGGGACCCGACGGCGCGGCGTCGGTGGGCGCGAGCGACGTCGCTGGACCCGAAGTTGCCGGCGTCGACGTCGACTGCGCCGTCGTCGCCGACGCCGCAGCCATCGACGAAGCGGCGATCAGGATGCGCAGCCAGGAAACGCGACGGACGAAAAAAGACATGAAGAACTCCGACAAGGACGATGCTGAAAGAGCCGGGCGAGCCGGGTGAGCCGCCCGCTCATCGGGCGACCGGATCGCGTCGATGCGCCTGGAACATGGACCGGCGGGCTCGATTCGCCGGCACCGGGGGATCGAACTTGTACGCGGCGACCCGAAGAATAGACTCAGTCGAACGGGGATCCGCCCGCCGCCTGTCTCACCAGCAGGCTCTTCAGCGGAACGGCGCGATCGAGAAGGCGCATGCCGAGGCTGCGCCATGGCCCGACGAACGTCCGATCGGCTGCGAAGAGCCGCGCGAGGCCATCCGTCATGGTGCGCATCGCATGGACCGGGCCGGCGCGGCTGCGTTCATGACGCCGCAGCAGCACGCGATCGCCGACGTCACGAAACGACTCGCGCGCGACCAGGATGTCGACCAGCGCCTCGACATCGCCGAGACCGAGATTGAGCCCCTGCCCGGCCAGCGGATGGATCACGTGGGCGGCGTCGCCCACCAGGACGGCGCGCGGCGCGATGATCGATTCGGCCCACTGGACCGCGAGCGGGATCGCGGCGAGAGCGCCGATCGCGGTCAACGGGCCGACCGACGCGTGCACGAGCGCTGACAACCGCGTCGCCACGCCCTGCCCACCATCGCGCATCAGTCTCTCGGCGAGCGCGTCCGGCGCCGACCACACGAGCGAGACCGCATGCGGATGCGTCGCCGAAGGGGCCAGCGGCAACAACGCGATGACGCCGTCGTCCGTGAACCACTGGAACGCCGTGCCCCGATGCGGCCGGGTCGTGGAGAAGTTGCCGACCAGTGCGCGTTGCGCATAGGGCCGGCCGTGCGTCGCGATGCCGAGCGCGACGCGCGTCGGCGATCGGGGCCCGTCGGCCGCGATCACGAGCCGCGTCGAGCGCGAGCCCGCCGACGTCGTCACCACGGCACGATCGCCATCGACCACGACCTGCGTCGCCGAGCCTTCGATGCGCTCGATCCCCGGGAAGAAAGCCGCCGCGGTCCGCAGGACTCGCGCCAGTTCACGATGCTCGACGATGGTCGCGAGCCGTTCGGTCGCGGCTTGGTAGGCGTCGAAGTGCAACGCCGACCGACTCTCGCGATCACCGAACACCCGCATGTCGACCACGGGTGCGATACGAGCCGCGTCGAGTTGCGGCCAGACCCGCAAGCGTTCGAGGAAGCGCTGCGTGGACGGGCTGAGCGCATACACGCGCGCATCGCGATCGGAGGCCGCGGACCCGATGGCCTCGTGACCGGCCGCCGTTTCGCGGGCTTCGTGAAGGCCCCCCGCTGCGGAGACGGACGAGTCGACGCCTTCCTCGACTTCGCTTACGAACCACACGACCGACAGACCCGCCTGTCCCGCCGCGAGAGCCGCGGCCGCACCGACGATGCCGCTGCCGATGACGGCCACATCGGCAACGCGTTCTGCTGCGGATGCGGACGAGCCGACTCGGTTCGTTCTCGCGGGATCGGCCCTGGAGTTCACCGGCCGATTATAGCGAGCGTGCCTCATGGTCCGACGCAGGCGTGTGCGCGGCGAAGCACGCGTACGGCGCTTGCCCCGCCTGCGGCCGCCTGCGTATAATCGCGCCCCTTGGCTCGGTAGCTCAGTCGGTAGAGCAGCGGATTGAAAATCCGCGTGTCGGTGGTTCGATTCCGCCCCGAGCCACCAGAACGTCATCCAGCTGAAGCCAACGTCATCCACCGATGACTTGCGGATCAGGCACTTAGCGGGTCAGAGCGTCCATATCGGACCAACTCGGTGCAAGCCGAGCCAGACTCGCTTGGGGGCATTTGTAGGGGCACATTCTCCAACCCAAACGGAGATGCCCCTATGCGCCACGTTCTTACCCAGCAATCGATCCTCTCGAAGTGCACGCCCAAGGCAAAGTCCAGCCGTTACAGCCACGGTGGTGGCCTGTACCTTGAAGTAACGCCGTCCGGGAGCCGGTACTGGCGGATGGAGTACTACTTCGAGGGGAAGGAGAAGCGGCTCGCCCTAGGCGTGTACCCACGGGTGAGTCTCAAGGAGGCCCGCTCGCGTCGAGATGAGGCGCGGCTACTCCTTGACCGCTCGATCGATCCCAACGCCGCTAAGGCAGCTCGCAAGGCGGCTGTGCGGGCGGTCGTGACCTGCCCCCTCCCCGCCGTGCCATCTAAAAGGTAGTGAAGTCCGTCACGATGGAGCATGACGGGCATGAAGACGAGCAGATTCAGCGAAGAACAGATCATCGGTTTCTTGAAGCAGGCCGAGGCTGGCATGCAGGTCAAGGAGCTGTGCCGCAAGGGTGGCTTCAGCGACGCGACGTTCTACAAGTGGCGCGCGAAGTACGGCGGGATGGATGTGCCGGACGCGAAGCGGCTGCGCGACCTCGAGAGCGAGAACGCCAAGCTCAAGCGGTTACTGGCCGAAGCGCATCTGGACATGCCTGCGCTCAAGAGTGTCCTCGGTGTAAAAAAATAGCCCCACAGGTCAAGCGTGTGTCGATCGAGCGGATGGTCAGTGAACTCCATCTATCCGAACGTCGCGCGTGTCGGCTTGTGGGGCTATCCCGAGACAGCTATCGACACCCGCCGGCGATCGCGCCGATGAACCAGATCCTGAGCGGCAAGATCATCGAGATCGCGCATGCTCGGCGGCGCTTCGGCTATCGCCGCATCCACGACCTTCTGCGGCCTGAGCATCCGGGCATCAACCACAAGCGCGTCTACCGGCTATACAAGGCGGCTGATC
>CAZZWS010000277.1:0-4669 GCA_964657795.1 Beijerinckiaceae bacterium
CGCGGCAGGTCGTTTCGGCGCGACCGATGGACCGGGCAACGTGGCGTCGTTCGGGGCGACGCCGTCGGGCATCGCGGTCGACGCGACTGGCAACCTGTACGTGTCGGATTCGAGCAACTCGACGATTCGCAGGATCACGCCGGCCGGCGTCGTGACGACGGTCGCGGGCGCCGCGGGGGTGGTGGGATACGTCGACGGCCCCGCCGCGTCGGCGCGCTTCAACCGGCCGTTCGGCATCGCGATCAACGCGGCTGGTGTGGTCTATGTGCTCGACCTGGTGCCGCAGACGCTGGTTGCCGGCACCGGCGGGATCACGCAGTCCAGCAACGGCAGCCATTACATCCGCCGCATCGATACCGCCGGCAACGTGACGACGGTGGCGGGTACGACCGATACGTTGCGCGGCGTGCGGCTGGGATCGCTGCCCGGCCACTTCGACACGTTCGTCGAACTCGCCGTCGACTACCAGGGCAATCTCTACGGCACCGACGCCAACGGGGTGATCCGCATCACGCTGCCGTAAGCCGACCGGCGAACCGGCATGCCGTCGCGCATGCCGGCGCGCCCGAAAGCGCGCGTGTCGGCACGGGCGCTGTGACCACGGGCCGGTCCGCACGCCTGCGAGACGGTATCATCGGGTGTCCTTCCATCCGCCGCGCGTACCGTCATTCGCGGCGTGCCGACACCCACAGCCATGCAAGAACCCGACGAGCTGTCGCTCGCCGAATCAGCGCGACTGACTGCGTCGTTCCAGCAGCCTTCGTTGCTGTCCGGCCTCAACCCCGAGCAGTTGGCGGCGGTCACGCTGCCGCCCCAACCCGCGTTGATCCCGGCCGGCGCCGGCAGCGGCAAGACGCGCGTCCTGACCACGCGCATCGCCTGGCTGGTGCAGACACGGCAGGCGTCGATGGCCGGCATCCTGGCCGTCACGTTCACCAACAAGGCCGCCAAGGAGATGCTCGGGCGCCTGGCCGGCATGCTGCCCGTCAACCTGCGCGGCATGTGGATCGGCACGTTCCACGGCCTCTGCAACCGGTTCCTGCGCACGCATTACCGGGACGCCGCGTTGCCGCAGACCTTCCAGATCCTCGACTCGGCCGATCAGCTCGCGGCCGTCAAGCGACTGCTGAAGGCGCACCAGTTCAGCGAGGACCGGTACCCGGCGCGACAGACCGCCTGGTTCATCAACGGCTGCAAGGAGAAGGGCTGGCGTGCGAAGGACGTGGAAGTCGATCACGACTTCGACGGCAAGCTCGTTGAGATCTACCGGCTCTACGACGAGCAGTGCCAGCGCGAAGGCGTCGTCGACTTCGCCGAACTGCTGCTGCGATCGTACGAGCTGCTGATGCGCAACCAGCCGCTGCGCGAGCATTACCAGGCGCGCTTCCGGCACATCCTGGTCGACGAGTTCCAGGACACCAACATCCTGCAGTACAAGTGGCTGAAGCTGCTGGCCGGGCTCGGCACCGCCGACCCCGCGTCCATCTTCGCGGTCGGCGACGACGACCAGAGCATCTACGCGTTCCGCGGCGCCAACGTCGGCAACATGGCCGAGTTCGAGCGCGAGTTCCGCGTGCAGAACGTCGTCAAGCTCGAGCAGAACTACCGCTCGCACGGCCACATCCTCGACTCGGCCAACGCGCTGATCCGGCACAACGGCACGCGCCTCGGCAAGAACCTGTGGACCGACGCCGGCCTTGGCGAGCCGGTGCGCGTGTACGAGGCGATGAGCGACGGGCAGGAAGCGCAGTGGCTGGTCGACGAGGTCAGGTCGCTGGTCCGCGAAGGCTTCAACCGTTCCGACGTCGCCGTGCTGTACCGCTCCAACGCGCAGTCGCGCGTCATCGAGCACGCGCTGTTCTCGGCGGCCATCCCGTATCGCGTCTACGGCGGCCTGCGCTTCTTCGAGCGCCAGGAGATCAAGCACGCGCTGGCCTACCTGCGGCTGGTCGCCAATCCCGACGACGACACCTCGTTCACGCGCGTCGTCAACGTGCCGGGTCGCGGCATCGGCGCGCGGACGGTCGAGGTCTTGCAGGACACGGCGCGTGCCAGTGGTGTGTCTCTCTACGCCGCGGCAATCCGGCTCGACTCCAAGACCAGCGCGACGGTCGCCGCGAAGATCGGCGTGTTCGTGAAGCTGATCGAACGGATGCGCTTCGAGACCCAGGCCATGCCGCTGTCCGAGATGATCGAGCACGTCAATCACGCGAGCGGGCTGATCGCGTTCTACGAGAGCGAGAAGGAAGGCGCCGAGCGCATCGAGAACCTCAACGAACTCGTCAACGCGGCCGCGAGCTTCTCGGGCGAGGAAGGCTTCGCGCTCGACGCACGTGCCAATGCCATCGCGACCACGATCCTCGCCCCACGCGCCGAACTGCAGACCGCAGGCGCGGTCGATGTCGACGAAGGTGATCTCGAAGTCATCGACGCCGGCGTCGTCGACCCGGCCTACGCGTCACCGCTCGACGCGTTCCTCGCGCATGCATCGCTCGAGGCCGGCGACAACCAGGCCAGCGCCGGACAGGACGCGCTGCAGCTGATGACGGTGCACTCGGCGAAGGGCCTGGAATTCGACGCGGTCTTCATCGGCGGCCTGGAGGAAGGGCTCTTCCCGCACGACAACAGCACGACCGACCTCGCGGGCGTCGAAGAGGAGCGCCGGCTGATGTACGTCGCGATCACGCGGGCGCGGAAGCGTCTCTACCTGTCGTTCTCGCAGACCCGCATGCTGCACGGCCAGACGCGCTACAACCCGAAGTCGCGCTTCTTCGAGGAGCTGCCCGACGAGGCGCTGAAGTGGCTGACGCCGCGGCAGGGGTTGCAGCGGATGGGCGGCTTCGGCGGTTCCCAGGGCGGCGTCAACACTTATGGCCGCTACAGCGCCGCCTGGGACGACGCGCCGTCGAAGGAGGCCGCGCCTGCGTGGGCCGAGACGAAGCGCGGCGGAGAGTCGCGCTTCCGGATCGGCCAGTCCGTGGTCCACGCCAAGTTCGGCGAAGGCGTCATCGTCAACCTCGAAGGCGGCGGCAACGACGCGCGCGCGCAGATCAACTTCGGTCGCCAGGGCATGAAGTGGCTCGCGCTCGGCATCGCCAAGCTCGAACCCGCATGAGGGGCGGATGAGCGCGCTCGAACTCGCCGCCAACGTGTTCAACCTGCTGTCGGTCTGGTTCTCGGCACGCAACAACGTCCACACGTGGTGGAGCGGCATCGTCGGATGCGCGCTGTACGGCATCCTCTTCCTCGACGTGAAGCTCTACGCCGACGTGACCTTGCAGGCGTTCTTCATCGGCTCGTGCGTCATCGGCTGGTGGAACTGGAAGCGGGGGCGGCCGGGGCAGGCGATGGAATCGGGCGCGTCCGAACCATTGGCCGCGGCAACGGTGGAGTTGCCGATCACCCGCGTGTCGCTCGCGATCTTCGCGGGTCTTGCGACCGGCGCCATCCTCGCCGCGACCAGCTACGGCTGGCTGTTGCACGCGCTGACCGACGCCGCCAGCCCGTTCATCGATTCGACCGTCCTCGCGCTGTCCATCCTCGCGCAGTTCCTGATGGTGGCGCGGAAGATCGAGACCTGGCCGGTGTGGTTCGTCGTCGACTGCATCGCCGTGCCGTTGTACGCGTCGAAAGGCCTGTGGCTGACCGCCGCCGTCTACGCTTTCTTCCTGGTGCTGGTCGTGATGGGCTGGGTGCGCTGGTCGCGGCTGGTCACGCGCGGGACGGGGATCGTGCCGGCATGACGGATCCTCGCGGCATCGCGCGCATCGCCGTGGTCGGCGGCGAGAGCACCGGCAAGAGCACGCTGGTCGCGAGCCTGGGCCGTCATTACGGCGAGCCCTGCGTGGCCGAATACGGACGCACGCTGTGGGAGGCGCAGGGCGGTCACACCGACTACGACGACCTGTTGCGGATCGGCATCCGCCACGTCGCCGACGAGGAAGCGGCGACGACGACCGCGCGACGCTGCATCTTCGTCGACACCACGCCGCTGACCACGCTCTGGTACAGCATCGACGGCTACGGCCATGCCGACCCCGCGCTCGTCGAGCTGTCGTGGCGGCCCTACGACCTCACGCTGGTCTGCGCACCCGACTTCGCGTTCGTGCAGGACGGGACGCGATCGTCCGAGGACTTCCGGCTGCGTCACGATCGATGGATCCGCGCAACGTTGCAGGCGCGCGGCATCGCCTACGTCGATGTCCGCGGCACGGTCGAGGCGCGGCTGGCCCAGACGTCCGCGCTGATCGATGCGTTGTTCGCGCCCGCGCCGTGAGCTTCACCTGGTCGATCCGCGTCTATTACGAGGACACCGACACCGGCGGCATCGTCTTCTACGCCAACTACCTCAAGTTCTTCGAACGCGCCCGCACCGAGTGGCTGCGGCACGGTGGCAACGGCATGCCCGGAATCTCGCAACAGCGGGTGGCCGATGAGCTCGGCCTGATGTTCGTCGTCCGATCGACGACGGTCGACTATCGTCGTCCGGCGATGCTCGACGACGAGCTGCGCATCGTCTCGACGGTCGAGCGCCTCGGCCGCGTCGAGCGGGTCCTCGGGGAGTGCGGCTACCTGCTCCCGGCACCACGGGCTGACGTCGCGGGAGCCGTCCAGGACGCTCGCCCGGAATTCGGCCCACGGCACCCACGCGACGTCGGCCACCTCGTCG
>CAZZWS010000278.1:0-4661 GCA_964657795.1 Beijerinckiaceae bacterium
TCAAGCTCGGCCGCAGCGACGGCGCCACCGTCGAGGTGCTGGAAGGCCTCCGGGCGGGCGATTCCTACGCGGCGACCAACACCTTCGTGCTCAAGGCGGACCTCGGCAAAGCGGGCGCCGAGCACGGTCACTGAGAGGGGGCGCACATCATGTTCGAACGTCTCGTCCGCTTCTCCATCGATCAGCGCTGGCTCGTCATGCTGGTCGTGCTCGCCGTCGCCGCCCTGGGCGTCTTCAACTACCACCGACTGGCTGTCGACGCGGTCGCCGACATCTCCAACGTCCAGGTCGTGGTGAACACGTCGGCCCCGGGCTCCAGTCCGCTCGAGACCGAGCAACGCATCACGTATCCCATCGAGAACGTGATGGCCGGCCTCCCCGGCCTCGAACAGACCCGCTCGCTGTCGCGCTACGGACTGTCGCAGGTGACCGTCATCTTCGAAGACGGGACCGACATCCACTTCGCGAGGCAGCTGGTCAATCAACGGCTGCAGGAAGCGCGCGACCGCTTGCCCGCTGGCGCGACGCCCACCATGGGCCCCATCTCGACGGGCCTCGGCGAGATCTACCTGTGGACCGTCGAGGCGAGCGACGGCGCCCGGAAACCCGACGGCTCGACGTACACCCCGACCGACCTGCGCGAGATCCAGGACTGGGTCATCAAGCCGCAACTGCGGACCGTGGCGGGCGTCACGGAGATCAATTCGATCGGCGGCTTCGAGAAGCAATACGTGATCGCGCCGGATCTCGAACGCCTCGCCGCCCACGGCCTGACCCTGTCGGACATCGTCGTCGCGACGGAAAAGAACAACGGCAACCAGGGCGCCGGCTACATCGAGCGACGCGGCGAGCAGTACCTGGTCAGGGCGCCCGGCCAGGTGCGGTCGCTCGACGACCTGCGCGACATCATCGTCGGCACGGCGGAAGGCCAGCCGATCCGCATCCGCGACGTCGCCCGCGTCGACATCGGACGCGACCTTCGCACCGGCGCGGCCACCGAGAACGGGCGGGAGGTCGTGCTGGGGACGGTCTTCATGCTGATCGGCGAGAACAGCCGCGCGGTCTCGCGCGCGGTGGATGCGCGGATGGAGAGCGTCCGCAAGTCGCTGCCCGCTGGCGTCGAGGTCGTCACGGTGTACGACCGCACGGTGCTGGTCGACAAGGCCATCGCCACCGTCCGCAAGAACCTGCTCGAAGGCGCGGTCCTCGTCGTGGTGGTGCTGTTCCTGTTCCTGGGGAACATGCGCGCGGCGTTCGTCACGGCGATGGTCATCCCGCTGGCGATGCTGTTCACGTTCTCGGGCATGGTGACCTGGCGCATCAGCGCCAACCTGATGAGCCTCGGCGCCCTCGACTTCGGCGTGATCGTCGATGGCGCCGTCGTCGTGGTCGAGAGCTGCGTGCGGCGGCTCGCACACGCGCGCGCCACGCGCGGGCGCGCCCTGACGCTTGAGGAACGCTTCGCCGAAGTCTTCGAGGCGACGCGGGACGTGCGACGCCCGATCCTGTTCGGGCAGCTGATCATCATGGTGGTCTACCTGCCGATCGTCGCGCTGACGGGCGTCGAAGGGAAGATGTTCCATCCGATGGCCTATACGGTGCTCCTCGCGCTGTTCGGCGCCACGGTGCTTTCGATGACGTTCGTGCCCGCGGCCGTCGCCCTCTTCATCGGCGACAAGGTCGCGGAGAAGGAAAATCGCATCATGGCTGGGGCCCGCCGTCGCTATGAGCCGCTGCTCGCGATGACGATGGTCAACGCACCGGTCGTCATGACCTTCGCGCTGGTCGCCGTCGTCGTCTCCGGTCTGGTCGCGAGCCGCCTGGGCAGCGAATTCGTACCCAACCTGAACGAGGGCGACATCGCCGTCCAGGCGCTGCGCATCCCGGGCACCAGCCTCAGCCAGTCCGTGGCGATGCAAGGCAAGCTCGAGGCCGATCTCAAACGCAAGTTTCCCGAGATCGAGCGGATCTTCGCCCGGACCGGAACCGCGGAGATCGCCGCGGACCCGATGCCGCCCAACGTCTCGGACGGCTACATCATGCTCAAGCCGGTCGACGAATGGCCGGCGCCCCGGAAGACTCACGATGCGCTGCTCGCCGCGATCCGCGGCGAAGCGTCGAAGGCGCCCGGCCACAACTTCGAGTTCTCCCAGCCCATCCAGCTGCGCTTCAACGAACTCATCTCCGGCGTGCGGTCGGACGTGGCGGTCAAGGTGTTCGGCGACGACAACGACGTGCTCGACGCGACGGCCGACAAGATCGCCACCATCCTGCGGCAGGTCCCGGGCGCGACCGAAGTGAAGGTCGAACAGACGACCGGCCTGCCCATGCTGTCGGTCGACATCGACCGCGCCAGGGCGAGTCGCTACGGCCTGAACATGAGCGACGTGCAGGACACCGTGGGCATCGCGATCGGCGGCAAGGTGGCCGGGACCTTCTTCGACGGCGACCGTCGCTTCGGCATCCTCGTGCGGCTGCCGGAAGACGTGCGCGAGGACATCGACGCCTTGCGCCGGCTGCCGATCCCGCTGCCGCCGGACGCCGGGTCGCCCGAAGCGCGCGTCACGTTCATTCCGCTCGGCGAAGTGGCGACGCTGGACATCGCGCCGGGGCCGAACCAGATCTCGCGCGAGGACGGCAAGCGACGCGTCGTGGTCAGCGCGAACGTCACGGGCCGCGACCTCGGCTCGTTCGTCGCCGAGGCCGAGAGCGCGATCGCCCGGGCCGCCCCGGTACCGCCCGGTTACTGGACGACCTGGGGCGGCACGTTCGAGCAGCTCGAGTCTGCCACGACGCGATTGCGGATCGTGGTGCCCGCCGCGCTCATGCTGGTCTTCGTCCTGCTGTTCGCGATGTTCGGCAGCGTCAGGGACGGGTTGCTGGTCTTCACCGGCATCCCGTTCGCGCTCACGGGCGGCGTGATCGCGCTCTGGGCTCGCGGCATTCCGCTGTCGATCTCGGCCGCCGTCGGCTTCATCGCCCTGTCGGGCATCGCGGTGCTCAACGGCCTGGTGATGCTGTCCTCCATCCGCAGCCTGCGGGAGGACGGCCGAAGTCTCGACGACGCGATCCGCGAGGGCGCACTAACCCGCCTGCGGCCGGTCCTCATGACCGCGCTGGTCGCATCGCTCGGCTTCATCCCGATGGCGATCGCGACCGGGACCGGCGCCGAAGTGCAGCGACCGCTGGCCACGGTCGTCATCGGCGGCATCCTGTCGTCGACGTTCCTGACGCTGCTGGTGCTGCCGGTCCTGTATCGCCGGGCGCATCGTCGCGATGGACGATCGTCGGCCGCGCGGCTGGTCGCGGCCTGAGATCGTGAGACTCCGGCGTCCCTAGCGCACGCTGTATCCGCGTCCGTCCATGCATGCCGCGAACGCGCGCTGGAAGACCGGTGCGCTGCTGCCGACGCTGTTCTGCGTGGCCCAGCGGAAGCAGTCGGTCTTGTCCGCCTCGACCTGCTGCGGCGGCTGGTTGTTGCGCGGATAGACGACGGGGTCGCCGTTGCCGCTCGGGCGCGGCTGATTGGCCGCCTGCGGGCTGTAGGGCTGCGGTGGCGCGTACGGCTGCTGCGGGTCGAGCGGCGGCGGTCCGTACGGCTGCTGGCCCTGCTGCGGATCGTAAGAAGGTTGTGAGGGTCCGGCGGCCGCATAGGCGGGATCGTCGCCCTCCGGGTCGGCACCCGGCGGCGGCTGGACCACCACGTAGCCCCGACCCGGCGCCGGCGCGTAATACACGCCGTTGGCGTAGTAATAAGGCGCGCCACCCACGTCGACGGTCGCGTAGGCCGGCGGCAGTACGGGCACGACGACGCCGAACGGCGGCGCGGCCACGATGAACCGACCGCCGTCGGGATGGAACCAGACGCCGGCGTGATAGTAGAAATCGCCGCCGCGAAAGCCGATGCGGACGCTGTCGCGAGGCAACGCCGCGAACGCGTATCCCCGCGTCGGGTAGTAATGATCGTGGTGATAGCGCTGGTCGAGGTGCAACGGTGGTCCGCCGCGATCGATATCGTGCTCGCGATAGCGATCCTGCGCGAAGGCCGGCGCGCCGATGCAGAGCGCCGCGATCATGAGCGCCAGGCTGGTGCGATGTGATGAAGTCATGTGATCCCCGTCCGATGGTTCGCCATTTCGACCGCGTCGCCGCGCAGATGTTCGGAGGCGAGTGGTCGTCAACGACCACACTTCCGTCGAAGTTGTGTCAAATCGTTCGAGTCGCCGACGGCTGGACAAGTCCGCGCCGCTGGCGGCGTTCGACGATCCGCGCTGCGCCGAGCCCGCGCTCGATGGACGCCACGGCACGCGCCGGTTGCGTCGCGCCGCACAGGAAGAGATCGATCGCCGCGAAACCGTGCTCGGGCCAGGTGTGGATCGTCAGATGCGATTCGGCCAGCAGCACGACGCCGGTGACGCCGGCATCCGGTCCGTTGCCGAAGCGATGGAAGTGGCTGAACAGGACCCGGGCGCCGGCGGCGATGGCCGCGTCGCGCAACAGCGTTTCGAGCGTCGCCGCATCGGTCAGCCGGGAAGCCGCGACCTCGTGGCAGTCGAGCAGCCAGTGCTCGCCGGACGCAGCGAAGCGCGTCGTCGCGACGTCCCGGTCGTCGATGCTCTCGTTGTCGCTGACCCCATCGTCGACCTCCCCGTCGTCGCCCT
>CAZZWS010000279.1:0-4598 GCA_964657795.1 Beijerinckiaceae bacterium
TAGACCCTTGATCGGCGCAGCGCTCCCGACCCGCGCCAGACGGACAGGGGCCTTGCCGCCACGCGGTCATCGTGGCGACCGCCCGCACCGCCGCAGCGAACGCGAAGCCGTTGCGCAGGCCGCCTGCCGCATCGGCGACCCATCCGACGCGCATGGGCCCGAC
Organism: Beijerinckiaceae bacterium; assembly: GCA_964657795.1. Classification (GTDB taxonomy): domain Bacteria; phylum Pseudomonadota; class Gammaproteobacteria; order Burkholderiales; family Burkholderiaceae_D; genus CAHJXF01. The sequence continues at coordinate 164 of CAZZWS010000279.1, forward strand.
GATCTGCCCGGCTACGAAGACGGTCGTGAACGCCGCGATTCGCCCCGACCAGCTCTCGGGTGGCAGGTTGTGACGGACCAGCGCGCGGTCGGCAACGTGCCCGCGAGGTAACCGGCCGCATTGACGGTGTTCATCGCACCGGCGGTGACACACAGCTCCAGCCGAGGCACGCCTGCATCGCCGACAAGACGAGCGCGTACGAGAAGCGCGCCAGCCCGAGCGAAACGGCCGCCCCGAGCGACAGCGCCAACGCGGTCCGCAGCGCGGCGCTCATCGTCGCAACCGCAGGGCCGTATCCCGCGACGAACGCGCGACTCCAGGATTCAGGACAGACTGCACGACCGCGGTCGCGCGATCGTCGACGTCAGGCGGGCGAACCGGCGGCCGGCTCGCCGCGTTCGATGCGCGCGTAGGCGCTGTGGTTGTGGATCGACTCGAAGTTCTCGACCTCGACCACGTAGCGGCCGATGCGCGGATCGGCGTCGATGCGCGCGACCACATCGCGGATCAGGTCCTCGACGAACTTGGGGTTGTCGTAGGCGCGCTCGGTGACGTACTTCTCGTCGGGGCGCTTCAGTAGTCCGTAGACCTCGCAAGACGACTCTTCCTCGGCCACGCGGACCAGTTCCTCGACCGCGATGTCGCTGTCGTGGCCGAGTCCCGCGGTGATCGTGACGTGCGAGCGCTGGTTGTGCGCGCCGTAGTCGGAGATCTTCTTTGAACACGGGCACAGGCTGGTCACGGGCACGACGACCGCGAGCGACACGTCGGTACGGCCATCGACGACGCGACCCGACAGCGTGACCGTGATGTCGAGCAGGCTCTGGACACCCGACACCGGCGCGGTCTTCGTGATGAAGAACGGATACGTGACGTCGATGCGGCCTTCGTCGGCTTCGAGCTTGCCGGCCATCGTCACCAGCAACGAACGCAGGCTCCCGACGTCGACCGGCTCGCGTCGCTCCTCGAGCAACGCGACGAAACGCGACATGTGCGTGCCCTTCTGCGTCTCGGGCAGGCGCACGTCCATGCTCCACACCCCGACGCTGTGCTGCACGCCCCCCGCTCCGTCGCGGAGCGTCATCGGGTGCCTCACGCTCTTGATGCCGACGCGCTGGATGGCGAGGCGACGCGAGTCGACCGACCCCTGCACATCGGGCAGGTCGAACGACGACAGGGACTTCAACGGGTCGGGTGCATTCATCTGGAGTCCACGCGCGGCGCGGCCGGAGGATCGGGCAAGAGATCGAACAAGAAAGCGAAGGCGACGGGCGGCGTCAGCCGTTGTTGACGACGAGTCGCGGCTCGCGCGACTCGCCGGGCTGCGGATCCGGCAACGCCTCGCGACGGCTGGATATCTGCGCGGCACGCCCCCGGATCGATGCGGCGATGCCGTCGGCGTCCAGTCCGCATGCCGACAGGAGTTGCACGGGATCGCCGTGATCGATAAATAGGTCCGGCAGGCCGAGATGCAAGACCGGCCTGACGATGCCGGCCTCGGCCAGCGCTTCGGCGCAGGCGGAACCGGCGCCGCCCATGATCGAGCCTTCTTCGACCGTGACCAGCAGATCGTGACGCTCGGCCAGGTCGGCGAGCAGCGCGGCGTCGAGCGGCTTGACGAAGCGCATGTTGGCGACCGTCGCATCCACCGCCTCGCCGGCCGCGACCGCCGGTCCGACCATCGAACCGAATGCGAGGATGGCGACGCGCGCGGTGCCGCGATGCGTGGCAGTCGGAGCACGAACCGCAGCGATGTCCCGCAGAACCACGCCCTTGCCCATGACCAGCGGCGCGAGCGACGAAACACTGCCCGACGAGGCATGTGAGGCCGCCGCCGTGCCGCGCGGATAACGCACCGCGGCCGGACCGTCGTGGAGGAACGCGGTCGTCAGCATGGCGCGGCATTCGGCTTCGTCGGACGCGGCCATGACGACCATGTTCGGGATGCAGCGCAGGTACGCCATGTCGTAGTTGCCGGCATGCGTTGCACCGTCCGCGCCGACGAGACCCGCCCGGTCGAGCGCGAACGTGACGTCGAGGTTCTGCAACGCCACGTCGTGGATCAACTGGTCGTAGCCGCGCTGCAGGAACGTCGAGTAGATGGCGACGACCGGCTTCAGACCCTCGGTCGCGATGCCCGCGCCGAACGTGACGGCGTGCTGCTCGGCGATGCCGACGTCGAAGTAGCGCGCCGGGAAGCGCCGCTCGAACTCGACCATGCCCGAGCCTTCGCGCATCGCGGGCGTGATGCCGACCAGCCGATGATCGGCCGCGGCCATGTCGCAGAGCCACGTGCCGAAGACCTGCGTGTAGGTCTTCTTGGCGGTGCCGGTCGACGGCGCGATGCCGACCATCGGGTCGAACTTGCTGGGGCCGTGATACAGCACCGGGTCGGCTTCCGCGAGCTTGTAGCCCTGCCCCTTCTTCGTCACCACGTGCAGGAACTGCGGGCCGCCGAGCTGCTTCAGGTTCTCGAGCGTGGGGATCAGCGACTCGAGATCGTGCCCGTCGATCGGTCCGATGTAGTTGAAGCCCAGCTCCTCGAACATCGTGGCCGGCACGATCATGCCCTTCGCGTGCTCCTCGAACTTCTTGGCGAGCTCGAACAGCGGCGGCGCGACGCCGAGGACGTTGCGGCCGACGTTCTTGGCCGTCGCGTAGAACTTGCCGCTCATCAGCCGCGCGAGATAGCGGTTGAGCGCGCCGACCGGCGGCGAGATCGACATGTCGTTGTCGTTGAGGATCACGAGCAGGTCGGTGTCGGGCATCACGCCGGCGTTGTTGAGCGCCTCGTAGGCCATGCCGGCCGACATCGCGCCGTCGCCGATCACCGCGATGCTCTTGCGATGCCGTTCGCCCTTGATCTTCGCGGCCGCGGCCATGCCGAGCGCAGCCGAGATGCTGGTCGACGAATGCGCGGTGCCGAACGTGTCGTACTCGGATTCCGCGCGACGCGGGAAGCCCGAGATGCCGTCCTTCTGCCGCAACGTGTGCATGCGGTCGCGCCGGCCCGTCAGGATCTTGTGCGGATAGGTCTGATGACCGACGTCCCAGACGATGCGGTCTTCGGGCGTGTCGAACACGTAGTGCAACGCGATCGTCAGCTCGACCGTGCCCAGGTTCGACGACAGGTGCCCCCCGGTCTTGGACACGGAATCGAGCACGTACGCGCGCAACTGCTGCGCGAGCGTGTGAAGCTGGTGCCGTTCGAGCTTCTTCAGGTCGGCCGGCGAATTGATCAGGTTGAGCAGATCGTTCATACGTTGAAGAAGAGCGTAAGGCGTCGGTGAGCGAATGAGCGTAGGCGAAGGGCTGGTCGCGTGCGCGTCTTTCAGTATGAACGGTCGATGATGAACGCCGCGAGGTCGCGCAGGCGTCCTACGTCGCCGCCGAAGTCGCGCTGCAACTCGCCGAGCGCCGCGTGGGCCTCGTCGCGCAATGCGGCCGCAAGAGTCTTCGCCTGCGCGAGGCCGAGCGTGGTGACGGCGGTGGGCTTGTCGTTCTCGGCGTCCTTGCCGGCGGTCTTGCCCAGCGTGGCGCTGTCGGTCTCGACGTCGAGGATGTCGTCCACGACCTGGAACGCGAGCCCGACCGCGGCGGCGTAGCGATCGAGTGCCGTGCTTTCCGGTTCGCTCGACGAGCGCTGCGCGGTCACACCCACGGCCGCGCCCAAAAGCACCGACGCACGGAGCAAGGCACCCGTCTTCGCGCGATGCATGACTTCGAGGTCGGGCCACGCGAGCGGCTTGCCGACGCTGTCGAGATCGATGGCCTGCCCGCCGGCCATGCCGAGCGACCCGCTGGCACGCGCGAGCAACAGCAGCGCAGCGGTCGACGAGGTCGCCCCGGCCAGCACCTCGAATGCGAGCGACTGCAACGCATCGCCCACCAGCAGCGCGGTGGCCTCGTCGTAGGCCACGTGGACCGTCGGCTGGCCGCGTCGCAGGTCGTCGTCGTCCATGCACGGCAGGTCGTCGTGGACCAGCGAATAGGCGTGGATCAGCTCGACGGCGCACGCGGCCGCGTCGAGCCGCGCATCGTCGGCGCCTGCTGCATGACCTCGAACCGCAGCCCATTCGCCCGCGGCATAGACCAGCATCGCCCGCACGCGCTTGCCGCCGCCGAACTCTTCGAAGATGCCGCGCAGCACGGGCTCCACCGTGTCGAACACGTCGTCCTGCGTCACGAAGCTCATCTCGATGTCGAGCTGGTAGAACTCGCCGGGCGAGCGGTCGGCGCGGGCGTCCTCGTCGCGGAAGCAGGGCGCGATCTGGAAGTAGCGGTCGAAGCCCGCCACCATGATGAGCTGCTTGAACTGCTGGGGCGCCTGGGGCAGCGCGTAGAACTTGCCGGGGTGGACGCGCGAGGGCACGAGGTAGTCGCGCGCCCCCTCGGGCGAGGAGGCCGTGAGGATCGGCGTCTGGAACTCGGTGAA
>CAZZWS010000280.1:0-4587 GCA_964657795.1 Beijerinckiaceae bacterium
ACGACGCCGGAAAAACTCGAAATCAAGAAGTTCGATCCGATCGCGCGCAAGCACGTGGCCTACAAAGAGACCAAGATCAAATAATCGTCGGCACGGCATCCCCGAAAAGCCCGCTCCTGCGGGCTTTTCTTTTGGGCGTTTGGCCTCGTGCGCGAGTGTCGATGGGGTGCCTGCGACGGCAATGCAGTCCTCTCGCGAAGAACGTATTGCGAGAACGTAATGCGGTCGTTAGCCGCCGTCCTCTCGGGGGACCCACATCGGATCATCCGCGCAGACAACGAAAAGCCCGCGCGAAGCGGGCTTTTCGATCGACCCGCCCAGGTCCCGATCAGGCGTAGCTGCGCAGGCGCAGGCTGAAGTCCTGCAGAGCTCGCACGCCGCTCTCCTCGGCGCGCTTGCACCAGTCCTGCAGCAACACCAGCAACTGTTCGCTCGACGCGCTCGAACGTTCCCAGATGGCGGCCAGTTCGGCACGCATCTCGTGGACCTTGGCCAGCATCGGGCTTTCGGCCAGGGCGCCTGCGACCTTGTCGCGGTGGACCGGTGACAGCTGGGCGACGTCCTTCAGCAACCAGCGACGCGCCGTCTTGACCGCGACCAGGTCCTGCGCCGCGTTCTGATCCGCGCTGCTGCCGGCCTTGACCGTCGTCTCCAGACGCGCGACCTCTTCGCGATACGCGCGCTTGAACGACTTGGCGTACTTGGCCATCACGTCGTAGCGATGCGCGATGACGGCGTGCAGGTTGGCCAGGTCGACGTGCGGACGCGGATTGGCCGCGAAACGCGGCTTCGGCGCGACCTTCTTGACCGTCGCGAGCTTGAGGGCCGACAGGATGCGGATGTACATCCAGCCGATGTCGAACTCGTACCAGCGACTCGACAGCTTGGCCGACGTGGCGAAGGTGTGGTGATTGTTGTGCAGCTCTTCACCGCCGATGAGGATGCCCCACGGCACGATGTTGCGCGCGGCATCCGGCGAGTCGAAGTTGCGATAGCCCGAGAAGTGTCCGACGCCGTTGATGACGCCGGCGGCCCAGAAAGGGATCCACAACATCTGCACCGCCCACACCGTCGTGCCCATGCCCATGCCGAACAGCATCCAGTCGATGACGAGCATCAGGCCGACGCCGTGCCACACGTAGCGGCTGTAGACGTTGCGCTCGACCCAGTCTTCCGGCGTGCCGCGACCGTACTTCTCGATGGTCTCGTCGTTGTCGGCCTCGGCCATGTACAGCTCCGAGCCCTGCAAAAGCACTTTGCGGATGCCCTTGACCTGCGGGCTGTGCGGGTCCTCGGCGGTCTCGCACTTCGCATGGTGCTTGCGATGGATGGCCGCCCATTCGCCGGTCTGCATGCCGGTCGTCAACCACAACCATCCGCGAAAGAAATGCGAGACGACCGGATGAAGATCCAGCGCGCGATGAGCCTGGCAGCGATGCAGGTAGATCGTCACGCCCGCGATGGTGACGTGCGTGAGCACGAGCGCGGCAACGACGACCTTCCAGATCGGCCAGTCGAGCAGACCACCGGACATGAAGCTGAGGACTTCCTGGGGAATCATCGAATCTCCGCTGATGCACTGTGCAGGTGCCCAGTGCGAACAAACCTGCGCGGCAGTGTCACCGCCGCGCCGCAACCGGGTTGAAGCCCCGGATTATAAAGGGATATGGGGTCGAACCGCCGCGATCCAAGGGCACATCCCGTCGATACCACAGACCGCGCGACCGCTGGTCGAAAACGATGGTCGGACGGCGCAGGACCTCCGAGCGGGCGCCGCGCGCACGAGCCGTCCTTCAAGCCGGACTGGCCAGCGATGGCGGTGACGACCGCACCGTGACTTCGCGCTGCGGAAAAGGCACCTGGATGCCCGCCTTCTTGAACGCGGCCCAGATGGCGCGGTTGACGTCGGACCGCAGGACATCGGTTCCCGCCTCCGGATCGGCCACCCAGAACGTCAGTTCCAGCAGGATGCCGTCGGCGCCGAATTCCTTGAGGGTGCAAGTGGTGACCGGATCCGCGATGATGCGCGACTGAGCCGACGTCGCGGCCATCATCAGGCGCATCGCTTCCTCGATGTCCGTGTCGTAGGCCACCCGGATGCTGGTCACCGCGTTGCCGTTCGTGTCGCCGTAACTGAAGTTCTGGACCGCCTGATTGAGCAGCAGTTCGTTCGGAACCAGCGCCTCGACGCCGGCCGGCGAGCGGACCACCGTGCAGCGCGTGCGGATCTGCGTGACGCTGCCGTTGTACTTGTCCACCGTGATCACGTCGCCGATGCGCAGGCTGCGGTCGAGCAGGATGATGAAGCCCGACACGTAGTTGCTGGCGATGCGCTGCAGGCCGAGCCCGAGCCCGACGCCGAGCGCGCCGCCGAAGACCGACAGCACGGTGATGTCGATGTCGACGAGCCTCATCGCGATAAGGATCGCGAACACGATCAGCAGCGCATTGCCGAGCCGCGCGAGGACGATGCGGATGCTCGGATCGATCGAGTCGGAACGCATCAGCCGCGACTCGAGCAACGAACCGAGGCCGAGCGCCGCGATCAGCGTGATCGCGATCCACACGACGGCGGACAGCACCTGCCAGACGCTGATGTCGAAGTTCTTGCCGAACGTGTACGTCGCCTCCGGCCCGCTCAGCGCGGCGACGACCACGGGAAAGAAGCCGGTCACCTTCAGAGCCACGAGGAGCCACGCCACGATGCCGAACCAGCGCTCGACGAGCATCATCCCCGGACTCGGCTTGAACACGCGCCGCAACGTGTAGAGCCCGAGGTCGATCAGCACGGAAGCGATCGACAGGATCGCCATGACGCGGACCACGTGCGCGGGCTGACGATTGTTGATCATCACGTGGTAGCTGATGCTGAGCGTGATCCAGCCGATGAACGGCGCCAGCATGCGGTCCAGGTCCGCGAAGCGCGTCTTGAGGAGCTTCCGGTTGCGCTCCGGATTGATCTCGACGTAGCGCTGTGCTCTCCGCCGCAGACCCTTGCGCAGCGCGTACGTGATGAACCAGGCCACGACGAAGCAGCCGAAGATGACGCCGAGCTGCACCAGCAACTGGGGGCGCTGCAACTCATGCCAGGTGTCGACCAGGATCGAGTCGAAGGAGTCGTCTTTCATGGCGATTGGATAAACGAAAACAATGGATCCGTCATCTGTCGGGTTCTGAGCCCCGTCGTGCGTCGTCGTTCCCTCGCGAGCGCGCCGCTATGGATTTGTCGGTCCGGCGAACGCCGCGATCCAGGTCGCGCGCGATGCGATCCTGCACGAACTCGGCCCCGGCCTTCGCCGGGTTGACAGCGTCTCAATTCAGGCAGGTCGTCGCGTCAGCACCGCCGCGAAGAAGCCGTCGGTGCCCGTGCGATGCGGCCACAGCTCCAGGAAGGCCGACGGGTCGACGCGCTCGTCGAGCGCGATGCCTTGTTCACGAAGCAGATCGGTGGCCGACACGAGTGCGAAGTCCGCGTGCAGCAGCAGGAACTCCTCGACGATCTTCTGGTTCTCGTCGGGCAGCAGACTGCAGGTCGCATACACCAGCCTGCCACCCGGCTTCAGCAGCCGCGCGGCCGCACCGAGGATCGCACCCTGCTTCCGTGTCAGTTCGCGGACCGACTCCGGCGTCTGGCGCCATTTGAGATCGGGATTGCGCCGCAGCGTGCCGAGGCCGCTGCAGGGCGCATCGACCAGCACGCGGTCGGCCTTGCCGGCCATGCGCTTGAGCTTGGGATCGCGCTCGTTCTCGATCTGCACCGGATGCACGTTCGACAAGCCGCTTCGCGCTAAGCGCGGCTTCAGCTTCGACAGGCGACCGGCCGACACGTCGAAGGCGTAGAGCCGCCCGGTCGAACGCATCAGGTCGCCGAGCGCCAGCGTCTTGCCGCCGGCGCCGGCGCAGAAGTCGACGACCAGCTCGCCGCGCTTCGGCGCGACCAGCGACGCCAGCAGCTGGCTGCCTTCGTCCTGCACCTCGATGCGACCGTCGATGAAGATGCGTTGCGCGGCCAGGGCCGGCTTGCCCTTGAGGCGGATGCCGTGCGGCGCGAGCGCGGTGGGTTCGGCTTCGAGCCCGGCCGAGCGCATCGCTTCGAGCGCGTCGGCCCGCGACGTGCGCATCGTGTTGACGCGCAGATCCAGCGGCGCCGGCCGGTTGAGGACCGCCGCGATCGCGGACACCTCGGACTCGGGGAAACGGGTCTTGAGCGCCGCGAACAGCCAGTCGGGCAGGTTGGTCCGCGTCGCCAGGGGCATGGTGCTGCGATCGATGGTGCCGACGCGGCGCAGCCAGGTCCGCTCCTCGGCATCGAGCGAGCCCGCGATCGGCTCGACGCCCGCGGTGTCGGCCAGCCCGAGCAGCAGCATGCGACGGGTCAGCGACCCGGTGCCGCTCTGCGCGAGCTGCGCGTATTCGAGCTTGCGACGCAGCACGGCGAAGACGCCTTCGGCGATCAGGCCGCGATCGCGATGGCCCAGCATCGCGTGCGCCTTGAAGTAGCGGCTGACGCAGTTGTCCGCGGGCATGGCGAACGTGAGGACGTCGCCGAGCAGTTCCTCGGCGTATCCGATGACGTTGGCGTGGAAG
>CAZZWS010000281.1:0-4570 GCA_964657795.1 Beijerinckiaceae bacterium
AGCTTCAGCCCGTGTTCTCCGGTCCAGTACTGCAGCGGGTCGTCCGCCGGCGCCGGCGCCGAGACGACACGCAGCACGTTCTCGTAGAGCGGCCGGTCGGGCCGGTCCGTCGCATGGATGGTGACGTGGCTCTCGAGCACGACCGCGCGCTGGTCCCGACTGATCAGGAAGACCGGTCGATGGTCGACGAGCCATCGCGAGGACGTCACGCCCTCGGCGCCGGCCAAGGTCTTGCCGCCCGACGTCGACATGCGCTCGAAGCTGGCCGTCAGCAGGTCGCGATAGCGGAAGTCGGCGGCACTGTCGACGTAGGGGGCGGCGAGTTCGTCCGCCTCCGCCTCCAGCCGGGCCTGCAGCTTGTCGCGGGTCGCGTTGACTACGATGCCGTGCGTGATCACGGCGGCCGCCAGACCCACCAGTCCCGGGGCGGGATAGAGGAACGCCTGTGCGCCGAGGCCCGCGCGGTCCCGGTCGACCATGCCGTGATAGACGATCCGGTCTTCGTCCGGCATCCGGAACGTGAAATCCGGCACGGTCGCCGTGGACGCGAGGTCGCCGGTGATCGCCTCCTGCGCGGTCGCATCGCCGATCACGCACGCGACGGCGATCACCGAACGGACCAGGGCGCGTCCGGGCTGGAGGAAGCGGCCGGCGACCATCACTCGGCCCAGGCTTCGGCGAAGCGGTCCTTGCCCATCTCGATGACCTGGAAGTAGGCGTTGGTCAGGTTCGGAAACTTCGGGGGCTCGTCCCACGGTCCCTCCGAGCCCTTGACGATATGGAAGGGCATGTACCACTCGTAGCTGTTGGTGGCGAGGTCCACCATCGACCCGGCGCCGTCGATGAAGCCGCTCGGATCGCTGGTAGGAATGTACGACGCGTAGTTGCGGCTGAAGCCGATGGCCGCGATGCGGATCACCACCAGACGATCGATCCGGTACTGACGGCGAAGGTCCGAGAAATCCTTGTTCGGCTGATTCGTGCCGGTGCCGCGAAAGTTGGGCAGCGTGTCCAGATCGAGCGGCGTCGCGATGATCACGACCTCCGCGTTGCGCGCCCGCAGACGGGCCGCGATGTCGTCCTGGACGACGGTTAGATCGGCGGTCGACAGGGTTCCCGCGTAATTCGTCAGCGACTGGTTGGCGACCGACGCCGCCGCGTAACACAGCAGACAGGCCGCTCCCGGGAAATGGGTGTCGGGCTTCGGCACCTTCGTCATCACGACACCGACGCGGCCGCGGTCCGGCCCGATCGTGCCCTTCGCGAGAGCGACGCTCTTCTGGCTCGTCGCACAGCCGGCCGCCAGCAGCAGGATCCCGACCGCACACAGGACGCGTGTTTGCATGAACTCTCCCCGAACCTCGTTGGTGTGCCAGGACCAGGCGCCCGGCAACCGCGAGCATGCAAAGGGCATACCTTCCGGTCAAGACTCGACGTACGAGACCGTTGCGGAGTCGCCCACGCGAGGCGGAAGCGGCAGGGGAAGTCGACGTCACCCGCGTGGCAAGACCGGGTCAGGCCTGGTCGGTCGCCCGCAACGACGCCTTCAGCCGGCGACGGCCTTCCGGATCGGTCGTCCGCCACGCCTGCAGCGCCGCCGAAAGGAAGCGCTGCTCGCTGGCGGTCAGCCCGTCTTCGGCGCGTTCCTCGTCCAGCCAGCCGACGTGTTGCCGGCAGGACGACTCGATCTGTCGTGCCAGCTTGTCGCCGATCGGCCGGCTGCTCTTGATCTGGCACCACATGCTCGGGCTGACCTGCAGGTGCTGCGCGAAGGTCTGCTCCAGACCCTTCGGCGCGACGCCCGCCCGCATCTGCGCTTCGGCGAAGCGCTGGAACAGGGCGAGGACGTTGTGGCGGCGGATGACGGTGATGTCGGACACGGGCATGGGCGGAGTGGCAACGCGGGAATTGTCGCATTCCGGCGAGAGCGATGTGAAGACTCTTTACCGATGCGGCAAGTGGCCGATCGTGCCACGCCCGTCGTGATCATGCGACTGTTCCGCGCAGGAAAGTGTTGACGCCGATGTAAAGATTCTTTACTATTCGCGGCTGGCGACTGAGCTCGATCCATTCTTCGCCAGATCGATCGTCCGCTTGTTCGTCCCGATCGTCCGCTCGTTCGTCCCTTTGTTCGTCCCTTTTCCCCTCTCTTCGTTCGTCCACTTCTTCCGTTCCACCAGGCAGCAGGATCCGTTCATCGTGAATCTTCTTCGTCCCTCCACCCGTCACTCGCCGTCCGCGCTTTCCGCGCGGGGCCGGGCCGTCGGCGTGGGCGTCGGGCGGACCGATGGCCGGCGATCGCGAGGGACGAAGCGGATCGATCAGACGCGGCAAGCGATGTTTGCGGCGTATCCGGGAGAAGACGGCGCGTAGCCGACCTTCTGCCCTCGAATGTCTTTCGAGGCCCGGATCCCTGCAGAGGGTTCCGGGCTTTTTGTTTTGCAATGCCGGCGCGATGGTCCTTCGATCGTCGGCCGGTCCGTTCCATCGAGCGTGTGTTTGAACACCACGGCCGTCGACCCCTTTCAGCGAAGGGCGGCCGGTATGTGCGCCGCCGAAAGGCGTCGTGCTGCGAGGGCGCTGGGCAGCGTGCTGCACTCGCGTTCGAGCACACCCTCGATGGAACGGTTCACGAAAGGAGGCGAGATGAACAAGCACAAACGACGGCGATCACCCATCGCCCGCAACGAGCACCACGCGCGCGGCATTCACAACAGGCGGGGCACACCCTGTCACCAGCAAGGAAACACCATGAACACCATCGACCACATCCTCCGCGGCCTCGGCCGTTTCGTCTTCGGCCTCGGCGTCGGGCTCGCGCTCACGTCGGCCGTCGTCATCGTCGCCAACGGGCCGGCCCTCGAAGCCCGCGATGTCCGCCCCGCCGACGTGATCCGGCTCGATCCGGTCATCGTCACGATCTCGGCCGAGCGCTTCAACGCGGAGCGCGCAGGCGGCCCGCTGCCGGCCACGGCCGCGATCCGGCCGTTCGATCCGCATCAGGTCGACAGCGCTCACGTCGACAGCGGCCACATCGACGGCTGAAGTCCTGCGACGCGCCCCGGTCCTGCCGGGGCGTGTCCTTCTTTTCGCCGGTCGCGGTGAATCGCTCCCAGAATGTCCGTCGGCGCTCGCGTCGTGGCCGATCGATGGACGTCGCTTGACCAGGGAGACCGTGATGACCGACATCGCCGCAGAACTCTTTCCGGGCTTCGCGCATCGCGTGGTCGATGTCGCCGTCGAGGATGGCGAGACCATCCGCATCGCAGCCGTCGTCGGCGGCAGCGGACCGCCGTTGCTGTTGCTGCACGGCCATCCGCAGACGCACGCCATCTGGCATCGTGTCGCGCCGGCGCTGATGCGCAGCCGCACCGTGGTCGCGGCCGACCTGCGCGGTTACGGCGACTCCTCGAAGCCGCCGGGCGCCGCCGATCACGTGAACTATTCGAAACGCAGGATGGCGGCCGATCAGGTCGCGCTGATGCGCGGCCTCGGCTTCGCGCGTTTCGATGTGCTCGCCCACGACCGCGGTGCGCGCGTCGCGCATCGCATGGCGGTCGATCATCAGGAGGTCGTCGGTCGGCTCGCGCTGCTCGACGTCGCTCCCACGCTCGCCATGTACGAACAGACCGGCGAGGCTTTCGCACGGGCCTACTGGCACTGGTTCTTCCTGATCCAGCCGGCGCCGTTGCCCGAACGCCTGATCGATGCCGACCCGGCCGCCTACCTGCGCGACGTGATGGGCCGGCGCAGCGCGGGCCTCGCCCCGTTCGACCCCCGTGCGCTGGCCGAGTACACGCGGGGCCTGTCGCAGCCGGGCGCCGCGCATGGCCTCTGCGAGGACTATCGCGCGGCCGCGGGGATCGATCTGGAACACGATCGGGCCGACCGCGCCGCGGGCCGCCTGATGCGACAGCCGTTGCTGGCGTTGTGGGGCGCCGACGGCGTCGTCCAGCGCTGCTTCGATCCACTCGTCGAATGGCGCCGCGTCGCGCAGGACGTCCGCGGCGAGCCGCTGCCGTGCGGTCACTACATCGCCGAGGAAGCGCCCGCCGCGCTGCTCGAACGCATCCTGCCGTTCTTCGCGGAGAGCGGCTCCTGAGTGCAGGAGTCGACGCGCGGTCGACGCGCGGGCGGTCGCGGTCCCGGACGACAGCCGACGACGGAGGCGCGACGCCTCGGCCACCGGCCGCCGATCGCTTCAGGCCGTCGTCGACACGATGTTGCCGGTGGCCGGCGCGCCGCTCAGGTTCGAGGCCAGCGATTGCAGGAACGCCGTGAGCCTGTCGCTGCTCGTTCCCGTCGTGCCGGACGTAGCCGACGTGGTCGACGTGGTCGACGCGCCGCTCTGCGACAGCAGGGCATCGAAGCTCTTCTCGAGCGTCGCCAACGTCGAGTCGGTCGACGTGGTGCCGGATGTCGAACTGGTGGTCGAGTCGGTGCCCGAACTCGACGACGAACCCAGTTCCGCGATCAGGCTCTGCAGATCGGCCTGCAGCTTGCCACCGTGATGATGGTGCGCCCTGTCGACATCGGTCGAGGCCTGCGTGGACGACGAGGCGGTCGACGC
>CAZZWS010000282.1:0-4563 GCA_964657795.1 Beijerinckiaceae bacterium
GTGAGGCCGGCGTGTCAGCGATGCGACGACGGGAGACCGGCGCGTCAGCGATGCGACGACGCGCGACGGGCTGCGTGCGTGAACGCGGGCGATCGCTCATGTCACGCGTCCGCGCCGAGCGACGGCACCAGCGCCTCGCGCCACGCCGCCTGCTTGATCGCGAGGCTGTGCGTGGCGTTGGCGGGGCTCGACGAGGGCAGCGCGACGAGCGTCCTGCCGTGCGCTTCGGGCAGCATCGCGATGCGCCTGCGGTAGCTCGCCGACTTGCCGCCGTTGAACGCGATGGTCGCGATGCCCGTCCAGCGCCGCAGCAGTCCGGCGATGTCGTTGGGCACCTCGGCCGTGATCGCGCTGTCGAGGCTGCCCTGCCGTTCGCAGCGCGCGATGACGTCCCACACAGCGATGCGCTGCGCGATCAGCGCCGCGACGCGTTCGTCGTAGCTCATCGCGTGCAGGTCGACGCCGACGACGCCACCGACCAGTCGCCAGAACTGGTTCTGTGGATGGCCGTAATAACGTGTTGCAACGAGCGAGGCCTCGCCGGGAAAGCTGCCGAGGATCAGGACGCGCGCACGCTCGTCGCCGATCGGCGCGAGGCCGGCCAGGGTCGGGGACGACCGCGACACGGCGGCCGGTGCGGGCGCGGGTGAGAGGGAAAGCGGATTCATCGGATCGTCGGACAAGAGGGGACCCTGCGGAGAACACACGAAGGCCGGTACGATACCGTGTCGTCAACCCCTCTTTCGCCGAAGACGCGCATGTCCGCATTCGCCGCAGTATCGGCTGCAACCCCGGCTGCAAACCGGGCCGCATCATCGGCAGCGACCCCGCCTCGCGTCCACGCGCTGCGTGGCGCGGCGCTGACCCTGCGGGCCGATCCCTTCGAGGTCGGCGACGAGGCCGCGCTGCGCTACGAATCCGATGCGCTGATCGTGATCGAGGACGGCCGTATCGTGGCATTCGGCGATCACGCCACGCTGATCCGGGACCTGTCGCCGGCGATCCCGGTCACGACCTGTCGCGACGCGTTGATCGTGCCCGGCTTCATCGACGCGCACGTGCACTATCCTCAGACGCAGATCATCGGCGCCGGCGGCAAGCGGCTGATCGACTGGCTCAACCACTACACGTTCGCGGCCGAAGAGCAGTTCGCCGATCTCGCTCACGCGCGACGCATCGCCGACATCTTCCTCGACGAGTGCCTGGCCTACGGCACCACGACGGCGTCGGTCTATTGCACGGTCCATCCGAGCTCGGTCGACGCGTTCTTCGAGGCGGCCGCGACGCGCAACCTGCGGATGAACGCCGGCAAGACCTTGATGGATCGTCATGCGCCGCCCGCGCTGCTCGACACCGCGCAGCGTGGTCACGACGAGTCGCGCGACCTGATCGCGCGCTGGCATGGACGCGGCCGGCTCGGCTACGTCGTCACGCCGCGCTTCGCCGCCACCAGCACGCCCGAACAGCTCGAACTCGCCGGCGCGCTCCTGGCCGCGCATCCGGACGTCTGGTGCCAGACCCACATCTCCGAGCAGCACGACGAGGTCGCGTGGATCGCCGAGCTGTTCCCCGAGCGTCTCGACTACCTCGACGTCTACGATCACTACGGCCTGCTCGGCCCGCGCACGCTGCTCGGCCACGGCCTCCATCTGTCCGAACGCGAGTGGCAGCGCTGCCACGACAGCGGCACGACGGTCGTCCATTGCCCCACGTCCAACGCCTTCCTCGGCAGCGGCCTGTTCGACTGGGCCGCGGCCAAGCGGTCGTCGCGGCGCGTGTCGGTGGCGCTGGCCAGCGACGTCGGCGGCGGCACGACGCTGTCGATGCTGGCCACGATGAGCGCCGCGCACGGCATCGCGAAGCTCGGCGGCCACGAACTGTCCGCCGCCAAGGCGCTCCATCTGGCCACGCGCGGCGCGGCGCAGGCGATGAAGCTGGGCGCGCAGATCGGCTCGATCGAGACGGGACTCGAAGCCGACCTCGTCGTGCTCGACCTCGCGCATTCGTCGCTGACGCGGCTGCGGATGGCGCATTGCGAGACCATCGACGAGGTGCTCTTCGCGCTGATGACGCTGGGCGACGATCGCACGATCCGCGACGTGTACGTGATGGGCGAGCGCGTCGAGCGGCCGGTCTTCGCACCCGACGACCTGCCCGTGAAGATGCCGCTTCGTCGCCCCGCAACCGTTTGATCGAACCTGTCACCCACCCGGAAGGAAACCGCATGTCCCTGGACAAGTTGCTGTACACCGCCCACGCCACCGCCACCGGAGGCCGCGAAGGAAGCGCGAAGTCGTCGGATGGCGCGCTCGACGTCAGGCTCGGAACGCCGAAGGAACTCGGCGGATCGGGAGCGGGCGCGAACCCGGAGCAACTCTTCGCGGCGGGCTACGCGGCCTGCTTCCTGAGCGCGATGAAGGCCGTGGCCGGCAAGGAGAAGATCGCGTTGCACGCCGACACCAGCATCGACAGCAGCGTCGGCCTCGGTCAGGTCGGAGCGGCCTACGGCATCGAGGTCGCCCTGACGATCCACGCGCCTGGCATGGACCACGCAGCGGCCGAAGAGCTCGTGCAGAAGGCGCATCAGGTCTGCCCGTATTCGAACGCGACGCGGGGCAACATCGACGTGACGCTGACGGTGGCCTGACCGGAGCGGCGGCGTGTCGAACCTCGTTGAACGCATCGGCGCCATGCTGACGGCCGAGTTCTCCGATCTCCACGACCTCGTCGAGATCACCCGCGTGGCGCTGCGACTGCTGATCGCGGCGCTGCTGGGTGCGGCGCTCGGCTTCGAACGCGAGAGCCGGGGCAAGGCGGCCGGCGTGCGGACCCACATGCTGGTCGCGATCGGCGCCGCGCTGTTCGTCCTGATTCCGCAGCAGGCCGGTATCACGAACAACGACCTGACGCGCGTCATGCAGGGCGTGATCGCGGGCATCGGCTTCCTCGGCGCCGGCGCGATCCTCAAGCGCTCGGACACCGAAGACGCCGACGAGCGGGTCAGTGGCCTGACGACGGCCGCTAGCATCTGGATGACGGCGGCGATCGGCATGGCCGCGGGCTTCGGCCGCGAGGCGACCGCGGTCGTCAGCACGTTGCTCGCGCTCGCGACCCTGACGATCGCACCTCGCGTGCTCGCCCGCTTCGCAGGCCGTTTCGAGGGCCGCTTCGAGGACCGCCGCGGGGGCGGCCTCCGCCGCCGGGATCCATGAGAGCCCGCATCGAGAGGGCTGACGCGCACGCGGAGTTCCTCACCGACGAACGCTGCCACATCGTCGAACTTTCGAACGACGCCGGCGATCCGCACGTCTCCATCGCGCGCGCCCGCGTCGAGCCCGGCGTGACGACGCGCTGGCATCGGCTGATCGACACCATCGAACGCTACGTCGTCGTCTCCGGTGCGGGCCTGGTCGAGATCGGCGACCTGCAACCGCGGACGATGACGACGGGCGACGTCGCGCTGATCCCGGCGCGTTGCCGCCAGCGGATCACCAACATCGGCGATGCGGACCTGGTCTTTCTCGCGATCTGCTCGCCGCGCTTTCGGCAGGCGAACTACGAGGACGTGGAGGCCGAGGTTAAGGTAGACGCGGACGCGGACGCGCACCTGACCGGCTCCACCGAGAAGGGTTGATCCTGCGATGCCGACGCCGCGTACGAACACGTCCAAGCAAAGCGGCGCTCAAGAGCCCTGCATCGTCCATCTCGTCGACGGCACCTACGAACTGTTCCGCCACTTCTACGGCCTGCGGCGCTTCAACAAGGGCAACGACCGACCGCTCGGCGCGGTCGTGGGCGTGCTGCAGTCGGTGCTCGAACTGCTCGAACAGGGCGCGCCGCACATCGGGGTCGCGACCGATCACGTCATCGAGTCGTTCCGCAACGCGCTCTGGCCCGGATACAAGACTGGCGCCGGCATCGACCCCGCGTTGCTCGCGCAGTTCGAGCCGCTGGAGGACGCGCTGGTCGCGATGGGCGTGGCCCTGTGGCCGATGGTCGATCTCGAAGCCGACGATGCACTGGCCTCGGCCGCGCGCATCTGCGACGGCGATCCCGACGTGGCGAAGGTCTGCATCTGGACGCCGGACAAGGACCTCGCGCAATGCGTGCGCGGGGATCGCGTCGTGCAGGTGGATCGTCGCGGCAAGCAGATCCGCGATGCGGATGGGGTGCGCGCGAAGTACGGCGTGTCGCCCGCGCTGATCCCGGACTGGCTCGCGCTGGTCGGTGACGCCGCCGATGGCTATCCCGGTGTCCCGGGCATCGGCGCGGTGGGCGCCGCGCGGCTGCTGAACCGCCTGGGCCCGATCGAGGGTTTGGCCGCCGAGGTCCTGGGCTCGCATCACGAGGACGCGCTGCTCTTCAAGCGACTGGCGACGCTGCGGACCGACGCGAAGCTGTTCCGGCGCGCCGACGCGCTGCGCTGGAAAGGCCCGACGTCGTCGTTCGCGTCCTTCACCGAACGAGCCGAAACGCCACGCCTCCTCGAACGCTGCCTCGCGGTCCGCGACAAGCTCGCCGACGAGGCCTGAACCAGATGAAAGAAAGCCCGGCAGTGCCGGG
>CAZZWS010000283.1:0-4542 GCA_964657795.1 Beijerinckiaceae bacterium
TGACGTACTGGCCGGACCTGTCGCTCTGGCTGCCGCGACAGATGGGCATGATGAAGTGATTCCCCCCTCGATATCCACATTGGAAGGTTGGTCATGAGCACGCTGGATCGCGCCGTCGTCAAGGTCCCCGAAGTCACGCTCGTCTTCTGGATCATCAAGATCCTCGCGACGACCCTCGGCGAGACCGCCGGCGATGCCGTATCGATGTCGATGGATCTGGGCTACCTGGTCAGTACCGGAATCTTCGCAGCGATCTTCATCGTCTTCGTCATCGCACAGATCAAGGCCGACCGCTTCCATCCTTTGCTGTACTGGGCGACGATCATCGCGACGACCACGGTCGGCACGACGCTCGCCGACTTCTTCGATCGCTCGCTCGGAATCGGCTACGCCGGCGGCGCGTCGACGCTGTTCGTCCTCCTGATGGCGTCGCTGTTCGTCTGGTATCGCGCGATGGGTTCGATCTCGGTCGATACCGTGCGGACACCGAAGGCCGAGACCTTCTACTGGGTGACGATCATGTTCTCGCAGACGCTCGGCACGGCACTTGGCGACTGGACCGCCGACTCGGAAAAGCTCGGATACACGGGCAGCGCCGTGATCTTCGGTGTTGCTCTCGCACTCGTCGCGGCGGCGTATTTCTGGACGAAGATCTCGCGCACCGCGTTGTTCTGGGCGGCTTTCATCCTCACCCGTCCGCTCGGCGCGGTGGTCGGCGACTACCTCGACAAGCCGGTGGCGGACGGCGGCCTCGCGTTGAGTCGCTACACGGCGTCAATTTCGCTGTTCGTCGCGATCGTCGTTTTCATCCTCGTGTTCCAGCCGAAGGCCGCGAACGAAGCCCATTAGGCGTTCGTGCGTCGGCTCGCGCTGCTCCTGGCTGGCGCGCTTGCGGGCTCGCCCTGCGCCGGTGCGACCGTGGATCCGGCGCTGCCGGATTACGTCCCGCGGCCGGTCTCACCGCCGCAAGGCGCAGGCTACGTGTTGCCTGACGGCGTTATCCGCATCGTGTCTGCGAACCGCGGCATCGGCGTCGTCATCAAGGGATTCAACGCGCTGTTCGCGCAAACCCATCCCGGTGTCCGGTTCCGCGTCGACTACAACGTCGGCGGCAACGCGCTCAATCTGGCCGCGCTCGCCTATGGGGTCACGATGGTCTGTCCGCTGGCGCGCGACGTGAATCGGCTCGAGCACGCGACCTACGCGAACGTCGTCGGCGGGCCTCCGCTGGAACTGCGCATCGCACACGGCACGTTGACGTCGCCGCGGATGACGGCCGGTATGGCGATCTACGCGCATCGCGACAATCCGATCCATCGACTGACGATGGACCAGTTGAAGCGCATTTTCACAACCGGCGCGCCAGGCGGCGACCTGACGACCTGGGGACAGGTCGGCGCGACGGAAGAGTGGGCGGCGCGACCGATCCACGTCTACGGCACCCCCGAGGCCAGCGGCTACGGCTACTTCATGTTGAAGAACCTGTGGGACGATCGGCCTTATGCACCGGGCATCGAAACCTTCGACCTCGCCGCCGACATCGTGCGACGCGTCGGCCAGGACCTCTACGGTATCGGTTTCGCGGGGCAAGGCTTTCTCACGCCGCAGACGCAGCAAGTCGCACTCGCGATCTCGACGAATGGCCCTTTCCTGCAGGGAAACGAGGACGAAGTCGCGAGCGGCGCCTATCCGCTTGATCGCTACGTCGGCCTCGCGTTGCGGCAATCGCCCGGCCAGCCGCTCGATCCGTTCGTGCGCGAGTACATGCGGCTGATCCTGTCGAAACAAGGGCAGCAGATCGTCTCGGCCGAACAGGACGGCTTCGTCCCGCTCGATGCGAAGCAGGTGGCCGAGCAACTCGCGACCCTCCAGGCTGCGCCATGAGCACGGCATCGCGGGGAGTCGGCCTGCTGATGTCCATCGTCCTGTGTGCCGACGCGTGCGCCGCGGTCGGCGACATCGAGATCGCGCAAGACGCGCCTTACCTGCGCGACGACGGGTCCGTCTATATCGTCGCCGACACCGTGATGGCACCGCTGCTCGAGGCCCTCAACGCGCGTTTCGTCCGCGACCATCCCGGTGTTCGCATCACGTTGTTCTCGAAGTCGCCGCCAACGGGGATCGATGGAATCGTCGCCGGTGTATCCGCCTTCGCGGCGGTCGCGCACGACGCGTGGGAAGGCGAGGTCGAGCCGCTGCGCCGGCAGACGGGTCGTCGGCCGGGTGATCTCCACATCGGCCGACGCGGCTACCGCGGCGAGGGCCGTGAGACCCCGCCGGGGGTATATGTGAACGCTGCGAATCCATTGGCCGGACTCACGCTCGCCGACGTCGCGCGCGTCTTCACGATTGGACAAACCGGCGGCGACCTGCGGTCCTGGGGGCAGGTAGGCGTGACGCCGTTCCCGTCGCATGCGATCCACGTCTATGGCACCCGCAACGACGGGGCCTTCCTGACATCGATCGTCGACACTCACTTCGCCGGGCACAAGCCGACGATGCGATACGAAGGACTGGCCAGCGACCGCGAGGTCGTCGATGCGGTGGCCAACGATCGCTACGGCATCGGCTTGGCCGGGTTCGTCGATGCGGACTCGCTGCCCGCGAGCGTGCGGCTGCTGCCGTTGTCGAAAGCTCCAGGCGCACCTGCGTCGACGGCGACCTGGGATGAAGTGGCGAGCGGCGCCTATCCGCTATCGCCGTTCCTGCATTTCTACTTCCGCACGGGTGCGGATGGCCGGCCCGATGCGTTCGTCGCAGCCTATGCGCGTCTCGCACTCTCGGACGAAGGGCAGCGCCTGTTGGCCGAGCTCGGCCGCGGAATCGAGGGCTACGTTCCCTTGACTCCCGTCGAGGTCGAGGCTGAATTGCGCCAACTGCGCTGACCCACGCCCGTCACTCCAGCTTCGCGCGTTCCTCCGCGACCTCCCGGGCGTTCAGAGGGAAGTAGCCCGAGTACAGGACGGGCTCCTGTCCCTGCCGGCTCAGGACATAGGTGAGGAAAGCCTTCACCGCCGGGGACAGGGGCTGGCCTGGCACGCGATGCAGGCGGACGTACATGTAGCGCGTCAGGGGATAGCGGCCGCTCGATGCGGTCTCGCTGTTGCCGGGTACGGCATCCCCACCAGCCGCCGGCACGACGGCCAACGCCCTGAGACCAGGCCCGCCGTCTTCGAAACCGCCGAAGCCGATGGCTGAAGGGTCGGATGCGATGGACTTGGCTGTGTCGGCGACCGACGCCTCGCGAACCGCGGCGTTCCACGGTCGCCCCTGTAGCGCCATCATCTGCATCGACATCGCGTTCGGCGTGACGCGCGGCGGGATGTCGATCGCGATCGGCCGGTCGGCCCACTCGCCTGTCAGGCCGAGCTGCCCCCAGCGCGTGATGGTCTGCGACGCGCCGAACACCGCGGCAAGCTGTTGCATCGTGATGCGCTGGAGCGGGTTGCCGGCGTGAACGAAGACGGCCTGCGCGGTCGTGCGCTGCTGTGTGTCGAAGCCGCCACGCGCCACGCGGATCTCGAACGGCACCAGTCCGCCGTGCAGGCCTGCATACGCGGCGGCTTCGTCCGGCCACAGTTCGCGGCCCATCGGCGCGAGGTCGGTCTCGCCCGCCATCAGCGCATGGAAGCCGTTCAGCGTACCCAGGTGCTCCCAGCGTTCGCCGCGCTTCACGGCCGGCTGCAGCGCATGGAAGTCGTTCATCCAGCGTTCCATCAGCGACTTCATCCCGTCGCTGCCGACGCTGCGGATGTCGCCCGCGACCGGTGTCGTCGCGTCGTAGCGCGGTAGAGCCGGGTCGAGCACCGCACGGAAGCCATCGATCTTCGGCTGCTCGGCGGCGACCTCCGCAGCCGACAGACGGTGCAGTCCCGGTTGGCGGCCCACCAGGTCCTGTCCTTCGGCGCTCAGCGCGAAGCGGACGAGCGCCTGAATGCCGGGTGGCGGCGGCGCGTCCGGCCGTTTGTTGAAGGCGAGATACACGGGCCGGTCGTCGCGCGTCGCGACCTTCACGAGCACCGGTGTCTTCATCATGTCGCCTGCGTACTGATGGGCGTAGGGCGCGAGCTCCGCGGGCGTTGGTGCCCGCGACATGGGCGCAACGTCGGCCAGGTCGAACATCAGTGCACCGATGGCCGCGGCATTGCCGACGTGCTTCCAGTTCGCGCCGCGCACGGCCGCAGGCTGCCGGGCGTGCAATGCGTCGATCCACGCATCCATCAGGGGTCCCATCGTGGTCTCGCCGATGCTCGAGATTGCAAGTGAGGTGTCGTCTCGCGCCAGCGGCGCTGAAACGGCCGTGTGACAGGTCAGAACACTGACGAGAAAGAGCAGCCCCCAGCACTTACAGCTTGCCTGCAAAATCCTGTTCATCCGTGTCTCCGACCAAGTAAGGAACGTCGTCGTAGATCCCGTTCCGGCATGTCGGCAGGATTTTGAACGTCGCCTCTGAATGCCGTCTTGCGGCGACCTGAACGATCGTTCAGGTCGAAGCAGGTGTTGTCACCAGCCATTCAGCTTCCAGCAAGGCCCCGTTCAGTA
>CAZZWS010000284.1:0-4537 GCA_964657795.1 Beijerinckiaceae bacterium
GTCGCAGCCGCTTGCCTTGTGCGCGCTTCATACGACCTTCATCTCCTTGTCGGGGTTGTCGGCATAGAGCCAGGTCCGATCGATCTTGATGCCCAACCGCTTCAACTCGCCGTCCTCGATGCGGATCAACCGATCCGCCATGTTGATGACCTTTTGGTCGTGGGTCGAGAAAATGAACGTGGTTTTCGTCTGGGTGTTGATTTTTTTCATCAACCGCAGGATGCCATCACCGGTCTTGTGATCGAGGTTGGCGGTCGGCTCGTCGGCCAGAATGATGCGCGGATGGATGGCCAGGGCCCGCGCGATGGCGACGCGTTGCCGCTGGCCGCCGCTCAATTGATTGGGTCGGTGATGCGCGTACTTCTTGATCCCGACGACGTCGAGGTAATGCGCGACGCGCTCGGCTCTCTCGGGCTTCGTCAAAGTCTTGAGCTGGAGCAACGGATACTCGACGTTCTCGGCAGCCGACAGCACAGGCAGCAGATTGAAGGTCTGGAAGATGAAGCCGATGGCCTTCGCGCGCAGGTCGGCGAGGTCGTCGGTGGTCTTGCCCGCCACGTCGTTGCCATCGATCCAGATACGACCGGTCGTGGCGTTGTCGATGCAACCGATCAGGTTCAGCAACGTGGTCTTGCCGCTGCCGGAAGGGCCGGCGATGGCGAGGAACACACCCTCCTCGATGCTGAGCGTGACTTCCTTCAACGCCTGCACGGTCTGCCGTCCCACCGTGTACGACTTCGTCACGTTTTCGAGGCGTATGACTTCCATCGGTATCGGTCTCTCAGCTGAAGGCCACCGCTCGGCGCCACGAGGCGTCCGGCCGTCTTTCCACGTTTGCACTGGGTCACGCGCAACGCCAGAATCACGGCGCGCCGCATCATAGCTTGCGATAACGCCGCCCCGCCCCGTCCAACGATGAGCATGTCATGAAAGCAACCCTGATCCGTTTGTCGAGTGGCGCCGTTCAGACGATCGGCCTCGTGATGAGCTTGTGTCTCGTCCATTCCGCCGCAGCCGCGGACCTGAACGATCCGAAGGAAGTCGTCGACGTCTCGGACCAGATCCGCTTCCCGCGCGAAGGCTTCCAGGTCGACGTCACCATCGCATCGTCGGGCCCGGCGCGCGAGACCGAGGCGCGCAAGTACCGCATCCTGTCAAAGGGCAACGAGAACACGATCGTCATCACCACCGATCCCGCTTCCGACAAGGGGCAGATCCTGTTGATGAAGGCGCGGGACCTGTGGATCTTCATGCCGGATATCTCGCAGCCGGTCCGGCTGTCGTTGAGCCAGCGTCTCACCGGCGAGGTCGCCAACGGTGACCTCGCACGCGCCAACTTCGGCGGCGACTACGCGCCGAGCTTCGTACGGACCGATACCATCGACGGCGACGTCTACAACGTATTGCAACTCGACGCGGTCGATCGCGGCGTCACGTATCACCGCGTCATGTACTGGGTCCGCAAGTCCGACGCGCGTCCCTACAAGGCCGAGTTCTACAGCCTGTCCGATCGGCTGCTCAAGACCTGCTGGTACCGGGACTTCAAGTCGATGGCCGGCGCGATGCGACCGACGCGTCTCGTGATGGAAGACGCGCTCAAGCAGGGCGAGCAATCGGTGCTCGAGTACAGCAACATGAAGTTGCGCGAGCTGCCCGAGAAGATGTTCACGAAGGACTATCTGAAGAAGATCGACTAGTTGCGAGGTTGCAATAGGTTGTTCCCGCCGAGCCAAGAGGCTGGCGATTTCAACCCGCGAGCGGAGCAAGCCGCTCCAGGGTCTGTGGAGGCCAGATGGTTCTATTCATGCTGGCACAGCGACCCGCGCGGCGAGCTGCCGGTCGTGGTTTGCCTCGGCTCGAAAACGTGTCATCGCCGACAATCTGTGGAGAAGTGATGCACCAGCAGCCGCAACTGGTGTGCACGTCGTTTGGTCACGCCGTTCGAAGGTCCCTTGTGTTGACGCTGGCTTTCGCTTGGGGCCACGCTTCAGCGGCATCGCTTTGTACGTCCAAGGAAGACATCCTCTTCGACTGTCCATCGGGAAGCAAGCGAATTGCCATCTGCGCCAGCCGCCCGTGGTCTGCGCACAGTGGCTGGGTGCAGTATCGCTACGGCACGCCGAACAAGGTCGAGATCAAGGTTCCCGCCGATGCGACATCTCAGACTCCTGACAAGACGGTCGTGGTCAGCGAGCAGGCGCTTGCTGGCGGTGGCTTAGGTTTTGTTCGTTTCACATCCGGTCGCTACGACTACACCGTCTACAGCGCGATCAGCGAGAACGGTGTAATCGGCGGGGTCGCCATTGATGAGGATGGTTCGAACATCGGTGAAAGACGCTGCATGCGCGGGTCTGAGGGCGAGTTCCCGGCAGGGCTAACCCACAGCCCGGGCTTGCCACAGAGCGCTAAGCCCTTCTATCTACCCTAGCCTGAACGATAGCGCCGATTGATGTTTCGGATACCGCAACCGCTGGATGGCTGGACCCTGGGAAGCGACTGGATCGACGAAGGTACGCTTGCCTTCACGCGAATGCCATCGCCGGGCTTGCACTACTTGCCTGCCACGATCGCCGCGGTGTCATTGCTCAGACCAGTTGAAACGCGACGACTTCTTAAATTGGATTTCCGGATTTATACCTTTTCGCTTGGCGCGACCGTCAAACTGAATGAACGGGCCACGTCCTGGCTCAGATGTCAGTTGAGTGAGGTGGCTTTATCCGGCTACGCGAGAACATGAACTACTCGCCCGAACGTCTTCGAGCGATCTTCCCAAAATAGGTACAGAGCGACGATCAAGCTCGTGAACTTGTCGCTGCCGGACCAGACGCCATCGCAGACTATTCGCGCAGCTGGTCTGGATGGAGCGTTCGGCTTTGCCGTTCGTCTGTGGTCGGTAAGGTCGGCTGGGGTTGTGTTTGATATGAGCGCCTGGCAGGTCTTGGATAACAGCCTCGATCGGCAGGCTGTTCATCCGGTCGATCTCCGGGAAGGTTTGGGGCGTCGAGAACTCCAGTCCCCCGAACCTTCCGGATGAACGACCTATTGCACATCACATCTAGTTGGCCCGCAACGCATCCACCACGGCGACCCGCGAGATGCGGCGCGCCGGCATCAACGCGGTCAACGGCGTCGCGAGCAGGCCGACCACGAACGAGACGACCACGATGCCGGGCGTGAGGACGATCCCCGCGTAATAGCCGCTGTTGGAATTGGGAGGTGGCGGCATCGGCAGCTTGAGCGCGTTGACGAGACCGGCCAGCAACAGGCCGAGCAGGACGCCGAAGCAACTGCCCAGGAAGCCGACGAAGACGTTCTCGATCAGCACCATGCGGAAGATCGGACCGCGCCGCGTGCCGAGCGCCATCAACGTGCCGAACTCGCCGGTGCGCTCGAAGATCGTCATGTTGACGCTGTTGGCCACGCTCAGCAGCACCGACAGCAGGATGATCGCCTGCAGGAACATGAACTGACGCTTGAAGAGCGCGGCGGTCTGCTCGTAGAAGTCGGCGAGGTTGTGCCAGGTCTTCACTTCGTAGCCGCCCGCATCCAGCTTCGCGACGAGCGTCGCCGCCGTGGACTCGGTGGTTGCGGTGTCCTTCAGTTCGACGACGACCGCGTTGACCGCCGGCGTCGCGAGCAGCTCCTGCGCGTCCTTCAACGCGATGCGGACGGCATGCGCGTCGTAGTCCTTCGAGAACGTCCTGAAGACGCCGACGACCGTGAACTCGAGGTTGTTGAGCGCGCCCTCCTCGGTGTTGAGAAGCAGGTTGATCACGTCGCCGGTCTTGAGCGCCATGCCCTCGGCGACGCCCTCGCCGAGCATGATCGCGTAGCCGTCGGCGGCTTCGAGCTTGCGACCCGCGACCATCTGCATCTGCGTGCCGAGCGCCGCCTCGGCAGCGGGCTCGATGCCCTCGCCGAAGATCGCGAAGTCGCTCTTGCCGTTGTTGAGCACGCCGGCGAAGCTCAGGCGCGACATCGCGTTCTTCACGGTCGGCAACGCGCGCACCATCGACAGCACGTCGTCGGGCTTCTCGATCAGGTACTTGAACGGACTGCGCTTGCCCTCGGCGAAATAGCCCTTGCGATAGATCTGCAGATGACCGAGCTGCGCGTGGATCGTCGTCTCGCGCAGCTTGATCAGCGAGTTCTCGACGAACCCGCCGCTCAGCATCAGGCCGGCCACGCCGGCGCCGATGATCGTGAGGGTCAACGCGGTTCGCGCCTTCTGGCGGAACACGTTGCGCAGCGCGAGCGCCAGCTCCGCGAACTGGACGCCGAACAACGAGCGCGGCTTCTTCATCGGTTGAAACGCAGTGCGTCGACGATCACGAGGCGCGATGCCTTGCGCGCCGGGTAGAGGCCGGCGAGCATCGTCGTGACCATGCTGACCGCGAATGCGGACGCGAGGATGGGCAATGTCACGAGCACGGCGCCCATGTAGTCGGCCGTGCGACCCGGCGGCGGCGGCATCGGTACGCCGATCGCGGAGATGAGCCTGGCGGCGCCGATGCCGAGGACGAGACCCATCATTCCC
>CAZZWS010000285.1:0-4501 GCA_964657795.1 Beijerinckiaceae bacterium
CGCGGACGCTGACGATGGCGCGATCTGCGACCTGATCGTCGTGCCGCTGTTCGAAACCATCGGCGACCTGCAGAACGCGGCGACGATCATGCGCGCGGTCTACGCGCTGCCGGGCATCGCCGCGATGATCCAGCGCTCGGGCGGCGAGCAGGAGATCATGCTCGGCTACAGCGACAGCAACAAGGACGGCGGCACGTTCACGAGCCAGTGGGCGCTGTACCTCGCGGAGCTCGACCTGGTGACGCTGTTCGACGATCCCGCGCAGGGTCACGGCATCACGTTGCGGCTGTTCCATGGCCGTGGCGGCACGGTCGGACGCGGCGGCGGGCCGAGCTATCAGGCGATCCTCGCGCAGCCGCCGGGCACGGTCAACGGACAGCTGCGGCTGACCGAACAGGGCGAGGTCATCGCGTCGAAGTATTCGCATCCGGAGATCGGCCGACGCAACCTCGAGACGCTGGTCTCCGCGACGCTCGAGGCCACGCTGCTCGGCACCGACGAGCGGCCGCCGCAGGCCTTCCTCGACGCGGCGCAAGCCATCAGCGACGCGAGCTACACCGCCTATCGCAAGCTGGTCTACGAAACGCCGGGCTTCACCGACTACTTCTTCGCGAGCACCCCGATCCGCGAGATCGCCGAACTCAACCTCGGCTCCCGGCCCGCGTCACGCAAGCCGTCGCGCGCCATCGAGGACCTGCGCGCGATCCCGTGGGGCTTCAGCTGGGGCCAGTGCCGGGTCTCGCTGCCGGGCTGGTTCGGCGTGGGCTCGGCGATCCGGGCCTATCTCGCCGTCGACGAGGTCGAACGCAAAGGCCGGCTCGCGATGCTGCGCCGGATGTATCGCCAGTGGCCGTTCTTCCGCACGCTGCTGCTCAACGTCGACATGGTGCTGGCCAAGAGCGACCTCGGCATCGCGGCGAGGTACGTCGAACTCGTCGAGGACCGGCAGCAGGCGCGCCGCATCTTCGCCGTCATCAAGGCCGAGTGGGCCGCGACCGGCGATGCGCTGGCGCTCATCACGGGACATGCGGAGCGGCTGCATTCGAACCCGGCGCTGGCGCGTTCGATCGGCCATCGCTTTCCCTACCTCGACCCGCTCAACCACCTGCAGGTCGAACTGATGCGACGGTCGCGCAGCCAGCGCTCGGGCGCTCACGTCGAGAGCGGGCGCATCGTCAACGGCATCCATCTGTCGATCAACGGGCTGGCGACGGGACTGCGGAACACCGGATGACGACGCACGACGATCGTTCCGGCGGCGGCGACGCGAACACTACGGCCCCGCGACCCGTGCAGCGACGCAACCGAACGACCTGAAGAAGACCGGATTGCCTGCCGCGACGCGAGTGCCGTCGTCGATCGGCACGATCCGCAGATGCGCGTGACGACCGACGAAGTACTGGACCTCGACGTAACGGCGCTTTTCGTTCGAGCCCGCATTCGCATCCTCCCGAAAGCGACAGTCGCTGTCGACCGGCGGGCCCAGGCTGTCGCGGTCACCGACCTGGACCACGACGCCCTTGCGCCATCCCGGACCCGACCCGGTCGCGTCGAGGACTGGCGTCGCGCTGCACGCGGCGAGCACGACGGTCATCACTCCTGCGAGAGCGTTGCGATGCATGGTCCGGGGCCTCCTGGATGGCGACGTCACGTTGTGACCGTCGTGACAGGGTCGAACGCATCGTCCGGCCCCGCGACGGGGAGTGCGACGGACAGACGCAGGCCACCGAGCGCCGCGGACGTCTCGGCGAGCGCCCTGCCACCATGACGCAGAGCGATCTGACGGACGATCGCCAGGCCGAGGCCGCTGCCCTCGCCGGTCTCCGCCTCGCGATGGAAGCGCTCGAAGATGCGCTCGCGCGACGCCGCCGCGATGCCGGGGCCGCTGTCGTCGAACGTCAGCTCGATGTCGCCGTCGCGCGGTGCGCACGCCACCGTGATCTGGCCGTCGGCGGGCGTGTAGCGCAACGCGTTGTCGATCAGGTTCTCGAGCAGTTCGCGGATCAGGTAGGGATCGGCCCGCACGACGCTGGGCCTGAGCTCGAAGCCGAGGTCGATGCGGACCGCGATCGCGCGATGCACCCAGGTGTCGGCCGCCCCGGAGATCAGCGCGGCCAGATCGAAGACCTCGAGCCGCAACGAGTTGGCGTCCTTCTCCGATCGCGCGAGCGCGAGCAACTGGTTGACGAGGCGGACCGCACGACCGACCGAGAAACGCAGCCGCGCGAGCGGTTGTCGATGGTCGGCGTCGACCGCGGTCGTCAGCAGTTCGATCTCGCTCTGGATGCCGGCCAGCGGCGTGCGCAGCTGATGCGCGGCGTCGGCGACGAAGGCCTGGTGCACCCGCGTCGCACCCTCCAGCCGCGCCAGCAGCCGGTTGACGGCCGAGACCAGCGACCGCACCTCGAACGGCGCGCCGACGACGTCGACGGGCGACAGGTCGAGCTCGGAGCGCGCCTCGATCTCCCGCTTCAGATCATCGAGCGGTCGCAAGCCGCCGCGCACGCTCAGCCACACGAACAGGCCCGCGAGCGACATCACGACGATCGTCGGACCGATCATCCGCGCGAAGACTTCGCGCGCGGCCGACTGCCGTTTCAGCGTGGTCTCGGCCACCGTGACCACGAACGGCAGCGTGCCGTCGACGAACGCCAGCGAGATCGCCTGCAGCGTCTTCGCGCGAAAGCGGACGCTCGTGCTGGCTTCGTCGACATCGACGACCGGCGCCACCTCGGCGAGGTCACGGTCGCCTCCGAGGAATCGGGAATCCGCGTGACCACCCGCGCGGCCACCCGCGCCGGAGTCGGCGGTCCGCACCGAGAAGTAGATGTCGTCGCGCGCGTCGCTGCGCAGGATGCGTTCGGACTGCGGCGTCAGCTCGAAGACGGCGTGGCCGTCGTTCGCGTGCACGCCGCCGGCCACGTCGGCCGCAGCCGCGATCAGCGCTTGGTCGTAGGCGAAGTCGGCCGAACGTCGCGCGACGAAATACGACGTGACGCAGCTCAGCGCGATGACGCCGAACAACGCGGGCACGAGGCGCCAGAACAGGCGCCGCCGCAGGCTCGCGATCTGCGTGGTCATGCGCCCCTGAAGTCTTCGAGCATGTAGCCGAAGCCGCGCACGGTGCGGATGCGCAGGCCCGCGCTCTCGAACTTCGTGCGCAGCCGCGAGATGTAGACCTCGACCGCGTTGTAGCCCGGCTCGTCGTCGCCGAAGACCGCGATGCGCAACTGGTCCTTCGACACGACGCGTTCGGGACGACGCAACAGGTATTCGAGGACCAGCCATTCGCGGGCCGTGACCTCGACCTCGTCGCCGGAGAGCCACAGCCGTCGCGCCTTCGCGTCCATCCGCAGCGAACCGTGCACGAGCTCGCTGCTGACTTCGAGGGTCGAGCGTCGCAGCAACGCCCGCACGCGGGCCGCCATCTCGCTCAGCACCACCGGCTTGACGAGATAGTCGTCGGCGCCGAGGTCGAGACCGCGGATGCGATCGTCGATGCTGTCGCGCGCGGTCAGCAGCATCACCGGCATCTGGCGATCGGCGGTGCGCAACTCGCGCAGCAGCGTCAGGCCGTCGATGCCCGGCAGGCCGATGTCGAGCACCATCAGATCGAACGTGTCGCCGCCGAACAGCAGCGCGTGGGCCTGCTGGCCGTCGCGGACCACGGTGGCCACGCTGCCCATGTGCTCGACGGTCCGTGCGACCCCTTCGGCGAGGATCGCGTCGTCCTCGACGATCAGGATGTGGCTCACGAGGTGGGCTGCGACGCAGGCGATGCAGGCGATGCCGCATGCCGCTCGACGAAGTGGGCCACGCGCCGGATCGCGAGCGGCAGGACCATCAGCGTGAACAGCGTGCCGCTGACGATGCCGCCGACGATGACGCACGCGAACGGTCGCTGGGTCTCGCTGCCGATGCCGTGCGACAGCGCGGCGGGCAACAGGCCGAGCCCGGCCATCAACGCGGTCATGAGGATCGGGCGCAGCCGCGCGACGGAGCCTTCGACGATGGCCTCGACCACGTCGGCGCCGTTGCGCGCGCGGCCCATGACCTCCTCGACGAGGATCACGCCGTTCTGCACGGAGATGCCCGCGACCGCGATGAAGCCGACCGCGGCCGAGACCGACAGGTGCAGTCCGGCGAGGCCGAGCGCGGCGAGGCCGCCGATGGTGGTGAACGGAATCATCGCGAGGACGAGCGAGGCGAGCGACACGGAACGGAAGGCCCAGAACAACAGGCAGAAGATGAGGGCCACGGTCATCGGCACGATGAACATCAGGCGCTTGCCGGCGCGCTCGGAGTTCTCGAACTGCCCGCCCCACGAAAGATCATAGCCCGCGGGCAACGCGACCTTCTCCGACACGACCTCGCGTGCCTCGTCGACGAAGCTGCCCTGGTCACGCCCGATCAGGTTGACCTTGACGAAGACCTGCCGCGCGCCGGCCTCGTGGAGAATGCGCGACGCGCCCTGGCGCACGTCGATGCGGGCGATGTCGCC
>CAZZWS010000286.1:0-4494 GCA_964657795.1 Beijerinckiaceae bacterium
GATGTTCGGCACGCCGCCATCGTTGGATGCGGAGCCCTCGTTCGATCCGCAGCCTGCGCGTGAGTCGCTACCGTCGGTGAGCCCCACGCCACCCGAAGCGCTCGACGGCACCGGGCTCGCGGATCACGGCCTGGGACATGCGCTCGCGCAACTGCACGGCATCTACATCCTCGCGCAGAACACGCGGGGGCTGGTGCTCGTCGACATGCACGCGGCGCACGAACGCATCCTCTACGAGCGCCTCAAGACCGGGCTCGACGCGGGGCAGGTCGCGGTGCAGCGCCTGCTGATCCCGGTCACGCTGCGCGCCGATGCGCGCGAGGTCGGCACGGCCGAAGAGAGCGTCGACGTGCTAGCGGCGCTCGGCTTCGACATCGCCGTGCTGTCGCCGACGACGCTGGTCGTGCGCGCGTTGCCGGCGCTGCTCGCGGCCAACGACGACGCCAGCGACGTCGAGCAGCTCGCGCGCAATGTGCTGCGCGATCTCGAGGCGTTCGGCGCGTCGCGCGTGCTGACCGAGCATCGCAACGAGTTGCTGTCGACGATGGCCTGCCATCGCGCGGTCCGCGCCAACCGGCGCCTCACGCTCGACGAGATGAACGCGTTGCTGCGCCAGATGGAATTCACCGAGCGCGCCGATCAATGCAACCACGGCCGCCCGACGTGGACGCAATGGGCGATCGGCGATCTCGACAAGCTGTTCATGCGCGGTCGTTGAGCGGAGACGTGCACGCCGAGGCGGGATTGCTGTGCCTGATGGGACCGACGGCGTCGGGCAAGTCGGCGGCCGCGATGGCACTCGCCGCGCGCTGGCCGATCGAGATCGTCAGCGTCGACTCCGCGCTGGTCTATCGCGGCATGGACATCGGCACGGCCAAGCCGTCGCGTGCCGATCAGGCGCTCGTCCCGCATCACCTGCTCGATCTGATCGATCCGATGGAAAGCTATTCGGCGGCGCGCTTCGTGGCGGATGCCGGGGCGGCCATCGCGGATGTCCGATCGCGCGATCGCATCCCGCTGCTGGTCGGCGGCACGATGCTGTACTTCAAGGCGCTGCGCGACGGCCTGGACGACATGCCGGCGACCGATCCCTCGGTTCGCGCACGGATCGATGAAGAGGCATCGAGGGACGGATGGGATGCGATGCACCGTCGACTCGCCGAGGTCGACCCGGTGACCGCCGCGCGCCTCGCGCCGCTCGACGCGCAGCGCATCTCGCGCGCGCTCGAGGTGTGGCGCATCTCGGGCAGGACGTTGACGAGCTTCCAGGGCGCGACGCGGCCGCAGCGACCGCTGATCGCGCTGTCGCTGGAACCGTCCGATCGCACGGCGCTGCACGCGCGCATCGAGGCGCGTTTCGACACGATGCTCAGCGCTGGATTGATCGGAGAAGTCGACGCGCTGCGTGCCCGCGGCGACCTCGAACCGCGATTGCCGTCGATGCGCTGCGTCGGTTATCGCCAGGTCTGGGAGCACCTCGAAGGCCGCATCGATCGCGCGACGATGCGCGCGCAGGGGATTGCCGCGACACGGCAACTGGCGAAGCGTCAGATCACGTGGCTGCGGTCGATGCCGGAACGCGCGATCGTGGATTGCCTGGCGGCCGATGCGGCGGAACAGGTCGTCGCCCTGGCATCGCGAGCGCTTCGACCCTGAGCGGAAAGGGATGTTCGCGTCGCCTTTCGAGGGTGTGTCGACCGTGCACGAACCAGGCCGAAACCGTAAGCTGTCGAGCTGCGCACGAACGAGCCGACACCCGACGGACATCGACACGCTCCGCGCGCGGAGAACGCGCGGACCGACCTTCAGACGAAGGTTGTCGTCGGCTCGCCTTCGCCGTCGATGACGCGCCCGATCCGGTACACCGTCTCGCCTGCTTCCCCGAACAACCGCAGCGTCTCGTCCGCATCCGCGGCCGCGACCACGACCACGAAGCCGATGCCGCAGTTGTACGTGCGGCGCATCTCGTCCTCGGCGATGCCGCCGGTCGCCGCCAGCCAGTCGAACAACGCGGGCCGCGGCCACGACGACGGGTCGAGCTCCGCGGCCAGACCCTTCGGGAACATCCGGTGCGTGTTCTCGGTCAGGCCGCCGCCGGTGATATGCGCCATGCCCTTGAGGTCGATCTTCGCCATCACGCCGAGAACCGGCTTGACGTAGATCCGCGTCGGTGTGAGCAGCGCCTCGCCGAGCGGTCGGTCGTCGGCGGGAAAGGGGCCGCGCAGATCGGCATGCGCACGGTCGACGACCTTGCGGACGAGCGAAAAACCGTTGGAGTGCAATCCGCTCGACGCGAGACCGATCAGCACGTCGCCGGCCGCGATGCGCGTACCGTCGATGGCCTTCGACTTCTCGACGACGCCGACCGCGAAGCCGGCGAGATCGTATTCGCCGACCGGGAACGCGGCCGGATGCTCGGCCGTCTCGCCGCCGATCAACGCGCAGCCGGCCTGCTCGCAGCCGTCGGCGATGCCGCGGACCACCTCGGTCGCGACGGCCACGTCGAGCTTCTCGCAGACGTAATAGTCGAGGAAGAACAACGGCTCGGCGCCCTGCACGAGGATGTCGTTGACGCTCATCGCCACGAGATCGATGCCGATCGTCTCGTGCCGGCCGAGCGCGAACGCGAGCTTGAGCTTGGTGCCGACGCCGTCGGTCCCCGCGACCAGGACCGGCTCGCGATAACGCTTCGGCAGCTCGATCAGCGCGCCGAAGCCGCCGATGCCCGCGAGCACCTCGGGCCGCATCGTCCGCCGGGCGAATGGCTTGATGTTCTCGACGAGTTCATCGCCGGCCTCGATATCGACACCGGCGTCGCGATAGGACAATGCAGTCATGGCGGGGATGAGTTGAACAGCGCGAAGATGGCAGCGACGAAAACACGGAGCGATCTTGACGACGAAGCTGGCGGTCCGTGAACCGTCGGGGAGGCGCTGCCTGATAAAGTAGCGGCTTTGCGCGGACGAAGGTCATCGGCGGGCACCGCGCGTCGCCGCCCGATCGCGCCCGCCCCGATTCGATCGAGCCCACGAACACCGGATCGCCGGAAGTCGGACGACGCGGCGGACGACGCGCTGCACGGCTCGCCTGGCGGATCGCAATTCTAGCGCAGCGATGCGCGTGTCCATCGTTCGCGGGGTCGACCAGGAGTTTGGCGTGGCTGACCGTGCACGGCATGGCCATCGTCGCAGCCGTCGCGCTTCCTGCTTCACTTTTGCTTCGCCTAGCCTCAGCCTCGCCTCCTTCAGGACCAGAACACGCATGAACGAACCGGAAAGCACGTTGCGCCCGCTGCTGCGGCAGACCCTGCCGTGGCTCACGGTCGTCATCGTGCTGGGGGCGATGGTGTGGTTGCTCGCATCGGTGCTGGAGCCCTTCCTGATCGCGGCCATCATCGGGTACATGCTCAATCCCGGGGTCGACTGGCTGCAACGTCATCGCGTGCCGCGCTGGATCGGCACGCTGTTGATGATCGTCCTGCTGGTCGTCCTCGCGGTGCTGCTGGTCCTGATCGTGATCCCGGTCATGCACAAGGAATTCATGCAGGCCCGCGAAAAGCTGCCTGGGCTGATCACGCAATTGCAGACGACCGTCGCCCCGAAGCTCTCGTCGCTGCTCGGCGTCGACGTCCAGCTCAGTTCGGACTCGATCCGCGACTACGCGTCCAAGCACTTCGATCTCGACCAGATCGGCAAGTCCGCGCTCGACTATCTGCGCGTCGGCGGCGCCGCTGCGTTGTCGGGACTCGCGACCGCATTCCTCGTGCCCATCCTGCTGTTCTATCTGTTGATCGACTGGCATCTCGTCTGGTCGCGCCTGCAGGTCTACGTGCCCCGCGGATTGCACGCGCGGCTCGGCTCCATGGCGGGCGAAGTCGACGGCGTCCTCGGCAAATTCCTGCGTGGCCAGCTTCTCGTCATGTTGGCGATGGCGGTCTGGTACAGCGTGACCTTGTCGATCGCCCGCTTCGACAGTGCGTTGCCGATCGGCATTCTCACGGGACTCCTCGTCTTCATCCCCTACGTCGGCTTCGCATCGGGGCTGGTCCTCGCGTTGCTGGCCGCGCTGCTGCAGTTCGGGAGCATCTACGGCTTCGTCGCGGTCGCGGTGATCTACGGCGTGGGGCAGTTGCTCGAGAGCGCGTACCTGACGCCCCGGCTCGTCGGAGAAAACATCGGTCTGCATCCCCTGGCGGTCATCTTCGCGTTGCTCGCATTCGGCGAGCTGTTCGGCTTCGTCGGCATCCTGCTCGCGCTGCCCGTCAGCGCGGTGCTGGTCGTGGCGCTCAAGCACGCCAAGACGCACTACCTGAAGAGCGACTTCTATCGGGGCCGCGCCGCGCTCGACGGCACACCGACGACGGTCATCGCCAAGTCATGAACCAGCTGTTGCTCGACCTCGAACCGCCGCCGAAGCCCCGCTTCGACAACTTCATCGCCGGCCGCAATGCCGAGGCGATCGCTGCGGTGCGGCGGCTGTGCGCGGGTCCGACGT
>CAZZWS010000287.1:0-4485 GCA_964657795.1 Beijerinckiaceae bacterium
AGCGTCCAGCGAAGCGCCCCATCTGTCGGCGCGGTTTTCCGCGACGCCTGCCGCAGCCAACAGCGCGTTCGAGAAGCTCTTCATCTTCGCCGCGGGCGTCTCGGTACTCGCGTTCCTGCTGGCGCTGCGCATCCCCGACCGTCGCATCGACGAGCCCGCCAAGGCCTGACCACGCGCTTGCCGATTTCCCGGAGTACCGCGATGCCCTCGCCATCGTCGAACCTGCGTCACGCCTGCGCATGCCTCATGCTTCTCGCGACGCTGGCGCTCGGCTGCTTCGCGCCTGGCGGTGAAGCGGCGAGTGCCGAAACGTTGGCGATCGGCCTCGCGTCGGACGTCACGTCGATCGATCCGCATTGGAACAACTCGGGCCCCAACGTCTCGCTGGCCACGCACATCTTCGAGCCGCTGACGCTGACCGATCGCAACGGGCGCCTGATCCCGGGTCTCGCCGTCGGCTGGCGCGCCGTCGATCCGCTCACGTGGGAATTCAAGCTGCGGCCGGGCGTGAAGTTCCACGACGGCAGCCCGCTGACCGCCGACGACGTCGTGTTCTCGATCGAGCGACCGAAGACGCTGCAGGGCAGTCCCGCGTCGTTCGCGAGCTTCGTGCGGCCGATCACGGCGGTGAAGGCGGTCGATCGCGAGACGGTGCGCATCACGACGTCGTCGCCGCATGTGCTCGTACCGTACGACCTCAACTCGATCTTCATCGTATCGAAGAAGGCGGCGCAGTCGGCGACCAACGGGGACTTCGATGCGGGGCGCGCCGCGATCGGCACCGGACCGTACAAGCTGGTCTCGTTCAGGCGGGGCGACCGCATCGAGCTCGCCCGCAACGACGCGTGGTGGGGCAACGGCGCGAACGTGCGGCCCGGCTGGGACCGCGTCGTCTTCCGCATGCTCGCGAGCGATGCGGCGCGGATCGCGGCGCTGCTGTCCGGTGACGTCGACGCGATCGAGAACGTGCCGACCGCGGACGTCGCGCGCATCGCCGGCGACGCGCGTTTCGGCGTCGTCAGGCAGACCTCGTGGCGTACGATCTTCTGGCACATGGACCAGTACCGCGACGTCACGCCCTTCGCGACCGACAAGA
This sequence comes from Beijerinckiaceae bacterium, assembly GCA_964657795.1. Taxonomy (GTDB): domain Bacteria; phylum Pseudomonadota; class Gammaproteobacteria; order Burkholderiales; family Burkholderiaceae_D; genus CAHJXF01. The sequence goes on from CAZZWS010000287.1 coordinate 1,097, forward strand.
CCGGCAAGCCGCTCGCGAAGAACCCGTTCAAGGACCCGCGCGTGCGGCTCGCGGTCTCGAAGGCCATCAATCGCGATGCGATCGTCTCGCGCGTGATGGAAGGGCAGGCGGTGCCCGCGTCCAACCTCGTGTCACCGGGCATCTTCGGCTACGACGCCGACATCAAGGTCGAGGCCTACGACCCCGCCGGCGCGAAGAAGCTGCTGGCCGAGGCCGGCTATCCCGACGGCTTCATGCTGACGGTGCACGCGCCCAACAACCGTTACGTCAACGATGCGCGGATCGCCGAGACGGTCGCGGCGCTGCTGTCGCGCGTGGGCATCGTGACGAAAGTGCAGACGCAGCCGTGGATCAGCTACCTCCCCCACGCACGGGCCGCCGAATACACGATGGCGCTGGTCGGCTGGGGTTCGTCGCTCGGCGACAGCACGGTCAAGAACCACCTCGGTACCGTCGACGAGCAGAAGGGCTACGGCGCGTGGAACTTCGGCCGCTACAGCAATCCGGAAGTCGATCGCATGCTCGACCACGACTTCACGCTGTTCGACGACCGGGCCCGCGAGACGGCCGCGAAGGCCGTCGCGGCGCTGGCGCTGAAGGACAACCCCGTGATCCCGATGCACCACGAGGTCGCGATCTGGGCATTGAAGCGGGGACTCGCCTATCCGGGGCGCGTCGACCAGTTCACGTTCGCCTGGCAGATCACGCGCGCGACGTCGCCCTGACGGCGTCACGCGACCGTCGCCAGGACGATCCGCTGCCGGGTGACATCGGCTTCCTACCGCGCGGCCCTACTGCGGCGCGGCGACCACCACCTCGATCTCGATCAGCCAGCCGGGAGCGGCGAGCCCTGCGACCTTGACGGCCGAACGCGCCGGCAGGTTCGGATGCTCCGGACCGCCGAAGAACTTCTTGTAGCTGTCCATGAAGCCGGCGAAGTCGATATCACCGCCCTTCGCCGGATCGCCGACCAGGAAGACCGTCATCTTGACGACGTCCTTCATCTCGAGCTTCATCGATTTGAGCGTGCTCTCGATCTTCAGCAACGTGCTCAGCGCCTGCGCCTTCGTGTCGCCGTAGGCCGCGGGGCTGTCGGGCTTGACGCTCTTGTCGGCGAGGTCCGGTCCCATGCCGCTGACGTAGATGGTCCTGGTGCCGGCCGGGACCTCCACGGCGAGCGCGATCGGGAAATCGGAGCCGGGCAGCTTGTAGCGCACGACGTCCGCCGCGAACGCGCCGGTGCCCGACAGGAGCGCGGCGAACAGCAGGGGCTTGCAGATCGAGCGGAGATTCATGCGATGGACTCCATCGGGGGTTGCGAAACGGGGGACGTCATCTGCGCAGCGCCTTGACGGACGCGGCGGTCACCGGGTCCTTGTAATGATTGCCCATGTTCGTGCGGACGTAGTTGACGACCGCGGCGACCTGATCGTCGCTCAGGTAGGCCTTGAAGGTCGGCATGCCCTTCAGGCCGTTGAGGACGTTGAGCACCGGATAGGCCGACGCCGCCAGCCGCGGGTTCCTGGCCAGCGCCGGATAGGCGCCCGCGCCGCTGCTGACCCCCTGGCCGTCGGGCATGTGGCAGCCCTGACAGATGGCGCGATAGAGGCCCTCGCCGTCCTGCTCCGAGAACTTGAAGCCGTCGGAGATACCCGGCTTGGGGCTGTCGGACGCATGGGCCGGCGAGACGGCGCCGACGATGCCGACGATGCCGAGTGCGACGATGTGCAATGCGTGGCGGACGGATCGTGAAGAGATCATGGTCAGGCCTTCGACGTGATGCGGGCGTGAAGCCGCTTGATGGCGTCGTGCGAGGACTCGACGGCGCCTTCCTGCCAGGCCGGGATCAGCGACGCATGCTCGCCGGCGAGCACGATGCGGCCGTCGATCTGGCAGAGGTTGCGGTAGTGCGTCGCGCGCGCCTCGTCGGACCAGTTGCCGAAGCAGCCGTTGGTCCAGGGCACCCGATGCCAGCCGACCGCCACGCCGTTGTCGAATTCGGCCGGGTACTGCGGATGGATCTGCGCGCCGTATTCCACCGCGAGCCGGACGCGTTCCTCGGGCGAACGGGCCGTGAACTCGTACGCGTTCGGCCCCCAGATGTAGGCACCGAGCAGCACGCCCTTGCCGGGCATGCCGAAGCGCGTCGACGGATAGCCGATGTTCAGGATGGGCAGGTCGGTGTACGTGATGCCGCCATAGATCTGGTCGTCCTGTTCCCAGAATTTTCGCTTGAACTGGAGCCCGACCTTGACGCACGACTCATAAGGCACCGCGTCGATGGCGGCCTTCATGATGCTCGACACCTTGACGTCGATCTGGCCGAGGATCGACAGCGGAATCGTGCACACGCACCAGTCCGCCTTCGCCTTCCGCGGCGCGGCGCCGGGATCGTGGCTATCGACATACGTGACGGTCACGCCCCGATCGTTCTGGTCGATCGCCGTGACCTTGGCGCCGAACTGCACCAGGTCCGTGACCTGCGCGTAGACGGCCCTGGCGATCTGGTCCATGCCGCCGACCGGCTGGAAGATCGCCGTCTGGAATTCCTCGTCGTGGCCCGCCGTCACGTACCGCCACAGGCCCGACTTCACGATCTCGCTGAACGAACCCGGCTGGGAAAACACCGGCGACGGCGCAAGGCCACCGCCCGGGCTGACCTCGTAGCCGCGTCGCATGCTCGACGCCTCGCTGGCGGTGTAGCGGTTCGACTTGTCGAGCGCACCCCAGGAGCGCAGCGCCTCGAGCAGCTTGTCGTGGTCTTCGGTGGTGACGCTGTCGTCGAGCGCGTTCTTCTGAAGCGACTTGCTGAGCAACTCGGCCACGCCGCCGTTGAAGTCGGCCTGCATGTGCTTGAAACGTTGCGGCTTCCCGCCATAGGCGTTCTTGGAATGAAGATACGCGTTGTAGTTGACCTGCATGAACGGCTCGAGCGGCACGCCGAAGCGCTTCGCGTAGTCGATCATGGCGTAGTGATGATGGGGGATGCGCCACGGACCGGGATTGACGTAGAGGTCCTTGTCGAACTCGCACTTCTGCTTCGCGCCGCCGAGTTCCGTGTACTCGTCGCCGCCGCGCAAGGTCCACGAGCGGCCGCCAGCGCGATTGTTGTATTCGAGGACCTTGACGTCGTAGCCCGCACGACGCAGTTCGTAAGCCGCGGAGAGCCCGGCCATGCCGGCGCCGAGAATCAGGATCGACGTCCCTTTCGGCGCGCCCTGCAGGTCGAGCGGCCCCGTGTAAGACGACTCGGCGGCGAAGCCGAGGGCGGTCATCGCGTGGTACATCGCGGTGCCTCCCGCGGCCTTGCCGATCATCGACAGCAGCGCGCGACGGGAGAAGCCCCGGTCGATTCCGTTGGTTTCGCTCATGAAGTCCTTTCGATCAGA
>CAZZWS010000288.1:0-607 GCA_964657795.1 Beijerinckiaceae bacterium
CGACGGACCCACGAACGACGGAGGCGCGAAGGCGGGGAGCCCGGCGGAGCGGAGCGGGCGCGCCTATCTCGATCTCGACGCCCGGCTGTCGCGCGGCGACGTCGGCCGCATGCCGCGCTATCTGCCGAACATCATCGGGCCGAAGCCGCGCGCCTATCTGACGAAGTCGCTGGTCGCGGGCAAGATCGGCGAGGCCGAGTTGCGCTTGCGCGGCACGCTCGAACAGCTCGATCTGCGCATGCAGCCAGATGCCCTCGCCAAGCCGTATGCCGTCGCCATCCACGACGTGCTCGCGGCCACGCAGGCCCGCGCGCGTTCGACGATCGCACTGCCGGCGACTGCCACGATCGCCCGGGTCGGCCGCTCGGACCCGTCGGCGGAGCCGGTTTTCCACGGATCGATCAAGGTACGCGACGCGACGTTCCTGTACGGCCCGGCACGCGATCCCGACACGCCGTCTGCCGTCGGGACGCAGACCCCCGCCATCCCGTCGATCGCGTGGCCCGCGTTCCAGGACATGGATGCCGAGATCGTCTTCGATCATGCGCAGATGACCATCGATGCGCGGACCGCGCGCTACCGCGGCTTCGTGCTGAAGGACGTCCAT
>CAZZWS010000288.1:617-4354 GCA_964657795.1 Beijerinckiaceae bacterium
ATGGTGGCCCACGCGACCGGCACCTTCAAGTACATCCGGCGTGCCGCGCCGCGCCGCGAGCCGGTGCAGCCGCTCGACGCCTCCCGTTGATTTCCCGAGGAATCCCCATGACCCAGAACTCGCAGATCCATCTCGTCTCGCGCCCGACCGGCGAAGCCAGCGCCGACAACTTCCGACTCGTCGAGACCGAGCTGCCGGCGCTCGCCGATCCCGCTCACGTGCTGCGCGTCTCCGGCAAGGGCGTCGGTCCGCTGCAGGACCTCGTGCGCTTCGTCAACGAAGGGCCGATGCAGCGCTGGGTCCGGCACTTCACCGACAACGCCGAGGCCGAAGGCGACGCCACGCTGGCCCTCGCGTTCGACCTGCCGCTGACCCATCCACGCGATGCCCGGGTCGCCGGCAGCATCGGCCTCGAAGACGACGAGCTCGCGCTCAACGCGATCGTCCCGCCGTTCCGGAAGATCGACGGACGCGTCGACTTCACCGATCGCGGGCTGTCGATCGAAGACCTGACGGCCCAGGCCCTCGGCGGTCCGTTGCGGATCCACGCGCATACCGGCGACGATGGATTCATCGAGTTGACCGCCGCCGGCACCGTCGACATCGCGGAACTGCGTGCTCAGGCGACGCGCACCGACGATCCGGTGGCGACGCCGGTCGCGACCGCGGTGGAACGCGTGGCGCGGCGGCTGTCCGGGAGCACGACCTACCGGGGCGTCTTTCGCCTCCGCAAATCGCACGTGGGCGCGATGACCGACGACATGTCCCCCGCGCCGGCCGCGGATGCGAGCGGACCCGACCGGTCGACCCGCTCCGCCCTCGTCTTCGAATCGGACCTCGTCGGGCTCGCCGTCGACCTGCCGGCACCGTTCGCGAAGCCCGCCGGCGCGCGCTGGCCGCTGCGCGTCGAACTGTCGCGCGCCGGCCTGTCGGCATCGACGCCGACGGCACCGTCGACCGATGCGGAGGACATCCACATGACGCTCGCCGATCGCGTCGACGTGTCGATCGCGCGCCGCCGGGATCCGCAGGGCGTCATGGCGATCGCGCATGCCGACTATCGCATCGGCGAAGGCCTGCGGGAAGCAGCGAGCCCGCCGTCGGACGGTCCGACGGAGGTCCGCATCGCGGTGCCGAGTCTCGATCTCGATGCCTGGCGCGACGCGATCCGGCAAATCGACGCGGGGCGCCAGCCCGTGCAGCGAACCGTCCCCAACACGTCGTTCGACAACCTGCTGCCTGCGCGCGTCAGCCTGACCACCCCGACGCTGCACGCGGCCGGACGCGACTTCACGCACGTCACGCTCGACGCCGAACGCATGCCGACCGGATGGCAGGCGGACGTCGACGCGGATCAGGTGGCGGGACACCTGTCGTACACCGACGTGGCCGGGCGGACCGATGCGCACAACGGCGTGGCGGCGGTGTCGCACGGCATCGTCGTCGCCCGCCTGTCGAAGCTCGCCATCCCCCAGGGCGAGGCGACCCAGGCGCACGTCGATCGCGCGCCCGATGCGAACCGGCAGCAGGACTTTCCGGCCATCGACCTGATCGCCGATCGCTTCGAGCTGCGCGGTCGTCCGCTCGGCCGGCTCGAGGTCGCCGCGGAGAACGTCGGCGCGGGATCGGGCCGCGAATGGAAGCTCGACAAGCTCAGCCTGCTGACCCCGGAGGCACGGCTGTCGGCGAGCGGCACGTGGGGCCACGCCGGAAGCAGCGATGGCGAGAACACACGACTCGACTTCGACCTGCAGGCATCCGACGTCGGCGCGTTGATGAACCGCTTCGGGATGAACCGCACGATCAAGGACGGCAGCGCGCGGCTGTCGGGCAACGCGATGTGGAGCGGCAGCCCGACCACCATCGACTTCGCCACGCTCGGCGGCACGCTCAAGCTCGCGGCCGACCGGGGCGAGTTCCTGAAGGCCGATCCGGGCGTCGCGAAGCTGCTCAACATCCTCAGCCTCCAGGGATTGGCACGCCGCATCCGGCTCGACTTCAGCGACGTCTTCGGACCCGGCTTCGCGTTCGACACCGTGCGCGCCGACGCCACGGTCGAACACGGCATCGCGACGACGAGCGACTTCGTCATGCGCGGCGGTCTCGCCGACGTCGAGATGAAGGGCAGCGCCGACCTGCAGCACGAGACGACCGACCTGCACGTGCTGGTGCTGCCGCAGATCAACGCGGGCGCCGCGTCGCTCGGCGTCGCCGTGATCAATCCGGTGATCGGACTCGCCACGCTGGCCGCGCAATACCTCTTCAAGGACCGCATCTCGCAGGCGCTGTCGTTTGAATACAATGTGACCGGACCCTGGAAGACGCCGGACGTCGTGAAGATCGATCACAACGGCAAGGTCACGCCGGTCAAGCCGAAAAGCTCCCCTTCATCGACAGCGCCGCTGCCCGCGACCGAGGCGCGCGAAGTCTCCGTTCCATGACGCCCGCCTCGACCTTCGTTCCATGACCGAATCAGCCCGCTCCGATCATCTGCGTGTCGCCGGCATCCAGATGGTGTCGACGGCATCGCTGGCCGCGAACCTCGAAGCGGCGACGCGACTGATCGCGGACGCGGCTCGCGAGGGCGCGCAGCTGATCGCCCTGCCCGAATACTTCTGCCTGCTGGGCCGGAAAGACACCGACAAGGTCGCGATCCGGGAGGAGGTCGGTCACGGCCCGATCCAGGCCTGCCTGTCCGAAGCCGCGGCGCGGCACCGCGTGTGGCTGATCGGAGGCACGCTGCCGATCGCGGTCGGCGACGGCGTGGTCGACCGCATCCGCAACACGACGTTCGTCTACGCGCCGGACGGCTCGGTGGCCGCACGCTACGACAAGATCCACTTGTTCGGTTTCACGAAGGGCGACGAGCACTACGACGAGTCGCGCACCATCGCTGCAGGCGCCGACCCGGTCGCGTTCACCGCCACGCTGGGCGACCAGCCGATCCGCGTCGGCCTGTCGATCTGCTACGACCTGCGTTTCCCCGAGCTATACCGCGGCTTCGCGAAGGACGGCGCACCGGACCTGATCGTCGTGCCCGCCGCCTTCACGTACACCACCGGCTCGGCGCACTGGGAGATCCTGTTGCGTGCGCGGGCCATCGAGAACCAGTGCTACGTGCTCGCGCCGGCCCAGGGCGGCGTCCACGAGAACGGGCGTCGCACGTGGGGCCACACGATGCTGATCGATCCGTGGGGCGACGTCGTCTCGCTGCTCGAGGAAGGCGAAGGCGTGGTCGTCGGCCACATCGACCCGACGCGTCTCGCCGAGGTGCGCGAGAATCTGCCTGCATTGAAGCACCGCATCTTCTGAAGGACACACATCCCGCATGAAACTGATCGAACCCGGCATCGCCGCGCTGTCCATCGCCAAGGACTGGTTCCTCGGCCGCTACGGTCTCACCGAGGCCGACGTCACGGCCGCATTGGGCGAGATCTTCGAGCACAAGGTCGACTACGCGGATCTCTACTTCCAGTACGCGCGATCGGAGTCGTGGAGCCTCGAGGAAGGCCGCGTCAAGTCGGGCAGCTTCGACATCGAGGAAGGCGTCGGCATTCGCGCCGTCACCGGCGAGAAGCAGGCCTTCTCGTATTCGGACGACATCAGTCGCGAGGCGCTGATCACCGCGGCACGCGCGACACGGGGCATCGCGCGGAGCGGCTCGCGCGGCGTGGCGAAGTCGACCAGCAAAGTGCCGCTGCGGTCCCGGAACGGGCGCGCCGCGCCGCGCGGCGGTT
>CAZZWS010000289.1:0-4293 GCA_964657795.1 Beijerinckiaceae bacterium
CTACGGCGACTTGACTAGGTCCGCTGAGCGGCGGCCGGCTCCGTGACCGTCATCACCTCACCGCGCCGCTCCGGACTGAACCGGATCAGGATCGCGATGACCACCGCGACGATTCCGACGACGATCGCGAGGACCTGGCCGTAGCTGTTGCCCGGCTGCTCCGCCAGCCTGGCCGTGAACGGCCCGTTGTACGACGCCAGGAAGTTGCCGATCTGATAGACGAATCCCGGCAGCGTCGCGCGGACCGCGCCCGGCACGATCTCGTTGAGATGGACCGGGATCACGCCCCATGCGCCCTGCACCGCGAACTGCATCACGAACGCGCCGGCGGCCAGCATGATCGGCGTGGAGCTGTAGGCCCACAAGGGGATGGCCGGCAACGCGAGCAGCGCGCCGATGGTGATCGCGTTGACGCGGCCGATCTTCTCGGACGCGTAGCCAAACAGCAGGCCGCCGACGATGGCGCCGACGTTGCCGACGATCGACACGAGGCTGACCGTGTGCGTGTCGAAGTGATGCTGCTTCTGCAGGAACGTCGGGTAGAGGTCCTGGGTGCCGTGGCTGAACAGGTTGAAGAACATCATCAGCACGATCGCGTACAGCGACACCTTCCAGTTGTTGCCGAGCGTCTTCAGGAATCCGGGCTTCGGCTGCGAGCGCGCCTCGGCGAAGGCCGGCGACTCCGGCACGTGCGAACGGATGAACAACACGATCAGGGCAGGGACGATGCTGAACAGCAGCAGGGCCCGCCAGCCGAACTCGATGCCGAAAAGGGTCTGGCCGTAGAACACGCCATAGACGATCGATGCGAGCAGATAGCCCATCGGGTAGCCGCATTGCAGGATGCCCGACACCAGGCCGCGAGACGCCGGCGGGATCGATTCCATCGCGAGCGATGCGCCGAGTCCCCACTCGCCGCCCATCGCGATCCCGAAAAGCGCACGCAGGATGAGGAAGATGGTCAGCGTCGGCGACACGGCCGCGAGCGCGCCGAGGACCGAGAACAGCACGATGTCGATCATCAGCAATGGTTTACGACCATAACGATCGGCGAGGCGGCCGAACACGAAGGCGCCGACGAAGCGCATCGCGAGGGTCAGGAAGATCGCGTACGCGACGTCCGGCACGCGCACGTTGAAGGTCGCCGCGATCGCGGGCAGCGTGAAGACGAGGATGAAGAAATCGAACGCGTCGAGCGTCCATCCGAGAAAGGCCGCGATGACGACCTTGCGTTGTTGACTGTTGAGGGCCATGACCTGTCCTGTCCTGCTCGAGGATGAAGTGACGCCGGGTTCGGCGTCACTCGCGCAGCATGCACTCGATGTGGCGTCGATTCCTCGCCCGAACGAAGAGATGCGTCGAAAACGGAGGTATGTCCGTCACCGGTCCCATGAACCGATGGCCGAGCTTTGTCTTCCGGTCGCTATGTGCGCGACCGTACAAGGAATTCTCGCGTTATCGGATAGTCTTGTCGGCCAACGCGACCGGGCGAAGAAGCATCGTCGAGCGGCACGCGTTCGAAGGCTGCCGAGGAAACGAGATGAGAGACGGTGCGGGAAAGACCGATCAGAAGCACCCCTGGCCGCGTTGGCGGCGTCGGTTGGCTGGGGGCCTGCTGTGCGTCTGCGCGGCATCCATCGCGATGGCCGCGCCGCCCGGACCATCGGTCGCGACACCGCTCGTCGATCCGCCGAGCAGCGAGCATCACGTCGGCAAGTTCATCTTCGTCGAACTCGTCACGCCGGATGTCGCCGCGGCCAGGACGTTCTACGGCAGCCTGTTCGGCTGGACCTTCCGCGACGTGCAGGGCGGCGGGAACGGTGGCGAAGGCCGCTATGTCGAAGCCCTGCTCGACGGCGACCCGGTCGCGGGCATGGTCCAGCGGCCGATGCGCGCGAGCGAGCGGCGTGGACCGGCCTGGCTGAGCTTCGTGGCCGTCACGGATGTCGACGCGGCGCGCAAGGCCGCTCAGGCGCACGGCGGGAAATCGCTCTACGAGCCGCACGACGTCCCCGGACTCGGACGCCTCGCGGTGCTCGGCGATCCGCAGGGCGCCGTCATCGGCGTCCTCGCATCGAGCAGCGGCGACCCGTCGGACGTCCTGCCGTCGGTGGGCGACTGGCTCTGGGCATCGCTGTTCACGACCGATCCGGATGCCGCCGCCGCGTTCTACCAGACCCTGTTCGACTACGAGGTCTTCGACGATCCGGCCCCGGGGGCCGATCACCACCTGATCCTGTCGTCCGATGGCTATGCGCGCGCCGCCGCCAATCCGCTGCCGTCGGAGAAGGCGCCGCCGCACTGGCTCAACTACGTGCGGGTCGACGACGCGTCCGCGATGGCGGCGAAGGTCGTGGCGCTCGGCGGCAAGGTCCTGCTCACGCCACGCAACGATCGTCACGGTGGCAGGCTCGCCATCGTCGCCGATCCGCAGGGCGCACCGTTCGGCCTGCTCGAATGGTCCGAAGACAACCAGACGAAGGCGATGCCATGAAGCCGATCGGGATGCAACGCAACGTCGCGAAGCGGCTCGACGCCAGGGTGGTTCGCGGGTGGCGTCTCGTCGCGCTGCTCGCGACGGTGCCGCTGCTGGCCTTGCCGGCAGCGTGCGCGATCGATCCGGGCTATGGCTACGGCGGTGGCTACGGGGGACCGAGCGTCAATGTCGGCCTCGACTATTACGGGGATGGCGGCTACGACTACGGAGGCTGGGGCGGCAACTATCGCAGTGGCCCGCCGCGAGGTGGTCCGCGATCGTTCGGCGGTGGTGACCGCGGGGCGCATGCCTGGCGGTCCGCGCCCGAGTCGCACGGCATGCCGTCGTTGCCGTCAGGGGGACGGGGAGGCGGTGGCGGACGTGGCGGCGGTGGTGGACACGGCGGTCACCGGTAGTCGCGGAGACTGCGCGGAGGCGCTGCCAGATTGTTGTTGCTTGCGGCAGGTTTGAGGGACACGATGAAGGCCCGCGCCGATCCAGGAAGGCCCTCATGCCCAAGCGCAAACCAACGGAAGCTCCGGCGTCGGTCGTCGCGGCCGCGCCTGCGCCTGGTCGTGCGCCGGTCGCCGCGCCGGCGGTGTGGCCCGCGAGTTCGACGGCCGACGTGAGCGACGCATCGCGCAGGAAGAGCGCGCTCGCCGGCCTGCACGGCTATTTCCGCGATCAGGAAGCGCATCAGTCGAAGTCGAAGACCTTGGAAGGCAAGAGCGCCTGGGTGGGTCGTCCGACGATGGCCATCGCGGAGATGGTCGTCCTGCTGCGCGAGATCACGCTGGTCTTCGACGAATGCCGCTACGTCGACCCGCTCCCCGTGATCCGGCCGCTCGATGCGGACGGCTGCAACTGGGACATGCCGTCGCTGGCCGGCGACGACGAGGTGAGCGCCGATTGCCGGGCGCTCGTGTCCGGCGCCATCGAGAACCTCCGGGCGCGCTACAACCTCTGCTGAAGCTCGGGGCGCGCTACAACCCGGCGTGCGTCGCCCGACCGTGACATGCGCGGCCGTCAGGCCGACGGTGCACCCATTTGACGACGTGGATCGGCCTTGGCGAACGCCTCGATGCGTTCGCAGTTGGCGACGATGCGGTGCACGTTGGGAATGTCCGCCACCTCGATCCTGAAGACCCGCATCACGACGATGATGCTGGCCAGACAGATGTCGGCCATCGTCACCTGATCGCCGTGGCAATAGTCGCCGGCACCTGCAGCCGACTCGTCGACGAGCCGCTTCTCGAACGCCTGCAGCCCGGTCGTGAACCAGTGGGTCTGCCACGCGCGCCAGGCGGCGTCGTCGAAGCCGCCCGCGCTGGTCAGGTACTTCTTGACACGCGGCGTGATCAGCGGATGCGTGTCGCCGGCCAGCATCGCCGCGAGCGACCGGACGCGCGCCCGCGCATGCGCGCCGTCGGGCAACAGCGGCGGTGACGGATAGGTCTCGTCGAGGAACTCGAGGATCGCGGTCGACTGGGTCAGCGGCAGTCCGGCATCCGCCGAACTTCCCGTTTCCCGATCGATCAACGCCGGGATCGCGCCCATCGGATTGATCGCGAGAAACGCGGCGCTGCGTTGCTCGCCCTGGTCGATGTCGACGTCGTGCTCATCGGCCGCGACGCCCTTCAGGTTCAGCGCCACGCGCACGCGATAGGTGGCCGACGTGCGCCAGTAGGAGAACAGTTCGAAGCGTGCTGGCGTGGTCGAGTCGGTCATGGCCGTCCTGGGGGTCGATGTAGCGGCGGCATGCACGTTCGTGCGCGGCACCGGTCGGGGAGACGGAGAATAATCCGTGGACGGGCCGC
>CAZZWS010000290.1:0-4246 GCA_964657795.1 Beijerinckiaceae bacterium
GTCGTTCGCCGTGATCGCGCCCGGCGCCGTAGGTTGCGTGGTCGGCGGCATCGTCAGCCGACGCATCGGCAGCGCCCGCATCGCATGGTTCGCGCTCGCCACATCGGCGGCGATGTGCCTCGTCTTCCCGCTGACCGATGGCTGGTCGGCGACCGGACGACTCGCGTTGATGATGGTCTGGGGCATCGCCGTCGTCGCCGACTCGCCGCAGTTCTCCGCGCTGTCGGTCGCGGCGTGTCCGCCGGGCGCGATCGGCACGGCGCTCGCGATCCAGAACAGCATCGGCTTCCTGCTGACGACCGGCGCCATCGTCGCCGTGACGACCTCCTTCGCGACGATCGGCAGCGCGGTCGCGTGGCTGCTGTTGCCGGGCCCGCTGTTCGGCCTGATCGCGATGCGCCGCCTGATCGGCCGCCGTGCCGCACTCACCACCACCTGACGAGTCGCCGCCATGATCCGCTTCAACGCTTTCGCGATGAACACCGTCGGCCATCAGTCGCCGGGCCTGTGGACCCATCCCCGCGACCGTTCGACCGGATACACCGACCTCGCCTACTGGACCGGGCTCGCGCGGACGCTCGAACGAGGACTGTTCGACGGCCTCTTCGTCGCCGACGTGATGGGCGTGTACGACGTGTTCGGCGGCACGCCCGACGCCGCGTTGAGACACGCCGTGCAGGTGCCCACCAACGATCCGCTGCTGATCGTGCCGGCGATGGCCGCGGTGACGACGCATCTCGGCTTCGGCGTGACGTTCTCGCTGACCTACGAGCATCCCTACCCGTTCGCGCGCCGCATGTCGACGCTCGACCATCTGACGAAGGGCCGCGTCGGCTGGAACATCGTCACCGGCTACCTCGACAGCGCGGCCCGCAACCTCGGCCTCGATCGACAACTCGGCCACGATGCGCGCTACGACATGGCCGACGAATATCTCGACGTCGTCTACAAGCTGTGGGAGCACAGCTGGGAGCCCGACGCCGTCGTCGCCGACAAGACGAGCGGCGTGTACGCGGACCCGACGAAGGTGCATGCGATCGGTCATCACGGCACGCACTTCAGGGTGCCGGGCATCCATCTGTGCGAACCGTCGCCGCAACGCACGCCGGTGCTGTATCAGGCCGGGGCGTCGTCGCGCGGCCTCGTGTTCGCGGGCACGCATGCGGAGTGCGTCTTCATCGCGGCGCCCACCGAGGCCGTGCAGAAGAAGGCGGTCGACGGTATCCGCGCCGCGGTCGTCGCGGTAGGACGGCACGCCGAAGACGTGCTGGTCTACGGCCAGGCCCTGATCGTCGTCGCTGCGACGAAGGTCGAGGCGCAGGCGAAGTTGGACGAGTATCGCGCGCACGTCGACATCGAAGGCGCCCTCGCGTTGCTGTCGGGCTGGACCGGTGTCGACTTCTCGACCTATGACCCGGACGCGGTCATCGAGTACCTCGAGAACGATGCGGGCCACACCGCGCTCGCGTCGTTCTCGACGGCGGACCCGGACCGCCGGTGGACCGTGCGCGAGGCCGCGCAGTTCGTCGGCCTCGGCGGTCGCAGTCCTGTCTTCATCGGCTCTCCCGCGGACATCGCCGACGACCTGATCGCATGGCAGCGGCGCACCGGCATCGACGGCTACAACCTGACGTTCGCGGTGATGCCGGAGACCTTCGACGACGTCGTCGATCTCGTCGTGCCGGAGTTGCAGCGACGCGGCGTCTATCGCACGCGCTACGACGATGGACCGCTACGCCACAAGCTGTTCGGCCGCGGCCCGCATCTGCCGGTCACGCACGCAGGCCGCCGCGCGACCATCGCGACGCGGTGAGGCGAGCTGGTCGTCGTTCAGGACGTCGCGTCCCCGGACTGCAACGATGCCGCGACCCGGTCGAGCAGGCTGCCCAGCGTCTTCCGCTCGGCGACCGTCAACCCGCCGAACGCGTCGTCGTTGCGGCGCTCGATGAGCGTCATCGCGCGTGCGAACGCCCGGCGCCCGGCCGGGGTCAGCGTCAGCACCACGGCACGCGCATCGTCGGCGCTTCCGGCCTTCACGACCAGGCCCTTGTCCACCAGCGCCTGCGCCACGCGACTGGCGTGTCCCTTGCCCTGATTGGCTGCCCGGGCCAGGTCGTTGAGCGACAGCGGCGCGAACGAACCGATCGCGGCGAGGCAGCGACCTTCGGAGACGCCGAGGTCGCAAGCCGCCAGATAGGCGGCGCCGACATCGCGATCGGCGAGTCGCGCGACGCGATGCAGGCGATAGGTCAGGGACTGTTCGAGTGGCGTCGTGGTCGTCATGGTGTTCCTGCATCCGTTCGGTGGAGATCGCGCGAAGCGAGACGATCCGTCGAGATGGTTGCTTTGTCAACGACTATGGGATATCGTTGCTTTGTCAACTATCGAGCGAAGCGAAGCGATGGAACGCCTGTCCGGCACGCGGCACCACAAGCCCGTGGTCATCGTCGGCGGCGGTCCCGTCGGCTTCACGCTCGCGGCGTTGCTGTCGCGCCTCGGCATCCGGTCGCTCGTCATCGAGGCGGACGACGGCTACTGCACGGGCAGCCGCGCCATCTGCATCTCGCGGCGTTCACTCGAAGTCCTGGCATGGGCGGGCGCCGCCGCGAGGCTGAGCGCGATCGGGCTGCCGTGGGTCGGTGGCCGCAGCTACTTCCGCGACACCGAAGTGCTGCACTTCCGCATGCCCGACGAGCCCGGCGAGCGCTTCCCGCCGATGATCAACGTACAGCAGTACCACGTCGAGGAAGCCGCGCATCGCGCCATCGTCGACGGCTGTTGCGACGTGCGCTGGTCGACGCGCGTGTCCGAAGTGACCCAGCACGAGGACGGCGTCCGGGTCGAGACGATCGACGCGGCGGGCGTGCGTGCATCCGTCGACGCGGACTGGGTCGTCGCCTGCGACGGCGGCCGCAGTACGGTCCGCCAGCGCCTGGGCCTGTCGCTGCAGGGAGTCGAATACGAAGGCCGCTACGTGATCGTCGACATCGAGCAGGACACGCGGCGCGACGTCGAACGGCTGGCCTGGTTCGATCCGCCGTCCAACCCGGGTTCGACGATCCTGATGCATCGTCAGCCGGGCAACGTGTGGCGCATCGACTATCAACTGCGCGACGACGAGGACCCGGCCGTCGCGATCCTGCCCGAGCACGTGCTGCCGCGCGTGCAGAGCCATCTGGCGATGATCGGGGAGGACGCGCCGTGGCAGCCGCTGTGGATTTCGATCTACAACGCCAAGTGCCTGACGCTGTCCGACTATCGGCACGGCCGCGTGCTGTTCGCCGGCGACGCGGCCCACCTCGTGCCGATCTTCGGGGTTCGCGGTCTCAACTCGGGCGTCGACGACGCGGGCAACCTGGCGTGGAAGCTGGCCGCGGTCATCGCCGGACATGCCGCCCCGACGCTGCTCGACAGCTACACCGTCGAGCGCCTGCAGGCCACGCGCGCGAACATGGCTCACGGAGCGCGCAGCACCGAGTTCATGGCCCCGCCCAACGCGGGCTTTCGCCTGATGCGGGACGCCGCGCTGCGCCTCGCGCTCGACGATGACCGCGTACGTTCGCTGCTGAACCCGCGGCAGTCGACGCCGAGCCGTTACGTTGGCTCGCCGCTCAACGTCGGGAACGATCCGCTGGTGGGCATGCCGGCGCCGGACGCGCGGGTCGACGCGACCGACCACGCCCATCTCTCGCAGCGTTTCGGACGCGGCTTCGTGCTGCTGTGCTTCGGCTGCACGGTCGAATGCCCCGACCTGGAAGTCCTGCATGTGCTGCATGTGCTGCACGAAGGCGCCGTCGACGACGCCGCGGTGATCGACCGCCACGGCGAGGCGTGGCGGCGTTACGCGGCCGCGGACGGCGACGCCGTGCTCGTGCGACCCGACGGTTATGTGATGGCGCGGATGACCTGGCCGACCAGCGATGCGGTTCGCGACGCGCTCGTTCGGGCCCGCATCGTCGCAGGGTCGCTCCATGCAGCCTGACGAGCTCGCCATGGTCTACACGACCCTCGCCGACGCGATCGCCCGGGTCGGCGACGATCGGGCGCCGCTCCTGCTGGCGACGCTCGCGCTCGACCTGATCGCAGCGCGCGACGACGGGGACGCGGTGGCGGCCGCGATCGCCAGGGCCGAGCGGCTGACGAACGTCTAACGCCCGCCGTCGCGTTGAGTCCCGCACCGACAGCGGGACGGTCGCTTCGCCGCACCGCGAACATCGTGACGTCGCTATGCTTCAGCGCAGTCATC
>CAZZWS010000291.1:0-4236 GCA_964657795.1 Beijerinckiaceae bacterium
TCGTCGCGCGCGCCGGCGACCGTGATGGTGATGAACTTGGTCGCGCCCTCGCCGTCGCGCGCGATGGCCTGGGCGAGCTGCTGCGCGACCTCGACGACGGCGCCACGCAACGCCTCGTAGCGTGAAGGCTGCGCATCGATGATGGGGTCGCTCGTGGCCTGGCCGGTCGCGATCAGCACGAACGAGTCGTTGGTCGACGTGTCGCCGTCGACCGTGACCCGGTTGAACGAGACGTCGGCGACCTCGCGCACCATCCGCTGCAGCGCGGCCTGGCTCACCGCGGCATCGGTCGCGATGTACGCGAGCATCGTCGCCATGTTCGGCTGCAGCATGCCGACGCCCTTCGCGATGCCGGTCACGGTGATCGTCGTGCCGTCGATGTCTACGGTCCGCGACGCGGCCTTCGCGACGGTGTCCGTCGTCATGATGGCCGCGGCCGCAGCGGCCCAGGCGTCCGGCTTCAAGGCTCTGAAGGCCGTCGGCAACGCGGCTTCGATCTTGTCGACCGGCAGCGGCTCGAGGATGACGCCCGTAGAAAACGGCAGCACCTGCGCGATCGTGCAGCCGACGAGATCGGCGACCGCCTCGCAGGTCCTCAAGGCGGCGGCAATGCCGTCGTCGCCGGTGCCGCAGTTGGCGTTGCCGGCGTTGACGATCAATGCACGGATTTCGGACGACGCGTCGGCGGACGCGAGGTGCTCGCGGCAGACCTGCACCGGCGCCGCCGCGAAACTGTTCTGCGTGAAGACGCCGGCCACGCGACTGCCGGGCGCGAGTCGCATCAGCATCAGGTCCCGTCGATGCGCCTTCTTGATACCGGCTTCGGCGAAGCCGAGATCGACACCGGCAACGGGCTTGATGAGCGCGGGATCGGGAGCAGAGAGATGAACGGGCATGTTCGTGGAGTCGAGGACGCGGCCGGTGACGCGGGGCCGGCGCATTGTAGCGGTCGACCTCCGCATCCCCTGCTTCCGTCAGTCCTGCAACAACCGGCGATGAACCTCTACGCGCGCAGACGGTCTTTCAAGCGATCCATCGTTCGTGTGATCGCGTCCGTTCGGCGGACAGCTTCCCGCCCTGTGGATCATTAGAATGGCTCGCCTCGATGAAGGGATCGTCGCTTCTCTGCACGTCCCACACGACTCGTCGCCCTACCGGAGTTCCCATGCGTTTCCCCTGCCTGTCTCGCGACGCGCGGCGCACGACCGCGCTGCTGTTGGCCTTGTCGTCGATCGCGTTGAGCACGCCCGTGGCCGCCCAGTCGGCTGCGTCGTCCGCGCCGGCGCCCGTCGCTTCGGCGCACCTCCCGGCCGGCATGACGCGCGTCACGTCCGTCGAGGGCATCACCGAATACGCGTTGCCCAACGGCCTGCACATCCTGACGCTGCCCGACGCGTCGAAGCCGACGACGACCGTGAACCTGACGATCAAGGTCGGCTCGCGGATGGAGAACTACGGCGAGACCGGCATGGCGCACCTGCTCGAGCACCTGATGTTCAAGGGCACGCCGGGCTTCCCCGATCCGAAGAAGGTGATGAGCGACCGCGGGCTGTCGTGGAACGGGACGACGTCCGACGATCGCACCAACTACTTCGCGAGCATGGCGGAGAACGCGGACCACCTCACCGTGTACCTGCGCTGGCTGTCCGAGGCGCTGACGACCTCGTTCATCGCGAAGAAGGACCTCGACTCCGAGATGACGGTGGTCCGCAACGAGATGGAGCGCGGCGAGAACGACCCCGGCAACATCCTGTTCCAGAACGTGCGCGCCGCGGCGTTCCATTGGCACAACTACGCCAACTCCACGATCGGTGCGCGCGCCGACGTCGAGAACGTCGACATCACGCATCTGCAGGCCTTCTATCGCAAGTACTACCAGCCCGACAACGCGGTGCTGATCGTCGCGGGCAAGTTCGACGAGGCCAAGACGCTCGCGTTGATAGCATCGACGTTCGGCAAGATCCCGAGGCCGAAGCGCGTCATCGAACCGACGTACACGCTGGACCCGGCGCAGGACGGTGAGCGCTCGGTCACGTTGCGCCGCGTCGGCGACACGCCGATCCTGATCGCGCTGTACCACCTGCCGCCGGGCTCGTCGCCGGACTTCGCGGCCGCGACGCTGGCCGCGACGATGCTGGGCGGCCCCGAGTTCCGGCTCAACAAGGCGCTCGTCGAGAAGAACCTCGCGGCCGCGGCGTTCGGTGGCGCGCGCGCGTTGGCCGAGCCGGGCTTCGCGTTCTTCGGCGCGCAGCTTAAGTCGGATCAATCGATCGACGCCGCGCGCGATGCGTTGCTCGCGACCGTCGAGGGTGTCGACAAGGAGCCGTTCACGGACGCCGAACTCGAACGCGCGAAGAACATCTGGCTGCGCGGCTTCACGGCGACGCTCAACGACCCGCAGCGCGTCGGCATCGCGCTGTCCGAATACATCGCGCTCGGCGACTGGCGGCTCGGCTTCGATCGTCGCAATCGCGTGATGACGGCGACCGCGGCCGATGCCAATCGCATCGCGGACGCGTACTTCATCGCCAGCGATCGAACGCTCGGCACGTACATTCCGAGCGCGACACCGGTGCGCGCGCCCGAGCCGGCGCGTGTCGACGTGGCCGCCGAGATGAAGGACTTCAAGGGCGGCACGGCGGTCGCGGCCGGAGAGAACTTCGATGTGACGCCGGACAACATCGACAAGCGGACCACGATCGCGACGTTGCCGGGCGCGGCCGGCGTGCGCGTCGCGCTGCTGCCAAAGTCGACACGCGGCGGCAAGGTCATCGCGTTCGTCGCGCTGCGACTCGGCGACGAGAAGACGCTGTTCGGCAGGGATGCAGCCGGCTCGGCGATGCCACAGATGCTGAGCCGCGGTACCGAACGACTGACGCGCGAGCAACTGTCCGCGGCCTTCGAAAAGTTGCAGACCACGTGGACCGTGGGCGGCGGCCCGAGAGGCGTGGTCTTGCGTATCGAGACGGCCAAGGACAACCTCGCTGCATCGCTGGCGCTCGCGATGGAAGTCTTGCAAAAGCCACGCCTTGATCCCGCTGAATTCGAACAGATGAAGACCGCGTGGATCAGCAATATCGAAGAGGCTCGCTCCGAGCCCGAGGCAATTCTCGACGAACGCATCGAGCGCCACGGCAATCCATATCCAAAGGGCGATGTCCGTTACACCATGACGTTCGACGAGACGTTGGATGAGATCCGTGCGCTCAAGCTTGACGATGTGCGGGCGTTCTATCGCGACTTCTATGGCGCGTCGAACGGACTCGTCTCCATGATTGGCGACTTCGACGCGGCTGCGGTTACGCCGCAGTTGCAAACGACGCTCGGCGACTGGGTCAGCAAGACGGCCTTCACGCGCGTCCCCGATCCCGTAGTGCCGATCGCGCCGGCCGACTTTCGCATCGAGGTCAAGGACAAGGCCAACGCCGCGGCATCCGGCAAGATCGAATTGCCGCTCGCGGAATCCGACCGCGAGTTCCAGGCCCTGCGCCTGGCCGCGCACATCTACGGAGGCTCCGGTGGCGGCAGCGGGCGTCTGTGGGATCGCGTGCGCGAGAAGGACGGGTTGTCTTACGGCGTGGGCGCGTCCATCGCCGGTGGGCAGTTCGACCGCCATGCCGAGTGGTCCTGGTACGCGATCATGGCGCCGCAGAACGCCGACCGCGTGAAGGCCGACTTCACCGAAGAACTGACCCGCGCACGTCGCGATGGCTTCACGGCCGACGAGTTGAAGCGGGCCAAGGACGCGGTGGCAGCCGCGAGCCGCCTCGGTCGCGCGCAGGATGCATCGCTGGGCGGCACGCTGCTGTCGTTCGTGGAGCGCGGCAAGACGCCGAAGTACTTCGCCGAGCTCGATGCGTTGCGGGCCGGGATCACGTTGGATGAAGTGAATGCGGCGTTCCGGAAATACGTGGTGCCGGATACGGGGGTGTTCGGGGTGGCGGGAGATTTCGCCGGTGCGAAGGGCGCGCCGGGGAAAGCACCTGCCGCGAAGTAGTTTCGTCAGGTTCTGGGGCGTATGTCGCCTGAGCGGTACGTCTCGCTACCTGTTTTCTGGGCTCGCCAAGAGTGACCAGAGTCGGAAAAGCATATGTCCGCTTCGGGGTCAGTTACTTTCTTTGCCAAGAAAGTAACTAAAGAGGCGGAAGACGTATGCTCGCCAAGAAGCGACCAAAGTCGGAAAGGCGTATGTCCCCTTCGGGGCCAGTTCCTTTCTTTGAACCGCCAAAGAAAGGA
>CAZZWS010000292.1:0-4202 GCA_964657795.1 Beijerinckiaceae bacterium
CGGGGTCGACCTGGGTTCGAGCAGCGCGCGTCTCGGGGGGATCGAGCAGCATCGTGTATTCGCGCACCAGACGGCCCGAGCTCCAGCTCAACTCGACGAGCATGTCGAGGTAAGGATCGTTGACGAGCGCGTTCGACGTGACGAGCACGTAGGGCTGCCCGCCAGAACGGCGCTGGATCGAGAAGCGCAGGCCCGACAACGCGCTGCCGTATTCGATGCCGGCCTGACCGAACGCGTCCACGCTCGCGAGACGCGCCGTCAGCGAGCCGACTTCATCCTTGTTGAGCGCGGTCACCTCGATCTCGGCGCGCAGCGGCTGGCCGATCCCCGACATCAGGTTGAGTCGACCGAGGCCCGCGGCGCCCGCGTCAAGCGTGGAGGTACTCAACACGATCGCGATGCCGAGCCGTCGCCATGGCTGATGCAACGACCGGTGCGATCTCTTCGAGGAAGGCTTCATTTCGGTATCCGCGGTGGTGGCGCTCGACCGTCCGCGCATCGCATGATCGAAATCATCGTGGCGGGGTCAAGTTGCTATCCATATTCATGGACTTAGGGAGTCGAGCTTACGCAGCTTGCCAGCATTTGTCAGTGCGCCCCTCGGGCGACGCCATGTTGCTTGTTGCCTCTCGACAACGAACTAGGAACAGGGCCCCGGAGCGTCTAGTGCGACGGTGTAATCGCGAAGGTGAGGTAGCACACGACCGGCCTCGCGCCGCGTGCCTGCGAGTCCGGCGAGGCCTCAGGCTTCGAGCAGGATGCGCAGCATGCGGCGGAGCGGTTCTGCCGCACCCCACAGCAGCTGGTCGCCGATCGTGAACGCGCCGAGGTAGCCCGGTCCCATCGCCAGCTTGCGCAGGCGGCCTACCGGGATCGTCATCGTGCCGGTGACGGCCGCCGGCGTCAGCGCGACGACGCTGGCCTCGCGCGTGTTCGGCACGACCATCGTCCAAGCGGTCGACTGCGCGACGATGTCGATCAGCTCGTCCAGCGGCACGTCCTGCTTCAGCTTGATGGTCAGCGACTGCGAGTGGCAGCGCATCGCACCCACGCGCACGCAGGTCGAGTCGATGGGAATTGCGGCGCGGTCGAATCCCGGGCCGCGGCCGAGGATCTTGTTGGTCTCGGCCATGCCCTTCCACTCCTCGAGCGACACGCCGTCGCCCATGTCCTTGTCGATCCACGGGATCAGGCTGCCGGCGAGCGGCACACCGAAGTTCGCGGTCTCGGCGGCCGACAGGCCGTGCTGCGTGGCGAGCACCCGGCGGTCGATGTCCAGGATGGCCGAGGCGGGGTCTTTCAGCTGATCGGCGACCGCGTCGTGGATCGTGCCGAACTGTGTCAGCAGCTCGCGCATGTGCTGCGCGCCGCCGCCCGACGCGGCCTGGTACGTGGTGCAGGTCATCCACTCGATGAGATCGTGACGGAACAGGCCGCCCACGCCCATCAGCATGCAGCTCACGGTGCAGTTGCCGCCGATGAAGTCCTTGACGCCGCGCGCGATGGCGTCGTCGATGACCGGACGGTTGACCGGGTCGAGGATGACGATCGCGTCGTCCTTCATCCGCAGCGTCTTGGCGGCATCGATCCACACGCCCTTCCATCCGGCGGCGCGTAGTTGCGGATGGACCTCGGTCGTGTAGTCGCCGCCCTGGCACGTGATGATCACGTCGAGCTTCTTCAGCGCTTCGATGTCGCTCGCGTCCTGCAGCGTGCCGCTGTCGACGCCGGCGATGATCGGACCCTTGCCGCCGGCTGCCGACGTGCTGAAGAACACCGGCTCGATCAAGCCGAAGTCGCCTTCTTCCTGCATCCGTTGCAGCAGCACCGAGCCCACCATGCCGCGCCATCCCACCAGTCCCACGGTCTTCATGATCGTATCTTCTATCGATGGTTCAAACGAGTGCCGCGACCACCGCGTCGCCCATGGTCTTCGTGCTCACCGCCTGCGTCACCGGCGTGGCGATGTCCGCGGTCCGCAATCCGTCGGCGAGCACCTTGCGCACGGCCGTCTCGATGCGATCCGCGTCGTCGGCGCGGCCGAACGTGTAGCGCAACATCATCGCGGCCGACAGGATCGTCGCGAGCGGATTGGCGATGCCCTGGCCGGCGATGTCGGGCGCGGAGCCGTGCGACGGTTCGTACAGGCCCTTGTTGTCGGCATCGAGCGACGCCGACGGCAGCATGCCGATCGAGCCGGTCAGCATCGACGCCTCGTCCGACAGGATGTCGCCGAACATGTTGCCGGTGACGACGACGTCGAAGGCCTTCGGCGCACGCACGAGCTGCATCGCGGCATTGTCGACGTACATGTGGTCGAGCGCGATGTCGGTGTACATGGCATGGACATCGGTGACGACGTCTCTCCAGAACTGGAACGTCTCCAGCACGTTGGCCTTGTCGACGCTCGTGACCTTGCCGGCGTGACCAGCGACCTTGCGCTTGCGCGCCGCCTCGAACGCGACGCGTGCGATGCGTTCGATCTCGGGCCGCGTGTAGCGCATCGTGTCGAACGCCTCGTCGGCACCTTCGAACGCGCCGTCCGGTGACGCGCGACGGCCGCGCGGCTGGCCGAAGTAGATGTCGCCGGTCAGCTCGCGGATGATCAGGATGTCGAGGCCCGCCACCACTTCGGGCTTCAGCGACGACGCGCCGGCGAGTTCGGGATAGAGGATCGCCGGTCGCAGGTTGGCGAACAGGCCGAGCTCGCGACGCAGGCCGAGGATGGCCTGCTCGGGACGCAGGTGCCGCGGCAGCTTGTCGTACTGCCAGTCGCCGACGGCGCCGAACAGCACGGCATCGGCGCCCTTCGCGAGCGCGAGCGTGTGTCGCGGCAGCGGATGGCCGTGCGCCGCGTAGGCGGTGCCGCCGACGTCGGCCGTCTCGGTCGTGATGCCGATGGCCAGTGCATCGAGGACCTTCACAGCCTCGGCGATGATCTCCGGGCCGATGCCGTCACCGGGCAGGATGGCGATGTTCACGTCTTGATGCTCTCGATGTTTGCGGGCGACGATGCAGCGCTGCATCAGCGCAGGGCATCGTCAGGAAGACCGTCCAGGAGGCGGACGGTCAGACGATCGTGTTGGCGAGCCAGGGCCGTTTGGCCAGGTGTTTCGTCTCGAAGGTCCGGATCAGGTCGGCGTGGCGCAACGTCAGGCCGATATCGTCGAAGCCGTTCACCAGGCAGTACTTGCGAAACGTCTCGACGTCGAACGGCACGGTCTTGTCGGACGGATCGATCACGAGCTGCCGTTCGAGGTCGACGGTCAGCGTGTAGCCGCTGCCCACCTCCGCGTCGTGCAGGATGCGGTCGACCTCGGC
Source organism: Beijerinckiaceae bacterium (assembly GCA_964657795.1). GTDB lineage: Bacteria > Pseudomonadota > Gammaproteobacteria > Burkholderiales > Burkholderiaceae_D > CAHJXF01. The sequence goes on from CAZZWS010000292.1 coordinate 3,322, forward strand.
CTCGGGCAACACGATCGGCAACAGGCCGTTCTTGAAGCAGTTGTTGTAGAAGATGTCGGCATACGACTTGGCCACGATGGCGCGGAAGCCGTACTGCGACAACGCCCACGGCGCATGCTCGCGCGACGAGCCGCAGCCGAAGTTCTTGCCCGCCACCAGCACCGACGCGCCGCTATAGCGCGGGTGGTTCAGCACGAAGTCCGGATTGGGCCGGCGCGTCCGGATGTCCATGCCGGGCTCGCCGTGATCGAGGAAGCGCCAGCCGTCGAACAGGTTGTCGCCGAAGCCGGTCCGCGCGATGGACTTCAGGAACTGCTTCGGGATGATGGCGTCGGTGTCGACGTTGTCGCGATCCATCGGAACCACGAGACCGCGGTGAACGGTGAAGGCATCCATCGTCAGATCCCGCGCACGTCGACGAAGTGGCCCTCGATGCCGGCCGCAGCCGCCATCGCCGGGCTGACCAGGTGCGTGCGACCGCCCTGCCCCTGCCGACCCTCGAAGTTCCGGTTCGACGTCGACGCGCAACGCTCGCCGGGCTCGAGCCGGTCGGCGTTCATCGCCAGGCACATCGAGCAGCCCGGGTCGCGCCACTCGAAGCCCGCGCCGATGAAGATCTTGTCGAGTCCCTCGGCCTCGGCCTGCGCCTTCACGACGCCCGAACCCGGCACGACCATCGCCAGCTTGACGTTCTTGGCGATGCGTCGGTTGAGGCGCTTGATCACCGCCGCGGCGTCGCGCATGTCTTCGATGCGGCCGTTGGTGCACGAACCGATGAACACCTTGTCGATGGGGATCTGGTCGATCCGCGTGTCGGGCGCGAGGCCCATGTAGGTCAGCGCCCGCTCGATGCCGTCGCGCTTCTGTGCGTCGCGCTCGCG
>CAZZWS010000293.1:0-4096 GCA_964657795.1 Beijerinckiaceae bacterium
CCATGGATCGGCCGGAGCGCGCCGGACAGCGACAGCTCGCCGGCGAACTCGAACGCGTCGATCCGGTCGGCCGGCAGTTGACCCGACGCGACCAGGATGCCGATGGCGATCGGCAGATCGAAGCGCCCGGACTCCTTCGGCAGATCGGCCGGCGCGAGGTTGACGGTGATGCGCCGCGCCGGCAGTTCGAAGCGCGCGTTGAGGATCGCGGCGCGGACGCGGTCGCGGCTTTCCTTCACCTCCGTCTCGGCCAGCCCGACGATGTTGAAGTTGGGCAGTCCGCCGCTCAGGTGCACCTCGACGATGACCTCGGGGGCGTCCATGCCGGACAACGCGCGACTGCGGACGATGGCGAGCGACAGGGCGACGGACATCGTGGACGTGACTCGGCTTTCACGACGGCACGGGCCGTCGCGCATGAGGGGCGGAATGAGCGATGAAGCGCGGCCGACGCGACCGGATCCGACTGCGGATCAGCGAGTCGTGTGGATCGACCGATCAGGTCGGTCGATCAGCCGATTAGCCGGTCAGTCGACGGCAGTGGTCGGACGCGGCGGCCCGACCGGCTTCGGTCGTTCAACCGATCGGTGAGTCCTGCAAAGGCACGGCAGCCGCGGGCGTTCCTGCCGTCTCGAGTCGCGCGATGCGTGCCTCGAGCTCGGCGAGTCGGCTCTGCGCCCGGGCCAGCAGCTCGGTCTGCAGATCGAGTTGCTCGCGCGTCGCGAGATCGAAGTGCTCGAAGCCCTGCTGCAGCAACGCCCGCAGGTTGGTGCGGACATCGGCGGCCGGACTGTCTTCGAGCATCTTGTTGATGCGCGCTTGCAGGTTGTCGAAGAAGGCGGACTTTTCCATGTCTTGATGCGGGCCGATCGAAAGAGTGATGGGGGCAGGATATCGCGGCGGTGAATCGCGGCAGCGAAATACGGCAGTGAGACACGGCAGGAGCGCGATGAGCGAGCCGACAAACCAGTCTAGCACCGGGTCCGGACTCGCGATGTCATCCAGACCGCTGATCCCGACGGGCGATCACGCCCGTGTCGGCAGGTCGATCGTCGATGCCGACGTGCTCGCGTCGCCGATCGGCTCGTGGCTCGCGATGATCCAGATCCGGTCCCTGTGGTCGGCCGCCGCGGCGAGAGCCGCGCGCATGACCTTCAGCGACGCCTGATCGAGGCCGGCCAGCGGCTCGTCGAGAATGACCACCGAGGTACCCGCGGCGATCGCGGCGATGACGGCCACCTTCCGGCGCGTGCCGGTCGACAACGCGCTGATCCGGCGTTCCATGAAGGGCTCGAGTGCGAGCGATCGCACCCATGCTTCGGCGACGTCGACCTCGAAACCCGGATAGAGCCCCGCCATGAAACCGAAGAATTCGCCGGGCTTCAGGTGATCGAAGGCGATGGTGTCGGGACCGCACCAGCAGACCTCGCGACGGTAATCGAGCGGTCGGGAGCGCGCATCGATCGGGCCGCAACCGATGACGCCGTCTCGCGGGTCGAGGGCGCCCCCAAGGAGTCGCAGCAACGTCGACTTGCCGCATCCGTTTTCGCCGCGCACCCAGGTCAGTCCGGGGGCGAACGCGTGGGACCAGCCGTCGAAGAGCGGCAGCCCCGGATATCCGAACACGAGATCGCTGACGATCAGGGCGCTGCGCATCATGGCGAGATCTCGGAAGCGAAGGCGATGGCTGCCACCAGCATCAGCGACCAGCGGGCGGCATGATCGGATGGTGACATGGCCGGCGGCGTAAACGCCTCGAGGACGCAGCCGGCGCCGACGACCATGCCATAGAGGACGCCGACCTGCGGGCGCACCGGCGAAGCAGTCAAGGCCGCGACGACGAAGCAGGCGAACGCGCCCGCGACCAGCATCGAGACGGCCCATCCACCGAGCGCGCACCAGCGATCCGCGGCGGCGTGTCCCGCGTCGTCGTTGAGCCACGCGCCGATGCCGCCGATCAGCAGCACGGCCTGCCACGGCGTCATCATCAGCAGGGCGAACAAGCGGTCGGACCGCCGTATCACGTCGCCGGCGAGCGGCAATGCGTGTTCGGCGGAGGCCCATCGGCGGGGCCACCACAGCGGCCGCGTCAGCATGACCGGCAACGTTCCCAAGGCGGCATAGGCCAGCGTGGTGGGAATGAGCGCAGCGCCGTGCGCTGCCGCGATGCGCAGCGGCCAGACGAGCGTGCCGGCCAGCGCTGCGGCGATCGTGACCGGCGCGTTGCTGCCGGCGCTGAACAGGAGGACCACGATCGCGAAATAGACGCCCCAACGTCGCAGGAAATCCGTCAGCGCCGTGCGGAACGTCAGCATCCGCATCGCGGTGTAGTCGAGCGGCCGCACGAGCGGTCGCACGACGGGTCGCACGATTGGAGCGGCGATGGGTCGAGAGCTGTCGCGAGTCGGCATCGGTGGATGATGAGTGCTGGGACGTCGATTCGCCACGGCCTTCGTCCATCGGACGCCGCGTCATGTCGCGTGGCGGGCCGTGGCGATCGATTCGTCAGGACGCGGACATGCCGATCTCCGTCTGCGACGAGACGCGCACGTCGCGGCACCTCCCTGACGACATCACCCGACGCCGCGACGAGGTTCAGGCGCTCGTCGTGTGCAGCTTCATCATCGCCGCCTCGGCGTCGCCGTCGAACAGTTGCGGCAATACGTCCATGCCGCGCTCGATGGCCTCGTCGATCGGCTTCTGGTGCTCGCGACGCGGCGGATGCAGCACGAAGTCCACCACCGGTTGATCGAGCCCCAGCGTCCGCGGATGGCCGATGCCGATGCGCAGGCGCCAGAACTGCGGCGTGCCGAGCACGGCCGTGATGTCCTTGAGGCCGTTGTGCCCCGCGTTGCCGCCGCCGAGCTTGAGCTTGACCACGCCCGGATCGAGGTCGAGCTCGTCGTGGGCGACGAGGATCTCGTCGGGCAGGATCTTGTAGAAACGCGCGAGCGCGCCGACGGCGAGCCCTGATCGATTCATGAACGTCTGCGGCATCAGGAGCCAGCGCGGGCCGTCCTTGCCCGCGATGCCATGGAAGCCACGCTCGCCGCGCAGGCCGATGCGATGCGTCTCGGCGTAGCGCTCGATCAGCCAGAAGCCCGCGTTGTGCGCGGTCGCAGCGTACTGCGCGCCCGGATTGCCGAGCCCGACGACGAGCTTGATGGGGGCAGCCATGAACGAGGCGAACGGTGGTCAGTCCGGATCGCCGGCATGGGCGACGGTGGCGCCCTCGATGCCATGGCGGGCAAGAGCCTGGCCCACGAAGCCGCTCGACTTCATCTCTTCGACGAAAGCGGCGAGAAATCTCGCGGCCTCGGCGCCGCGCAGCTTGGCGACGCCCATCGCCTGGCGAATGGTCATGAAGCGGCCGGGCAGGACACGCAGGCCGGGGATGCGTTTCGCGTCGGCTTCGAGTTGTTGCCGGACACCGGCCGCGACCTCGATGCCCTGTTCGACGAACGTGTCGACGACCTCTTCAGATCGCGCGGCGCGCAGGAGCGTGGCCTCGCGGATCGTGCGGCTCAGGTACAGGTCGTAGGCACTGCCCTTGCCGACGACGATGCGCTTTCCGGATCGATCGACGTCGGCTATCTCGCGGATGGCGTCGGCCTCGCGCACGAGATAGGTTCCTTCGATCAGTACGTACGGCGCCGTGAACGCGATCAGCGCGGCGCGCGCCGGGTCGATCGCGAAGAAGCCGATGTCGACCGCTTCGTCGCCGAGCAGTTCGACCGACCTGGCGGCCGTGGCGACCGGGGTCAGCGCACAGTCGACGCCGAGACGCGCAGCCAGCGCCCGCGCGAGGTCGACCGACACACCGCCGGGCACTTCGTCCGCGCCGGCGTGCGCGAGCACAGGGTTGCCGAGGTTGATCACGGCGCGCAGGACGCCCGTGGGTGCGAAGGCTGAGATCAGGGCGGAGACGAGGGCGGGAGAGTCGGGCATCGCGACATTCTAATCAGCGGGGCCTCGTCCTGGCCTCGCCGCATCGTCCAGACCAAACGAGAAGACCCCGCAGCGCGGGGTCTTTTTGGTACGAAATCCCAAAAGCCGCATGGCGGTTTCGGGATGACGGCGGGCGACCTACTTCTTG
>CAZZWS010000294.1:0-4090 GCA_964657795.1 Beijerinckiaceae bacterium
AGGTATTTGTCGTAGAGGTCGCGAGTCTGTTCGGAGGTCAGCCGCGGCTGCTTCGCGACCAGCGCGTCGACCTCGTCCCGCAGACCACCGATGCCGCCGCGAACGTACTCGTACCAGATGCCGTAGCTGACGGGCTCGTAGCCGTCCCCATGCGTGCCCATCTTGCCGAGGACGATCCGCAGCAGCTCGGCGCTCTTGACGCGCGCCTGACTTTCCGCCGTGTTTTTTTCCGTCGTGTTTTCGAGTACCACGAGTTATTCCCAGGTTGGCTCGAACCGATGGAACGTTCGAGTCGTTGCAGTGACAGGATCGAGCGACGAGATACGGCTGATGCGGTGGTGCTCGAACGCCGGAACATGCTCGAACCGGTCGAATATAGTGGCTCGGACCGCGTTGGGCAACCGGCCGCCTCATCGGGGCTGCCGCGCGCGCGACCCGCGCGACCGCGAGCCGGGCCCCCCCTCAATGCACGGTCGTCTTCGAGAATACGTTCATGACGAGGATGCCGCCGACGATCAACGCCATGCCGACCACGGCCGGCAGGTCGAGCTTCTGGCCGAACAGCACCCAGCCGACCAGCGAGATCAGCACGATGCCGACGCCCGACCAGATCGCATAGGTCATGCCGATGGGAATCTGGCGCAACGTCAGCGACAGAAAGACGAACGCGGTCGCATAGCCGACGATCACCAACAGCAGCGGCCACGGCTTCGTGAAGCCGTCGCTCGCCTTGAGCGCCGAGGTGGCGATGACTTCGGCGACGATCGCGATGCTCAGATACAGCCAGCTCTTCATGTGTTCTCCAGACGCCCGTAGCGACGCCAGCGACCGAGCCGTTCCCGGTCGATGCGACCGAACCGGCGGCGCGGTCTTCTTCAGGTCCCTCGACACGCTCGCGACGCGAGAAGGTCCGGCCAGTGGTCACAGGGATGCCGTGGCGTCCATGCTCGACCGGACCGCAGCGACCTCCGAACGCGCGACCGCGGTATCACCACACGATGCCGACTGCTTCCTTCGCGCGCTCGCGCTGCCCGTCAGGCCGCGTCCCGATGCGCATACAACCGGCAATGATTGAGATACGCGCTCTCGTGGATGCCGAGCAGTTCGACGATGCTGGTCCACAACCACGAGGGTGCGTCGAGCGTCTTGCTGCGCGAGCTCGACAGGGTCGACTGCCAGCTTTTCAGCTGCTCCGGCGTCATCTGGCGGCGATGGGCGAGACCCACGACGCCCGCGAGGTAGGAGGCGAGTTCGGTCGCTTCATCTTCGGTCAGGCCCTCGATCGCGAACTTCAGGTCCTGCGGCATCAACTCCCTGAGCACGACGCCCTTGTCGCCGAGCCGGGCGGCCACCATCCGCTCCCCGAGATGCGGCGACAACGCGCGCGCGCCGGTCACGACGCGCTCCGCGTTGCTGCGCGGCATCGTCTCGTCCTTCGCCCGCGGAGCCGCCGCGGTGACGGCTTCCTTGATGTCGATCAGGCAGGGCTTGACGTCGTTTCCGTCGCCGACATGCAGCATCACGGCGTAACGCAGGCGACCGAGCGAGCTGCAGCCCTTCATCCAGTAGCGGATGTCGCGGACCTCGATCCTGTCGGCGGCGTCCTTGCCCTGCATGCCGGTGATGGCCGCGTGGACATCCGTGTCGGTGAACAGAGCCTTGATCGACATCCGCTCGTCCTCGCTGACGGGCCAGAAGCGCGGGCCGAGGGGAATCTCGGGCCTGACCGTGTCGAGGCGTTCGGCCGCGAGATGCTTCCAGCGGCGCCTGACCGATCGTTCGAGATATTGACGCAGCGGCTTCGGCGCCCAGTCGCTTTCACGACCCCTCGAGGCGATGCCCTCGAGACCGGCCAGATAACCGCCGGTCAGGCTCTCGACGATCCGCAGCGTCGTCACGCCGGCGAGATTCGAGCCGCGCGCCTCGGACGCCAGCGACAGGCCGAGACGGACGAGATCGTGCGCGGGGTTGCCGATCACCGTCTGGTCGCAGTCCCTGATCTGCACGGCGACGCGGCCCTTCGCGTCGGACAGCGGACCGAGGTTGCCGAGATGACAGTCGCCGCAGATCCACACGGCCGGTCCGTGCGGCAGCTTCGAGTCGCTGGTCTCGAGCCACTCGTAGAACCGCGTGGTGCTGCCGCGTACGTAGGCGTGCGCGGAGCGCGCCATCTTGAGGTTGCGTGCGTCGACGAGGTGACGTGCCCGATCGTCGGGGGCCGGCAGGCGATCGATCTTCATGGGGACACGTTCCATCCGGACATTGACGTGGAGAGCATGCGGTGGAACGCGGACGCCGGTTGTCGGACGTGCGCGCATCTTCGGGCGGCGCATCGAGGCTACCCGCGCCGCGGGTCGTCACGACCGAACCTCCACGCCCCGCGCACCTCACGAATCAGCCGGATGCTGATCAATTTTTTTCGGACGCTGCCGATACCCAATGAGGGGCTGTATGGCCGCCACTGCATCGTCCACCACGCGCTTCACGATCCTTCAACCCGCTCCGTCCGTCATGCCCATCCGCCGCCTGCAGACCAGGATCGCCGTTGCGTTCGTGACCGTGGTCTGCGTGTTGCAGGGAGCGGCCCTGGTCGTCGTCAACGTCACCGGCGACGCGAGCACGCGACGATCGCTCGACCACGAACTCACGACCGGCGCCCGCTTCTTCGACCGACTGTTGGCCAAAGATCTGGCCAAGCTCGAGGAAGGCGCCCGCAATCTCGCGCTGAAGCCCGAATTCAGGACGGCGATCCGCTCCGGCGATTCCCGGAGCGTGAGGTCGTCCCTCGCGCATCAGGTCGACCTGAGCCGGTCCGATGTCGCGATGCTGATCGACGCCGATCATCGCATCGTCGCCGGCACTTCGAGCGACGCGCGCAGCGATCGGCTCTTTCCGTTTCCCGCGCTGCTGTCGCGGGCGGACGCCTCGGGCATCGCCGTCACCACCGCCGTGGTCGACGGCGCCCTGTATCAAGTCGCGGTGGCACGCGTGCCCGACACGCCGACGCCGGCGTGGCTCGCGATGGCGTTCCTGCTCGACGACGAGGACGCGAAAGCCTTCAATCAACTGACCGGCCTGCAGGTCAGCTTCTACAGCCGCGCTGCCGGCATGCCGTGGCGACTCGACGGCACGACGCTGTCGCGCGCGGCCGCAACCGCCCTGATCGCCAGCCTGGACCAGGAGGCGAATACGCCCTCGCATGAACCGTTTCGGGTGCCCCTCGAAGGCGTCGAGTACATGGGCTACCTGGTCCCTCAGGCATCGACCGACGGCGCCCAGGTCGTCGCGGTGCTGCAGAGACCGTTGAGCGAAGCGCTGGAACCCTTCCTGGCCCTGCAACGCAACCTGCTGACCGTCACCGGTGTCGTGCTCGCGCTGTCGCTGCTGGCGAGCCTGCTGATCGCCCGCAACATCGCGGCGCCGATCCGGGCGCTCTCGAAATTCGCGCGGCGCCTCGCCGCCGGCGCGTCCGACGAAGCGATCGACATCGATCGGTACGACGAGATCGGCGAACTGGCGACCGCTTTCCGCGACATGCGTCAACGCATCATGGATCGCGAGCGGTACATCGCCGAGATCGCCTACCGGGACCCCGTGACCGGGCTTCCCAACCGCGCGCTCTTCAACGATCGCCTGCGGCGGGCGCTGATCACCGCGAGCCGTTCGCAGACCAGCGTCAGCGTCGTGCTGATCAACCTCGACCGCTTCAAGGAGATCAACGATTCGTTCGGCCATCTCGCGGGCGACGAACTGCTGCGCGAGGTGGGACGACGCCTCGCCACGATCGCCCGTCGCAATGCCGACACCATCGCGCGCCTGAGCGGCGACGAGTTCGCCGTGTTGCTGCCGGATACCGACGCGCGCGAAGGGATGGCGCTGCTGAGAAGCATGGCGAGCGCGCTCGAAGCCCCGCTGTCGCTCGACGGCAACCTGGTCCAGATCCGGGCCAGCGGCGGACTGGCTAGCCATCCGCAACACGGCGTCGACATCACGACCCTGTTGCGCAACGCGGACGCCGCGATGTACACGGCGAAGCGCAACGGCACGGGCATCGAGCTCTACGACACCTGCTACGAGAACGACTCGCGGG
>CAZZWS010000295.1:0-4077 GCA_964657795.1 Beijerinckiaceae bacterium
GTCGACGGTCAGCTCGACCATGCCCGACACCGCTCCCCGCGAGACCACGATGTCGTTGAGCGCGAGCGCGCTGAAGACCGCGGCCGACGATCCATCGTCGCCTTCGCGATGGACGCTGCCGGTCAGCAGCGTGCGTTCCTCGGTCTCGTAGCGGCCGGCCAGCATCTCGCTCAGCACGCCGACTATCGAGTCGAGCGGGATGTCCGTCATGAAGCCGAGCCGGCCCTGGTTGATGCCGATCAGCGGCACGTTGTACGGCGCGAGCTGGCGCGCGATGCCGAGCATGGTGCCGTCGCCGCCGACCACGATGGCGGCTCCGGCCTCGCGACCGATCTCCTCGTGCGTCAGCGCCGGCAGGTCCTTCAGCACGCACAGATGCGCGGTCGCGCGATCGACGACCGCGCGATGGCCCGCGGCAGTCACGATGCGGGCGATCTCGAGCAGCGAATCGGCGATGCCTTCGGCCTGGTACTTGCCGACGATGGCGATCGTGAGGGAAGGCATCGTCGAATTATGCAGGACCGCCGGGCGAAGCTCTCGACGGCATGCGGCTAGAATCGACCCATGCCCAACGAGACGCTCGACCAACGTGCACAGAAGTTGCTCAAGACGCTGATCGAGCGCTATATCGCGGATGGGCAGCCGGTCGGGTCACGGGCGTTGTCGCGGTTCTCGGGGCTCGACCTGTCGCCGGCCACGATCCGTAACGTGATGGCCGACCTCGAGGAGATGGGCCTGATCGCGAGCCCGCACACGTCGGCCGGGCGCGTCCCGACACCGCGCGGCTATCGCTTCTTCGTCGATACGCTGATGACGATCAAGCCGCTCGAGGAACGCGATGCGTTCGCGGTCGAAGGCCGCATCAAGCCCGACCAGCCGCAGCGCGTGATCTCGGCGGCCGCCCAGGTCCTGTCGAACCTCTCGCAGTTCGCAGGCGTGGTGATGACGCCGCGCAGGGGCTCGTCGTTCAGACATATCGAGTTCCTCAGCCTGTCCGATGCACGCGTGCTGCTGATCATCGTCACGCCCGACGGCGACGTGCAGAATCGCATCCTCTTTCCGGAGCGGCCGTACACGCAGTCGCAACTGATCGAGGCGGCCAACTTCCTCAACCAGCACTTCGCCGGGCAGTCGTTCGACAGCATCAAGGCGCGCTTGCGCGACGAGCTCGATGCGTTGCGCCACGAGACGGGCAAGCTGATGGAGGCGGCGGTGGACGCCGGCTCCGAGGCGATGGCCGACGATGGCGGCGTGGTCTTCCACGGCGAACGCAACCTGCTCGAGAACATGGACCTGTCGGCCAACATGGCCAAGCTGCGTCAGCTCTTCCAGCTGTTCGAGCAGAAGACGGGTTTCATGCAACTGCTCGACGTGTCGAGTCGCGCCGAGGGCGTGCAGATCTTCATCGGTGGCGAGTCGCAGCTGGTGCCGATGGATGACATGACGATCGTCACGTCGCCTTATCGAGTGGATGGTCGCATCGTCGGCACGCTGGGCGTGATCGGGCCAACGCGGATGGCGTACGAGCGGGTGGTGCCGATCGTGGACATCACGGCCAAGCTGCTGTCGAATGCATTGAGCCAGCATTAGGCCATGGCGCTGCCACATCGAGGTGCTGCTTTGCGTGAAGACTCGGGTTCTGGAAACGACTTGGCCGAAAAGGTGCCGGCGCGCCTCGCTGCATGCGGCGATGTCGCGTTGGAGCTGGCGCCGCGCGAACCCATGCGCACGCCGTTGCGGCACGACGCCCGATCGCTCAATATGCCGTCGCGACCGAGGGCGGTTTGCGCCCGGAAGTGATCAACATTCGGCGGGTTGCACGCGATGAGCGTCAGGTCAAGGCGATGCAGACTGCTTGCCGCGCTGCTCCAACTGCCACCCAGACAGGGTCGCAACGAGACGGGCCGCAGCCTCGCTCTTGGTGATGTGCTGCTTCAACAACGTATCGTCGAGCACACGTCGCTCACCCAGGTCGATCATGGTCTGCAGCCGCGCGTTTTCTTTCGACAGCGTCTCGTCGTTTGCCGTGTCCGGGTCGACGGAGCCGCTTTCTATCGCCACGATGTGTTGCAACGCCCAGCGGGCGGCGTCGCTCTCCTGCCGGTAACTCGCCACGACCGAAGGGTCGACATCTGCTCGCGCGGCGTACGAGGCGGCCAGCGTCAGTCCCATCATCGTGTCGGTATCGCGAAACATCGTCGCGACGATGCGCGCGCACGCGATCCGGACGTCGCCGTCGTCCTTGCAATTCGCACCGAGCGTCCCCAACGCGCCGAACGGAATACCCGGCGCGCTGGCCTGACTCAGTGCGTTGACTAGCACCGCATTGCGCATGCGCGGCGAGGCGGCTTTCGGCGATGCGGCGACCACGACCCTCGCGAGTTCGCGGAACTGATCGTGCCACGTCGAAGCCTGCGCAGCGCGAATGAACGTCGTGCGCGCTCCGTCGAGATCGCCCTTCGCCTTGAGCGCTGCCGCGAGCGTCAGCCACGCCACTTGGTTCTGCGTGTCGACGGCGGTCCAGCGCCGCGCGAAGTCTGCCGCGTCACAGTGCGCTGACTGGTCCCCGCAGCGTCGGACCATCAGATTCAGCACGAGGAGGTCGGACGTGCCGCGTGCCTGCTCGACTAGCTCGGCGACCGGGATGACCTCCCGGAGATAAACCCGCTTGATTTCATCGTTCTCGCCCGTTTCGACCATCGTTTCGGTCGAGTAGAGGATGCGCACGCGCAAGTCGCTCGATTGCCGTAACGCTGACAGCAGTCGATCCCTCGCTTGGTCCGAGTCCTGCTGCTCCACCGAAGAAACGGATGAGGCTTCGCGGCCCGCTGCCTGCACGTCGTCTGTCCCTGTGACCCAAGCGACAGCCAGGCTCGCCGCGAGCATGATGTGGAAGTGCCTGGCACCGGTCATCAGCATCCTCTTTTAACTTTTAACGGGTCGGTTCGCGGTTGGCAGCCGCTCGCGCCATCAAGGCCGCCGTGGTCGCGCGGTAGCGATCGGCCGCAGCACTTTCCGTCAGGCCGCTGTCTACCCTGAGTTTCCGGGCCCACGCCACCTCTCCGAATGCAATCCGGAGCCGAAGCGTCTCCGCGCTGACGGTCTGCTCGCCGGGGTCGGTGAGGTCGACCAACTCTTTCCAGTCCGAACGGCTCGCCGCGTCGTAAAGGGCGTCGAGCTTGCGGGTGCGGTCGGCGACGGTCTGAAGGTCGGAGCCCGCCGTCTTGCCGATGCGCACGCCGATCGATTTGCTCACGAGACTGCTGTCGTCGTGATCGATCGTGTCGAGGATGCGCACGCAGTCGTCGTGAAGGTCCGCGTTCTTGCACTGTCGATTGAGTTCCATCAATGCGTCGTTCGGCAGGACATAGGCGGCGGCCGAGGTCAACGCGACCTGCAATACCGCGCCACGACCGAAAGGTCCGAGCGATGCCGGCAGAGCGTTGAGGACGACACGCGGCACATCGTCGGAAAACTCGTGCCAGGTCGAAGCCCGTGCCGCGCGCTGGAAAGCCTGAACTTCACCCGCCGTCTCGCCCCGCATGCGCAGCGTCGATGCCAACGTCAGCCACGCGACCTGGTTCTGCGCGTCGGCCACGGTCCAGCGAGTCGCGATATCGACGGCATCACAGGTGGGCTTGGGCCTCAACCGATCGTCGTCGCAAACGTCGATCATCAAGGCCAGGACCATCGGATCGGTCGATCCCCGGATCTGCTCGGCCAAGGTATCGATCGGGATCAAGGGATGCCTGAGGTTCTCACCGGTGGGGTCGATCGTCCGACCGACCATCACGCGGATCCGCATGTTCGACGAATTCAGACTCTCGTTCAGGAGATGCTTCAACTGCGTCATGTCCGCCTGTTCAGCGGCAGTCAGCGGTCTGCCGGAAAGGTCGGGCTCGGGCGGGCCGGCGTCTGCAGCCATCGCGGCCGTTCCGACGCACAAGCCGAGCGAACATCCTGCGATCACGTGACGCAGCACCCGCACGGACATTCGCATCGTCATCGTCAATCTCCGCTCGGCGACGGCGCGGGCCGTCGGTCCGTGAACTCGTCCTTCTGCAAGTGCAGCTGAAC
>CAZZWS010000296.1:0-2047 GCA_964657795.1 Beijerinckiaceae bacterium
CGCCGGCGCCGCCGCTGCCCGACGCCATCGTCGAGAAGACGGCCGACAAGTACCTCGAAGCCCTGCGGCGCCTGACGGCCTGACGGCTCCCCGCAGGCTCGACACGCAGCCTGCGTCGCTCGTCGACAAGGGTCCTGCGCCGCGACCGGCACGTCCGACACCGACTGGCTGGAGGCCTCCTACTTCCGTCGGGCCGCGCGTGACGAGGACCACGCCGTGGTTAGAATGTTTCCCCGTGCGCACGAGCCCGTCTGCGCGATGCCTGTCGCAGCCCCGATGAACGCCGAAGCGCCTCTTCCCTCGTCCCGCAGACTCCGCCTGCCGGTCTCCGTCTGGAGCGCGGTGCCGGCGATCTTGTTGGTGTCGCCGGTCGTGGCGCAGACGGCGCTGACCTCCCGCGCCGCCGACGCTCCTGCGCTGCTGCGCGTATTCGAGCGTCTCGGGCCTCTTGCGATCGCGCTGACCGCGGCCGGCGCGCTGATTCTCCTGCTGTTGCTGGTGCGAATCTGGTCGATGATCCGTCGCGAGCGACCGGTGATCGCGACGGCGCCGCGACGGCGAGGCAAGGCGGGTGGCGATTCGCTCGACCGCGCGACGATCTCGGCTTCGACCGACTGGGGTTTCGATCAGAACAAGCGCGCCGCGCTGTCCCGTACGACGGTGGTCGTCGGAAAGAAGTCCAGCGACCTCGCGTCGATTTCCAGCGCGGCCACCATGTGGTCGACCTCCGATGTGCAGAACGCGGCGGCCATCAGCATGCGGGCCAACGAGGGCATGGGCAAGTCACCCAACGCAGCCCCGAGTCCTTACATGACGAGCCACAACCCGTACTTTCGGGGCGAGTCGCAGATCATGATGCCGATGGAGGTCGTCGAAGTCGCCGACACGCTGTTGCAGGCCGAGTTGCTGGTCCAGCTGGGCGATCCGAAGCAGGCGATGATCCTGTTGTCGCAGCACATCCGCGACACCGAAGAGCCGGGGCCCGGGGTCTGGTTGATGCTGCTCAACCTCTATCAGACGACGGGACGCAAATCGCAATACGAGGCGTTGGCCGTGGGCTTCAAGACGCTCTTCAACGCGGCCGTGCCAGCGTGGGCGACCTCGGCCGAGTCGATGGCGCGCGACCTGGAAAGTTATGCGCAGGTGATGATGAAGCTGCAGAGCGGCTGGCCGCAGCCGACGATGCGCCCGATGCTGGAGAACCTGCTCAACGACGACCGCGGCGGCAGCCGGCAGGGTTTTTCGCTCGCCGCCTATCGGGACATCCTCTTTTTGCTCGAGCTCCTCAACGTCCTCGACCAGATGACGCAGGAAGAGATCGACCGGGCCCTGATTCAGCGGAAGCTGGAATCGGCTGGCTGAGCGATGAGCGCATGCCGACACGACGGTGGTCCGACCTGCGGCTCTGCTGCACGTCCCTGACCGTCATCCCGCCGACGGCGCGTCGATCGCGGCGACCGCGCTGGTGCATGGCACGACGGTCGTCACCGCGATGTGGCGGACCTGGAAGCCACCCGCGTGCCGCTTCTCGATCCGTGGATCACCACCGGATGACGACGGACGAGGAGTGACGGGAGGGTCCGATCGTCGCGGCTTGCCTCGTGCGCCTCACTTCGTTCCGAACAGCCGATCGCCCGCATCTCCGAGCCCCGGCACGATGTAGCCGTGGCTGTTCAGCTCGCGATCGATGGCGGCGGTGTACACCGGCACGTCGGGATGCGCCTCGCCGAACTTCTTCAGCCCTTCGGGAGCGGCCAGCAGGCACACCATGCGGATCGACTTCGGCTGCGTCTCCTTCAGCCGATCGACCGCCGCGATGGCCGAGTTGCCGGTGGCCAGCATGGGGTCGAGCACGATCGCGTCGCGCTCGTGCATGTCGTGCGGCATCTTGAAGTAATACTCGATCGCCCCGAGCGTCTTGGGATCGCGGTACAGGCCGATATGCGCCACGCGGGCCGACGGCACCAGGTCGAGCATGCCGTCCAGGAAACCCATGCCGGCGCGCAGGATGGGCGCAAACACCAGCTTCTTGCCCTCGATCTTGGGC
>CAZZWS010000296.1:2057-4023 GCA_964657795.1 Beijerinckiaceae bacterium
CGCGCCGGGCACGACGCTCAGCATGCCGTCGATGAAGCCGTTGCCCGCGCGCAGGATCGAGACGAACACGGTCTTCTTGCCGTCGATGACCGGCGACATCGTCGTCTCGAGCGGCGTCTCGATCTCGATCAGATGCGTCGGCATGTCGCGCGTGACCTCGTACGCGATCAGCATCGCGATCTCGTTCATCAGCGTGCGGAAACTGTACGTGCTGCGTTCCTTCTCGCGCATCAGCGTGAGCTTGTGCTGGATGAGCGGATGCGAGAGGTGATGGACTTGATGGGCGCCAGCGGTCATGGGCAGTCGTTACGAACGTGAGTGGATGGTGGGTGGGCCATCGACGTGGCGTCGCGGCTCGTGGCGGCCGGGCCTTGCGGTGACGTGATTCGGAAGGCCCGCTGCGAGAACCGTCGCGTGGCGGAGCGCATGGCGGCGACATTCGATGGCCCAGCGGCGAACCTCCAGACGCGACGTGCGTATCCCGAGCTTCGTCTGGGCATCGAGCACCGCGTCGATCGCATCGCTCGACGACGTACCGTAGGCGTCGAAGAACAGGCCGAGGCGCCGGCCCTGTTCGCGCGTGTCGAGGGACGTATTGCCGAGATCGACCCACAGCCATGCGGCGTAGCCGAGGTCGTCGCGGCGTGCTCCGATGTGCGCGGCGTCGAAGTCGATCAACGCGACCGGCAGGCCATTGCGGAACACGTGATTGCAGGGGCTCGCGTCGCCGTGACAGACCACCGTGTCCGACATCGTCGACGCGAAGTCCACCGTCGCGTCGTGCAGTGCGCGCAGCAGCCTCGCGGCGGCGGTGAGCTGGTCATCGGAGAAGACGCCGAGTTCGCGAGGGACGTCGCCCGGAATGAACGAGAGGATCTCGCGATCCTGGTCATCGATACCCTCGAATACCGGAGCGGCCTGGAATCGCTTGCCGGCCAGATGGTTCAACACGCGATGCACGAAGGGCGAATGCGGACCCGTCGGGCGACGGACCGTATCTCCGATCCGGACGACTCCGGGCGTGGTCCGGCCTCCCTCGAGCACACGCGCTGCAGCGATCTCCAACGTCGACGACCGCGCGTCAGAACACCGTGCCGTCGCTGTCGACGGTGACGGGCGGCGGACCGCCCTTGCGCAGTTCCGCGGCGATCGCGCGGCCCGCGGACCAGGTGCCGCCTTCGAGGATGCACGCCAGCGGCAGCGCGGTGGACGCGACGCCGAGCGCTTCGCGCACCAGCGGCGCGAGGTCGTCGAGCAGCGCGACCGTGAGCGCGCGCCATTCGACGATCCACGGGTCGGCCGGCGTCATCGGCTTGGTCGCCTTGCGCGGCTTGTGGGGCACCAGCAGGCCCGCGTCGAGCAGCAGGCCACCGTTGCGGTACTCGGGCAGGCCGGTCAACGCGTCGAGACCCGCGATGGCGTAGCCGGCCCACTCGAAAGGTTCGAGCAGCGAATACGTCAGCCACTGCGACAGCTTGTGGAACGGGACGAGGCCGGCGCTGAGGCCTGAGCCACCGGCGTCGGGATGCGGCCAGACGTCGCCGACCGGTCTTCCTTCGAAGGTCTGTCCGCTCGGCCAGATCGACGAGAACGCGTCGAGCAGCAGGGTCAGGAGATCGGCGGCCTGCAACACGCGCGACCCGTCGGCTGCGACGGTCGACCTGGCGACCAATGCGTCGAACATCATGCCGGGCCGGCCGTCGAGGCCGAACAGCGTCGGATGCTCGTGGAGCACTTCGCCGAGCCGACGCAACAGCGCGACGCGACCGTCGAGTCCCACCAGCGGATTGCCGGGACTGGCCTGGAACATCGCGGAGAGCGACGGCGAGTCGAGCGCCATCAACGCCTTCGCGTCGACCCGGTAGGGATCGTCCGCATCCGAAGAGAAGCGGCCGTTGACGAAAGCGCGGAAGCTCGCGACCGCTAGCCCCTCGGACCGCGCGTAACGCTGCGCCACCATCGGGTA
>CAZZWS010000297.1:0-3956 GCA_964657795.1 Beijerinckiaceae bacterium
CAGTATAGAAGCGCGGGCAGTCGCATGCCGCGAGCCGGGTGAGGCGTCCGGCACGAGGCGCCAGCCACGAGGCTTGGCGTCTTCGAGGCCGGTAGGCTCATCACGTATAATCCGGCGCCGATTTGCGTTCCATCCGATGCGTCGGGCGCGACTGCGGCGAAGACACGGATCACGTTGCCGCGCGCAGTCATCGCGCATAGTCATCGCGAGGGTGGCGAAATTGGTAGACGCACCAGGTTTAGGTCCTGACGCCAGCAATGGTGTAGGGGTTCGAGTCCCCTCCCTCGCACCATCGAATCATTCAAGGCACGCCGGTCCCGGTGGACGTGACGACGGCCCGGTCGCGTCGCAGGCGACTCGCAATCGCATCGCACTACTTGAGACCCACGGGCCGCATCGCCGGCCTCACTGATTACGGAATCGACATGCAAGTGGAAAATCTGGGAAAGCTAGAACGACGTCTGCACATCGCGGTACCGGTCGCGGACATCGAGAAGGAAGTCGACACGCGACTGAAGCGGCTGTCGCGCACGGTGCGCATGGCGGGCTTCCGGCCCGGCAAGGTGCCGATGAAGATCGTGTCGCAGCAGTACGGGTTCCAGGTCCACAACGAGGTGCTCAACGAGAAGATCGGCAACGCCTTCGACAAGGCCATCGCCGAGAACCAGTTGCGCGTGGCGGGCTCGCCCAGCATCACGGCCAGCAAGGAAGCCGCCGACGCGACCGTCGCATTCGACGCGACCTTCGAGATCTACCCGGAAGTGAAGATCGCGCCGCTCGACGCCGCCGAGGTGTCGCGCGCGATCACGACGGTCGACGACACCGCCGTCGACAAGACCATCGCGATCCTGCGTCAGCAGCGCACGCACTTCCATTCGAAGGTCGCGCATCGGGGACATGACCATGCGGGTCATGATCACGGGCATGACGAAGGGGCGGCTCACGTCCCGCCGGAAGGCACGTCGTCGGTCGTCGAGAACGGCGACCGCGTGACCGTCGACTTCGTCGGCACGCTGGATGGCACACCGTTCGAAGGCGGCAGCGGCAACGACTTTCCGTTCGTGATCGGCGAAGGTCGGATGCTGCCCGAGTTCGAGGCGGCGGCGCTCGGTCTGGCGGTCGGCGAGGCGAAGACGTTCGACCTGCGCTTTCCCGACGACTATCACGGCAAGGACGTCGCCGGCAAGACGGCGCAGTTCACGCTCACCGTCAAGGACATCGAATGGGCGCACGTGCCGCCGGTCGATGCGGAGTTCGCGTCGTCGCTGGGCGTCGGCGACGGCGACCTCGACAAGATGCGCGCCGACATCCGCAGCAACCTCGACCGCGAAGTCAGGAAGCGCCTGTCGTCCCGGACCAAGGACAGCGTGATGAACGCGCTGCTGGCGGCGTCTGAGGCCGACATGCCGAAGGCGTTGATCGACGCCGAGGTCGAGCGCCTGATGCAGAACGCCGCGGAGGAAATGCGCCGGCGCGGGATCGACCAGAGCGCCATGCCGATCACGCCTGAGCTGTTCCACGCGCAGGGCGAGCGTCGCGTGAAGCTCGGACTGATCCTGGCCGAGCTGGTCAAGTCCGAAAACCTCGCGCCGACGCAGGACCAGCTGAAGGCACACGTCGAGGATCTCGCGCAGAGCTACGAGCGTCCGGCCGAAGTGCTGCGCTGGTATTTCGCCGACCGCACGCGGCTCGCCGAGGTCGAGGCTCTTGTGCTCGAGGAAAACGTCGTCAACTTCGTGCTCGGCAAGGCGCGCGTCCAGGACGTCGACGTGCCCTTCGACGAGTTGATGGCGAACGGCTGATCGCGGGCTGCGGCAAGCGATCGCTGCCGTTGCCGTACAGTCCCCCCTTTCTTCACAAACGACACGGATCCATGAGCAACCCCACAGCATTCAACGCGACCGAACCGGTCGGCCTCGGCATGGTTCCGATGGTGATCGAGCAATCGGGCCGTGGCGAGCGCGCGTACGACATCTACTCGCGGCTCCTCAAGGAACGGATCATCTTCCTGGTCGGTCCGGTCAACGATCAGACGGCCAACCTCGTCGTCGCGCAGCTGCTGTTCCTGGAGTCGGAGAATCCGGACAAGGACATCTCGCTGTACATCAACTCGCCCGGCGGATCGGTGTATTCCGGCCTGGCGATCTTCGACACGATGCAGTTCATCAAGCCGGACGTGTCGACGCTGTGTACCGGCATGGCGGCGAGCATGGGGTCGTTCCTGCTGATGGCCGGCGCGAAGGGCAAGCGCTTCTCGCTGCCCAACTCGCGGATCATGATCCATCAACCTTCCGGCGGATCGCAGGGTATGGCCTCCGACATCGAGATCCAGGCGAAGGAAATCCTCTATCTGCGCGAGCGGCTCAACGGCATCTACTCGGAGCGCACCGGTCAGCCTATCGATAAGATCGCGCGCGACACCGACCGCGACACCTTCATGTCGCCCGATCAGGCCAGGGAATACGGCCTGATCGACGAGGTCCTGACGACGCGCGTCACGGAGACCTGATCGGCCGCGCGGGTCGTGCGCGCCCGGTCTGTTGCGTGCGGCGCACGCGTCGGTGCGGCGGTCGGGGCGCCGTTCGGCCCTCCTGCAAATCCACGGTATAGTTGATTCGTAGTCCATCAAGCGTCGGGCATAGGCGGGAGCACAAGCGGCATGTCGGAAAAAAAGGGTTCGAGCGGCGAGAAGTTGTTGTATTGCTCGTTCTGCGGGAAGAGCCAGCACGAGGTCAAGAAGCTGATCGCGGGCCCGTCGGTGTTCATCTGCGACGAGTGCATCGACCTCTGCAACGACATCATTCGCGACGAGGCGGCGCAGGCCGATCCGTCGGGAACGATCACGCGTTCCGACCTGCCGACGCCGCAGGAAATCGGCGATATCCTGGACCAGTACGTCATCGGTCAGGAGACGGCCAAGCGCATCCTGGCGGTCGCGGTCTACAACCACTACAAGCGCCTCAAGCACATGTCCAAGAAGGACGATGTGGAATTGGCCAAGAGCAACATCCTGCTGGTCGGCCCGACGGGTTCCGGCAAGACGCTGCTCGCGCAGACGCTGGCGCGACTGCTCAACGTGCCGTTCGTCATCGCCGACGCGACGACGCTGACGGAAGCCGGCTACGTCGGCGAGGATGTCGAGAACATCATCCAGAAGCTCCTGCAGAACTGCAATTACGAAGTCGAGAAGGCGCAGAAGGGCATCGTCTACATCGACGAGATCGACAAGATCTCGCGCAAGTCGGACAACCCTTCGA
The DNA here is from genome assembly GCA_964657795.1 of Beijerinckiaceae bacterium. Classification (GTDB taxonomy): domain Bacteria; phylum Pseudomonadota; class Gammaproteobacteria; order Burkholderiales; family Burkholderiaceae_D; genus CAHJXF01. Next base: position 3,258 of record CAZZWS010000297.1, read on the forward strand.
TCACGCGCGACGTGAGCGGCGAAGGCGTCCAGCAGGCGCTGCTGAAGCTGGTCGAAGGCACGCTCGCGTCGGTGCCTCCGCAGGGTGGCCGCAAGCATCCCAACCAGGACTTCGTGCAGATCGACACGACCAACATCCTGTTCATCTGCGGCGGTGCGTTCGACGGTCTCGAGAAGGTCATCCGCAACCGTTCCGAGCGCAGCGGCATCGGCTTCGGCGCGGAGGTCAAGAGCCAGTCGGACCGCGCGGTCGGCGACGTGCTGCGCGAGGTGGAGCCCGAAGACCTGATCAAGTTCGGACTCATCCCCGAACTCGTCGGTCGCCTGCCGGTCGTCGCCACGCTCAACGAGCTCAACGAGGAGGCGTTGATCCAGATCCTCGTCGAGCCCAAGAACGCGCTGGTCAAGCAGTACCAGAAGCTGCTGGCGATGGAAGGCGTCGAGCTGGAGATCCGCCCGGCCGCGCTGCTCGCCATCGCGAAGAAAGCGCTCAAGCGCAAGACCGGCGCACGGGGCCTGCGGTCGATGCTCGAGCATGCCTTGCTCGACGTCATGTTCGAGCTGCCGAGTTCAAAGGGCGTGGTCCGCGTGGTGCTCGACGAGAACCAGATCAATGGCGGCGTCAAGCCGCTGCTCATCTATGGCGAGCAGCCGAAGGTCGCCGGCGGAGTCAGCTGACGAATCGACGTCACGCGTCAAG
>CAZZWS010000298.1:0-3948 GCA_964657795.1 Beijerinckiaceae bacterium
TCCAGCGCATCGTGCTGACGCGGCCCGCGGTCGAGGCCGGCGAGCGGCTCGGCTTCCTGCCCGGCGACCTCGCGCAGAAGATCGACCCGTACCTGCGGCCGCTGTACGACGCGCTCTACGACCTGCTCGGCTTCGACCGCACGCAGAAGCTGTTCGAGAAGCAGGCCATCGAGATCGCGCCGCTCGCGTACATGCGCGGCCGCACGCTCAACAACGCGTTCATCATCCTCGACGAGGCGCAGAACACGACGCCCGAGCAGATGAAGATGTTCCTGACGCGGATCGGGTTCGGCAGTCGCGCGGTCATCACCGGCGACGTCACGCAGGTCGACCTGCCGAAGCATCACAAGAGCGGCCTCGTCGAAGCGTCGCTCATCCTCGGCAAGGTCCGCGGCATCGGCTTCACGCATTTCACGAGCGCCGACGTGGTCCGCCATCCGCTGGTGGCGCGCATCGTCGAGGCCTACGAGGCGCATCAGGCGCCCGCTCCGGCCTGAGCCGTGTCGGCGCTGCATGTCGCCGTGCAGTACGCGAGCGATCACGCGGCGCCGTCGCGGGCGCAGATCCGACGCTGGGTCGCTGCGTCGCTCGCGCAACTCGACGAGTCGACACCGGAAGCCGTCGACGAAGCGACCTTCACGTTCCGCTTCGTCGCCCTCGACGAAGGCCGCGCACTGAACCACTCGTATCGCGGCAAGGACTACGCGACCAACGTGCTGACCTTCCCGCTCCATGAGGCCGAGTCCCGTGACGTCGAAGCCGACATCGTCGTGTGCCTGCCAGTCGTCGCCCGCGAAGCCGTCGAACAGCGCAAGACCTTCGTCCACCACTGTGCCCACCTGATCGTCCACGGCACGCTGCACGCGTGCGGCTACGATCACGAGGACGCGACCGATGCCGAGGCGATGGAAGCGCTGGAGCGCACCGTCCTGGCACGCTTTCGCATCGCCGATCCGTACAGGATCGATGCGCACGACGCATCCTGATACGCACCGGGTCCGTCCCGCGGCGGCACGAAGGTCGTCGCGATCGCCGCACGCCATGGGCCGTCGTATAGTGCCGATCCGTCCTCCGACCCCCACGACGCGTGAGACCTTCCCGCAAGCATCTCCTGGTTGGCGCCGCGTTGCTGTCGATCTGCGGTCTCCCGGGCAGCGCGTGGTCGCAAGCGGCGCCCGCACTGGCGGCCGAGGTCGGCGACCGCGCGACGCGGATGTATCCGCAGCTCAAGACGCTGTACGAGGACATCCACAGTCATCCGGAGCTCGGCTTCGAGGAACAGCGGACCGCCGCCCTGCTCGCCAAGGACATGCGGGCGATCGGCTTCACCGTGACCGAGAAGGTCGGCAAGACCGGCGTCGTCGCGATCTATCGCAACGGGCCCGGCCCGACGGCGATGGTTCGCACCGAGCTCGATGCGCTGCCGATGGAAGAGAAGACCGGACTGTCGTACGCAAGCCGGGTGAAGGCGAACTCGAACGGTCGCGAGACCTTCGTCGCCCACAGCTGCGGGCACGACATCCACATGACGAGCTGGGTGGGCACGGCGCAGACGCTGGTCGCGATGAAGGATCGCTGGCACGGCACGCTGATGTTCGTCGCGCAGCCGGCCGAGGAGCTGGTGTCCGGCGCGCAAGGCATGGTCGACGACGGCCTGTTCACGCGCTTCCCGAAGCCCGACTTCGCGTTCGCGCTGCACACCTCGCCGGCCGCCATCGGCAACATCCAGTTCAACAGCGGCGCGATGACGTCGAACTCGGACAGCATCGAGATCACGTTCAAGGGTCGCGGAGGTCATGGCTCGGCGCCCGACAAGACCCTCGACCCGATCGCCATGGCCGCGCACTTCATCAACGACGTGCAGACCGTCGTCAGCCGCGAGAAGGACCCGTTCGCGTTCGGCGTGGTGACGATCGGCGCGATCCAGGCCGGCACGGTCGGCAACATCATTCCGGACAGCGCGGTCCTGCGCGGCACGATCCGCTCGTACGACACCGCCGTGCGCGACAAGCTGCTCGACGGCGTGCGACGCACGGCCAACGCCACGGCTGCGATGGCGGGCGCTCCCGCGCCGGACGTGGCGCTGACGGCCGGCGGCCTCGCGGTCGTCAACGACGCGGCGCTGGTCGACCGCACCGAGGCCGTCTTCAAGGCGGCGTTCGGCGCCGACAAGATCCAGCGCGTGCCGCCGATCACCGCGAGCGAGGACTTCTCGGCCTTCGTCGATCAGGGCATCCCGTCGATGTTCTTCTTCATCGGCGTCTACGATCCGAAGACCATCGCCGACTCGAAGCTGCCGGGCGGCAAGCCGCTGCCGTTCAATCACTCCCCCTTCTTCGCGCCGGTCCCCGAGCCGTCGATCGAGACCGGGATCAAGGCGATGACGTTGGCGGTCATGAACGTCATGTCGGCGACATGATGTCCCGACCGGTCGTTCAGCTCTTCGGCGCCAACGCCACCAGCTGGTCGAAGGCGGCATTCCAGCCGGCGTGGAAGCCCATCGCCTCGTGGGCCTCGCGGCTCTTCGCGTCGGCGTGCAAGACGGTGGCCGTGTACGTCGTGCCACCGGAAGACGTCGGCGCGAGCTCGATGACGGCCGTCATGAGGAACGGCGTCGCGGCGGTCTGGAGCTTCGGCCGGAAGCCGGGCCCGAGCGCGCCGCTCCAGACCAGCTTGCGGCCCGGCACGATCTCCAGATAGCAGCCGTTGTTGTCGAACTCCTGACCCTCCGGCCCGCGCATCACCGTGCGGAAGGCGCCGCCGGGACGCAGGTCGATCTCGGCCGCGACGGTCTTCCATGGCGCCGGACAGAACCATCGCTTCAACAGCTCGGGCTGCGTGTAGGCGTCCCAGACAAAGGACGTCGGGACGTCGACGGTGCGTTCGAGGACGAGATCGAGTTCGGGGTCGAAGGCCATGGTCATCTTTCCTGAATTTGATCGCGGGAACCCTCGTTCGTCGATCATGGCGATCGGGTGAACCCGACGCTCCACCGAATTCTGCCTCCTTTCGGAATCGTTGCGGAGGGCAAAGCCGGCAGGACGTCTCGCGTCCGGCCGATGGGCACCGCCACGCCCATCAGGTATCCTCGTCTGCCCGTCACCACACATTCGAAAGAATGTCAGACCCGCAACCTCCCACGCGCCAGCGCGAGTCGAATGGCACCACGCCGCCGACTCTGCTGGCGCGCCTCTCCGCGCTCCTCATGCGCGAACCCGAGGACCGTGAGCAACTCCTCGCCATGCTGCATCACGCGCACGAGCGCGAGCTGCTCGACGCCGACGCGCTGTCGATGATCGAAGGCGTCATGCAGGTGTCCGAACTGTCGGCGCGCGACATCATGGTCCCGCGCTCGCAGATCGACATGATCGACATCCGCGAGAAGCCAGAGGACCTGATCCCGTTCGTCATCGAGACCGCGCATTCGCGCTTCCCGGTGATCGACGAGGACCGCGACCACGTCATCGGCATCCTGCTCGCGAAGGATCTGCTTCGGCACGACGCCAACGATCCGCTCGAAGTGCGCAAGATGCTGCGGCCGCCGGTGTTCATCCCCGAGTCCAAGCGCCTCAACGTGCTGCTGCGCGACTTCCGCGCCAATCGCAATCACGTGGCGATCGTGGTCGACGAGTACGGCGGCGTCGCCGGCCTCGTCACCATCGAGGACGTGCTCGAACAGATCGTCGGCGACATCGAGGACGAGTACGACTTCGAGGAGGACGACGACAACATCGTCGCGATCGAGCCGGGCCCGAGCGGCCCGCGCTGGCGCGTCCGCGCGCTGACCGAGATCGAGCAGTTCAACGAGGCCTTCGACACCGCCTTCACCAACGACCAGGCCGAGACCATCGGCGGCGTCGTGACCGAACACCTCGGACGCGTCCCGCGCCGCGGCGAGGAAGCGATCATCGACGACATCCGCTTCACCGTGCTGCGGGCCGACGCGCG
>CAZZWS010000299.1:0-3945 GCA_964657795.1 Beijerinckiaceae bacterium
TGACCGTCAGGATCTCGGGGTCCTCGTCCTCGTCCTCGGGCACGCCTTCGAAACGCATGCCGACTTCGAGGGGCTCGGGAAACTTCGACCGCTGCTCGACCCGCACCTGCTCGGCGTCGTATTCGCCGAACGCGTCCTGCGGCTCGAGCTGCATCGTCGTCGTGAAGCCCGGCTCCTGACCTTCGAGGGCCTGCTCGACCTTCGGGAAGATACCGTCGTAGCCGCCGTGCAGATACTCGACGGGCTCTTCGGTCTCTTCGATGAACTCGTTCTGCGCATCGGTGAGCCGGTACTTGAGCGTGACAACGCTGTTCTTTTCGATTTTCATGACTTGCCCAGGGCGCACGGTTGGTCGAAGGGAAGCCGCGAATTATACGCAGCGCGTCACGCGACGACTTCCGGAAAAGCTGACGTTTCCGGCGGTCGACGCTACCATCGCCGCCCATGTCATCGCTGCCCGCGCCATCGCCGCGTTCCTCAATCCAGCCGACGCCGTTCGATCGTCGTCTGCTCGGCGGCCTCACGCCCGCGGGCTTCCTCGCGAAGCACTGGCAGAAGAAGCCGCTGCTGATCCGCGGCGCGCTCGGCCCCGATGGCGCGCGGGTCCCGCTGCCGGATCGCGCGGGCCTCGCGGCGCTCGCCGCGCGCGACGACGTCGAGTCGCGGCTCGTGTCGGTCGTCGACGGCCGCTGGTCGATGAAGAGCGGACCGATCGCGCGACTGCCCGGCGCGAAACGCGACTGGACGCTGCTCGTGCAGGGCGTCAACCTCCACGATCGCGCGGCCGATGCGTTGATGCGCCGCTTCGACTTCGTGTCCGCGATGCGCCTCGACGACCTGATGATCAGCTACGCCGTCGACGGCGGCGGCGTCGGCGCGCATCTCGATTCCTACGACGTGTTCCTGCTGCAGATCGACGGCCGGCGACGCTGGCGCTGGCGCGACCGGCGCTCGACGAGCGCGCGCGAGCGGACGCTGGTCGACGACGTGCCGCTGAAGCTGCTGAGGCACTTCGAGCCCACCGACGAGGCGGTGCTGGAACCCGGCGACATGCTCTACCTGCCGCCGTCGTGCGCCCACGAAGGCGTGGCCATCGGTCCGTGCACGACGGCCTCGATCGGCTTTCGCACGCCATCGTGGAACACGTTGACGCAGGAGTTCCTGTTCGCGATGGCCGAGCGCGAGTGGCCGGACGGACCCTACGAGGACGCGGGGCGACGGGCCACGCGGACGCCGGCCGCGCTGGACCCCGCGATGCTGCGCGAGATCGGCCGGAAGCTGGCGCGCGTGCGCTTCTCGGCACGCGATGTCGAAGGCTTCGTCGGTCGTTACTTCAGCGAGCCGAAGGCCGACGTGTTCTTCGACCCGCCCGATCCGCTCGCGCCGGCGAAATTCCTGCGGCGCGCGAAGGCCGGCGTGGCGCTCGACCCGCGCGCGACGATGCTCTATCGCGGCGACGCGGGCTTCATCGCGGGCGAAGCATTCACGTTGCCGGCCGGGCATCGGGCCACGTTCAGACGACTCGCCGATCGACGGCGGCTCGCCGCGACGGACATGGCCGGGGTGCTGGGCGACGCGACGGCGAGCGCGCTCCTCCACGACTGGTGGCAGGACGGCTGGCTGATCTTCGACGACGAGGGCACCGATGAAGGTCAACGATGACGCAGCCTGATTCGCTGGACCCGACCGACGCGTCCGTGCCGACGTTCAGTACGCCCTTCGACAGCCGCGCGGCCTTCCACGATGCGCTGCAGGACGCGCTGACCAAGGCACAACGCGAGGTGTGGCTGACCGATCGAGACTTCGCCGACTGGCCGCTCAACCGCGAGCCGTTCACGTCGGCGTTGCAGGCCTTCCTGCGTCACAGCGCGGCGAATCACCTGAAGCTGCTGATTCAGAATATCGACCGCATCGCGGCCGGCGCACCGCGCTTCCTGGAGGTGCTCAAGCCGCACGCCGTCAATGCGCAATGCCGGATCGTCCCGCCGCATGCCGCCGCGCGGTTCGGCGAGGCGTGCTCGATGATGATCGTCGATCGCTCTCTGCTCGTCCGCCGCTTCCATCGCGACCATCCGCGCGGCGCGACCGCGTTCGATCCCGCGGCCGCGCGTCCGTGGCTCGATCAGTTCGAGACGGTCTGGGAACAGTCGTCGCCCGCCCTGGCATCGACCACGCTGGGTCTGGGCTGAAAGCCGCGACGACGCCAGCGGCGGATCGACGAGTCTTTCCAAACCACGCGATTTGTCACGAATCGGGGAACTCGATCCTGCGTTGGGTATCGGAAGGGTGATGCGCGGGCCCGTGCTCTATAATCGCGGACTGTGTGAGCCCTCAAGGCTCGCGCATCGACCGCGTCAAGTACCTCGAACATCCTCGTGCGGCCAGCCATGACGGACCGTGCAGGTTGGAGTCGCAGGCGTCGTTCACGCAGCATTGGACGATATCGGCGCCTCCACGTTGTCGGTTTGAGCAAGGCTTCGATGGTTCGAGGCCTTGGCGCCAAGCACCAGCTCAATCTCCCAAGGAAGGAAATATGAAAAAGACCCTGCTCGTTGCCTCGTTGTTGGCTGTTTCGCTCGTCGCCTGTGGCAAGAAGGAAGACACCACTTCCACCACCACGACGACCACGCCTGCGCCGGCTCCGGAAATGGCGCCTGCCGCTCCGGCACCCGCACCGGCTCCCGATGCGTCGACGACCACGCCCGCTCCTGCTCCGGCAGACAGCAGCGCGACGACCCCGGCTCCGGCACCTGCGGACACCACGACGACCAAGACCGAAGAAACCAAGAAGTAAATCGCATCCCGTCGTCATCGAAGAGCCGGCTTTTTGCCGGCTCTTTTGTTTTGGTGCCGGCTCTGCCGACGCATTTGGCTCGATCAGCCGACGACGACGACCGGTTCCGCGAGATGCTGCCACGCGCATCCGTCCGGCTGGTCCGCGACCTCGATGCGCTCCGGCTGCCAGCCGGTGGCGGCAGCCAGCGCGGCACGCGCCAGTTCGGGCGTGTTGTTGCTGGTGCTGAGATGCGCGGCCACGACGTGGGTCAGTCGCGAGCGATCGATGCGCGACACGATGTCGGTCGCGACGTCGTTGGACAGATGGCCGTAGTCGCTGCGGATGCGACGCTTCAGCGAGACCGGATAGTCGGACGCTTCGAGCATGGCGTCGTCGTGATTGCATTCCATCACGAGACCATGGCAACCGGACAGCCTCTCGACGATGTGCGCCGTCGAACGGCCGGTGTCGGTCAGCAGGCCGAGGCGATGGCGGCCATCGTCGAAGACGAACTGCGTCGGCTCGCGCGCGTCGTGCGGGACCGGGAACGGATGGACGGTGATCGAGCCGACGGTGAACGCCGTGTGACTCGAGCACACGTGGACCGCGACGTTGGCGAAGCGTGCCGCCATCACCGATCGCAGCGTGCCGTGCGACGCCCAGACCGCGACGCCGTAGCGACGCGCGAGCGCGAACACGCCGCCGAGATGGTCGCCATGCTCGTGCGTGACAAGGACGGCATCGAGGCTCGCGGGCTCGATGCCCAGCCGCTTCAGCCGTCGCTCGGCCTCGCGGATGCCGAAGCCGCAATCGACCAGCAGGCGACATGCCCGGGGATGACCTTCCGTCGCGGGCGCCTCGACCACGAGGCCGTTGCCGTCACTGCCGCTGCCGAGCGATGCGAAGCGCACGCGATGCCGTGGACCGAAGACGTACGACGACGCGCGGTGGTCCCGTCTACTTCAACTGGTCGTTGACGAGCGCCAGGATGCGACCGCCGACATCGGTGGTGACCGCAGCACCGTCCTTGTCCAGCACCGTGATGCGCGTCAGGTTGGATTGCGTCCGCACAGCGATGCGGTACTGCACGGCCTGCTTGTTGCGCTCCTCGGTCGACGTGAAGATGCGCGAGAACAGGCCCGGCTTGTCCTTCGCGTCCGCATTGGGAT
>CAZZWS010000300.1:0-3917 GCA_964657795.1 Beijerinckiaceae bacterium
CTCGTGCTGCCGGTGCTGGTCGAGCAGGGCATCGGCGTGCCCGACATGAAGGCGATGGGGGACGGCGTGATCCTGAAGAGCGGCACGCCGATCACCGCGATCGACTGCCTGCACTACGCGCTCAACGCGCTCAACGCGCCGACGTCGGTCGTCATCACGGGCATCGACAGCGAGAGGATCCTCGACCAGGCGTTCGAGGGCACGCGCACGTTCTAGCCGATGGACGCGACACCGGTCGCGACGCTCGTCGCGAAGACCGAGACCTACGCGGCGCGCGGCGAGTACGAGCTAATCAGGACGTCGTCGGTCTTCGATTCCACCGCCAAGCACCCGGACTGGCTGGGTAGTCCGTCGGCGAAAGTGGAAGCTGGCGCCGACCGGCGGCTGTGCGCTTCGATCAGGTCGGCGCACTCGCACGGTCGAGTTGTGCGATGGCGTCTTCGTCGAGGTGCAGCGTGGCCGCGGCGAGCAGTTCCTCGAGCTGGGCGGTCGACGTGGCGCTCGCGATCGGCGCCGTGACAGAGGGCCGCGCGATCAGCCACGCCAGCGCGACCGTCGCCGGCTTCGCGTCGTGGCGACGGCCCACGTCGTCGAGCGCGTCGAGCACGGCCAGCCCCTGCGGCGTCAGGTACTTCGCGACGCCGCTACCCCGCGCGGCGCTCTTGGCCAGGTCGGCCTCGCTGCGGTACTTGCCCGACAGGAATCCACTGGCGAGACCGTAGTAGTTGATCACGCCCACGTCGTACTTGAGGCACACCTGCTCGAGGTCGGTCTCGAACGACACGCGATCGACGAGGTTGTATTGCGGCTGCAGCGTCTCGTAGCGCGGCAGGTCGTCGCGTTCGCTGATCTCGAGGGCCGCTTCGAGGCGATCGGCCGCGTAGTTCGACGCGCCGATCGCGCGCACCTTGCCCACCTCGATCAGGCGGGCATACGCCTCCAGCGTCTCCTCCAACGCGACGTCGGCGTCGTCGGCATGCGACTGGTACAGATCGACGTAGTCCGTCTGCAGCCGCTGCAACGACGCGTCGATGGACCTGGCGATGTGCTTCTTCGAAAGTCCCTTGCCGAAATTCGGCATCTCCATCCCGACCTTGGTCGCGATGATCACGGCGTCGCGTTTTCGTGACTTTCGCAGCCACTTGCCGATGATCGTCTCGGACTCGCCGCCCGCATGACCCTTGACCCAGCGCGAATAGACGTCGGCGGTGTCGACGAGGTTGAAGCCGGCATCGACGAATGCGTCGAGCAGCGAGAACGACGTCGCTTCGTCGACGGACCAGCCGAAGACGTTGCCGCCGAACGCGAGCGGTGCGACCTGCAGGCCGGAGTGGCCGAGGGGACGAAGATTCATGGGTCTCTGAGGTTTGTGGGAACGGACGTGGTTGCGGCGGCAGCGAGCCGGTCCGCACGGCAGTCGATCCCGCCGCCGTCTCGATCCGCCTCGACCCCTGGGCTGACACGCGATGCCGCGAACGGTTCGCGGGCGACCGCGCATCAGTCGGCGTCGTCGCCCTGCGGAACGGCGCCGCTCTCGAACAGCCGGACGCGGTCGTCGGTGGCGGGGTGGGTGCTGAGGTACTCGGGCAGACGCAGTCGCTTGCGCATCGGGGTATCGACGCCGTCGTCTTTCCCGCCACCCCCCTCGGATGTTTTCGGCGCCGCGGGCCGCCATGTCTCGAGACGACGGAAGAGGTCCGCGGCGCTCCGCGTTTCGATGCCGTTGAGCCGCATCGTCTTCAACGCGTAGAGGTCGGCGCGGTGTTCGGCATCGCGCGAGTAATGCATCGTGCCGATCCCGCCTGCGACCGCCGCAGCCGCGTTCGACACGTCGCCGAAGTACCAGGCGGCGATGACCGAGGTCAGCGTGCTGCGTGCCAGTTGACGCATCGCGTCGCGATGCTGGACGTGACCGACCTCGTGAGCCAGCACCGTCAGCAGCGCGTCGTCGTCTTCGCCGGCGAGCGCCACGATCTCGTCGGTGACGACGATGCGGTTGCCCGGCAACGTGAACGCGTTCGGCACGCCGAGCCGGCGAAACGCGAGGCGCAGGTCGGCGTGGGACATCGGTGGGGCGGACGACGACGCGTCGCCCGGCAGCCGCAGGGCGTCGAAGCGCTGCAGGAGGCGGTCTTGCCGGGCCTGCGACAACGTGGTCGGCCGGAAGACATGGCGCTCGTCGAACGCGTTCATGACCTGCTCGCCGAGCGCCTGGTCCCATCGATGCGGCGCCCAGCGGACGGCGATGTCCGCGGCCAGCGGCACGCCCCACACGTAGATCACGGCCATCGCGCCGATGAAGGCGAGCGTGATCGCGACCGCGTGCGAGGTCCTCGACGCGAGGCGATCGGCGCGGGGGCGTCGATACCCGAGCGAGGCGAACAGGCTGTCGGCCGCGGCGCGATCGTCGATCTCGCACAGCCCGCCGTCGGGCAAGGTGATCCGCGCGGGACCGCGATCGGTCGCCGGGGAGAAGCCCGGTTCGTCCGCCGCGAATCGACGATCCACACCGTCGCCGACGATGCGCAGTCCCGCGTCCTCCATGCCGACCGACGCCGGCCACGGACGACTCGACACGCCATCGAAGTAACGACACGGCAGCATGTCAGGAAGCCGCGATCACAGCGCGATGTCGAGTCCGAAGAGCTCGGCCGTCTCCTCACCCGTCGCGCCGATGCGCACATCGCCCGGCGCTCGGGCCAGCGCCGCGCTGTCGCCGCCCCACTCCAGCGACTCGATGCGATAGCGCAGCGACCGCACGACCGCGAACGGCCAGAACAGGCCGAGCGTGACGACGGTCAGGAACACGTTGACGATCTCGATGCGGAACGAGCGCGTGCGGCCGACCAGGCTCAGGAAGCGCTGTCCGCCGAGCGTGCTGTGGTTCCAGACGAAGTTCTGGATCATCGCGCGCACCGTGACCATCGACGTGATCAGCACGAGGTAAGCGACGGCCACGCCGGCGAAAATGCCCACCGGCTTCGCGTTCAGTCCGACGGCATCCGCGAGGAACCACAGCGGAGCGCCGACGATGGCGCCGGCCACGATGGCGACCACGACGAAGATGATCGCGATGAGGATGGCCTTCGCGAAGATCATGTAAGCGGTGCCGACCTTGCCATCGAAGTCGAACGCGGTCGTCCCGAGCCGCGCATGCCGATGCTGATAGGCCTTCAGCCGGAAGTAGAACCAGGGGGCGAGCAGGAGGGCGATGCCCAGGCCGAGATAGAGGCGCCCGAGAAAATGCAGCAGCACGGCTTGCGACGACGCGGCCTGCGGTTGCGCCAGCACCGTGATCATCCCGGGGCCGAGCGCCGCGAGCATCAGCGGGGTGAACGTGAGGTAGGCATGGCCGATCGTGCCGTCGAACGCGAAGCGAATGCCGCGATAGCTCGAATTGGCCAATCGGAAGCGCAACGACTTCCACAATAGCCACGGCATCGACGCGAGCAGCGCGACGACGATGAAGCCCCACAGCATCAGCGAGAAGCGCGCCGCCTGCGAGTAGCCGACGAGCAGCACGAGACCGATCACGCGTCCCTTCAACAACGCCATCGGCCGGCCGTGAAATTCGAACGGCGAGCCGTCGAAGGTCGTGTTGCCGTAGAAGTAGCGCAACCGCCGGACCTTGGCCCACGCCGAGTAGATGCCGATGGTGACGATCGTCAGCAGCAGGTTGACGATCCAGATGCGGAAGTACGCGGTCCCGGTCGCGGTGAAGACGAAAGGGTGCGCCGGCGCTGCTGCGGCGGTCGACCTGGATGCGGTCTCGGGGGTCGCCGCGGGCGGCCCCGCATCGCCCGCCACCGTCGATGGTCGTGGCGATGACACGGGCTGCGGGGGCCAGGTCGATTCCATGCGTTCTCCCGAAAGTCGAATCGACGATTCTAGTGGCGACTTCCGCGGGCGACGGCATC
>CAZZWS010000301.1:0-3904 GCA_964657795.1 Beijerinckiaceae bacterium
CGCGAGCGCGTCGGCGAGCGCGCGACGCACCGTCGCATCGCCGAACGCGTGCTCGATCGCTGCGATGTCCGCGATCGATGCCGGCCCGGCATCGAGCATCCGGCACAGGCCGTCGATGTCGTCGGCCAGGCGCAGCGACCGCGGCCCGACTTGCGGCGCGATCCAGCGCAGGTAGGGCGTCGCGACGGCGAGCACCGGCACGGCCAGCGACATGCCGAAGAAGAACGACGAACTGACGACCACATCGGCGTCGGCATGCGCGATCAGCAGCGCCGCACCGCGCGACACGATGGCCTGCGCCTCCGCCTCCGGCAACAGGCGGGGCGCGACGATCACGTTCGGCCGCGCCAGGGCGACGAGTTCCGCGGCGTAGCCTCGATCGCCGATGGCGCCGACCACGACCAGCGTGCGATCGTCCGGAAACGCGGCGATCAGTTCGGCGATGCGCTTGTAGCGCACGAGACGGCCGAAGAGGACGAAGTAATGCTCGGGCAGCGTGTCGATCAGCGTGCGGTCGAAGGCTGCATCGACCCGGCGGTAGAGCGGATGCGGACAGTAGCGGCGCGGGCGCTGGCTGTCGTCGCCGGAATGCGTCAGCACGACGTCGAAGAGGCCTTCGTAGCGATCGACCCAGCGCGCGGCACGCGCTTCGTGGCCCGCGGCCACGGCATGCGGATAGACGTTGTGCCGCACGAACGCGAGGCGACGAGCCGCGAGCCGCAAGGCCACGGTCTTCGCGAAGAGCTTGACGACCTTCCGCCACGCGACCGTCTTCGTGCGGCGGTCGAGCAGGTCGTTGTCGGTCCAGTTGACGACGAGCCAGTCGAGACGACCCGAGCGCCGGGTCGCGGCGATGCCGTCGAAGCGCACGACCTCGCCGATCGTACCGAGCAGCTCGCGCATCCGCAGCGTGTAGCCCTTCTCGACACTGTCGTCGAACCACGGCAGGTAACCGATGCGGGGGCGTCGTGCGGGATCGCTGTTCATCGGCACGACTGTGTCATCGATCGGCGGGCGACGCCTCGGTCGCCGTCATCGACCTCGAGAGCCGCCGCTCGAGACCGGACTCCGATGCCGCTCGGGCGCATGCTTCGCGTTCGCACGACGACGTCCGCATCGAACGGACCATGACCCATCGGAGACCACCGCATGAAACGATCGATCCTCCTTTCCACGTTGTCCCTGCTGGCGCTGGTCTCGGCCGACGTGTCCGCGCAGTCCGCGCAATCCGCCGCCCCGCAGATCGCGTTCGACTCGGCCACCGAGCCGCTCAAGCTGCCGAAGGACCTGTACCTCGGCGAGGTCTCCGGCGTCGCGGTCAACTCCAAAGGACACGTGCTGGTGTTCTCGCGCGGCAACACGAACGGGCCGGCCTACGCGGCCGCTGCCGCGCAACTGCTGGAGTTCGATGCGAACGGCAAGTACCTCCGCGAGATCGGCAAGAATCTCTATGCGTGGTCGTTCGCGCACGCGGTCCGCGTCGACGCGCAGGACAACGTCTGGGTGACCGACAAGGGCTCCGACGTCATCGTCAAGTTCAGCCCCGAAGGCAAGGTGCTGATGGTCCTCGGCCGCAAGCAGGAAGCGTCCGACGAGGACACCGGGCCGGTCAAGCATCCGAAGCCGCCGGCGCCCGCCGAGAACGGGCGCTTCCGTCAGGTCACCGACATGACGTGGGACGCGGCCGGCAACACCTACATTTCGGACGGCTACATCAACGCCCGTGTCGCGAAGGTCGACAGGAACGGCCAGTGGGTCACGTCGTGGGGCGGTCCGGGCAGCGAGCCCGGCCAGATGAACACGCCGCACAGCATCGCGTCGGATCGCGACGGCAACATCTACGTCGCGGACCGCGGCAACCGGCGCATCCAGGTGTTCGACGGCGACGGCAAGCTTCTGCGGATCATGCAGATCGACGTGCCGTTCGATCACGCGGTGGTGCCCGTGATCGGCAACCCGCTCGATCCGGAAGCCAAGGCCGGCACGTTCTCGCCCGGCGCGCCGTGGGCGCTGTGCATCACGCCGGGTCCGAACCCCGTTCTGTACGCGGCCGATGCCTATCCGGGCCGCATCTACAAGATGACGCTCGATGGGAAGGTCCTCGGCACGATCGGCGAAGGAGGACGACAGCTCAAGCAGTTCGGCTGGGTCCACGAGATCGCGTGTCCGTCCGAGAACACGCTGTGGGTCGCTGAACTACTCAACTGGCGGGTGCAGAAGCTGACGCTGCATCCGACGCGCTGAACGAAGCTATCGTCCCCCGAGCATTCCTGTCTTGAGGTCCCCGTCGGCGGGCTCGTCGCCGAGCCAGATCCTGAGGACCGCGTTGTAGAAGGCCTCGTCGGGGATCGCCTCGGCGACTGGCTTGCGATCGACCAGCACGACGGTGCCGCTTCCCGGCACCCAGTCGAGGCTGAAGCTCTCGCCCTGCTTCAGCTTCGGGATCTTCCGGAAGATGTCTTCCATCGCCTGCAATTGAGGGCCGAAGCGGCGGACTTCTTCGGGCGTGGCGTTCTTGCGGATGCCGGTGGTCAGCGCCTGACCGAGTTCGTCGCTCGATACGTCGCGCAGCATGATCACGCCGACGCGCTTCGCGCCGTTTAGCGCGAGCACGTCCTTCGTCTCGTTCTTCCGCTGCGGCATATAGAGCGCGGCGACGTAGACCTTGAACAGCAGGCGGGTGCGGATGCCGGCGCCGTTGAGCAAGAGCTTCTGGCCTCCGACCATGGCGTCGTCGTCGATCTTCACGCCGCCGACCTCGGTCGCGAACGCGCCGCTCGCGGATGCCGCCAGCCATGTGGCCAGCAGCGCCGTCGCGATCCGTCGCCTTGCCGTGTGCGGTGCCATGCTTGCGCTTTCTCGATCGATGCCGGACGCGGTCGCGTGCGGGCCGCAACGATGCCACGGCGGGTCGTCGCCGCGCAACGGTGCGGCTGCGACGCTGTGGCACAATCGTCGACCCGCGGTACCAGCGACGCGAACACGACGCGCGACAAGATGCTCAAGACTCTCTACGACAAGCTCTGGGACATGCACGTCGTCCACAGCGAAGAGGACGGCACGGCGATCCTCTACATCGATCGCCACCTGCTGCACGAGGTCACGAGCCCACAGGCCTTCGAAGGACTGCGCCTCGCGGATCGCCAGCCGTGGCGGAACAGCGCCAACCTCGCGGTGGCCGACCACAACGTGCCGACCACGCACCGCGCCGAAGGGATCCACGATCCGATCTCGCGGCTGCAGGTCGAGACGCTCGACGCCAACGTGAAGAAGTACGGCCTGACGTACTTCAACATGGGCGACCCCCGGCAGGGCATCGTCCACATCATCGGACCGGAGCAGGGCGCCACGCTGCCGGGCATGACGGTGGTCTGCGGCGACTCGCACACCAGCACGCACGGCGCATTCGCGGCGCTCGCGTTCGGCATCGGCACGTCGGAAGTCGAGCACGTGCTGGCCACGCAGACGCTGGTCACCAAGAAATCGAAGAACATGCGCGTCAACGTCGAGGGACGTCTGCCGCGCGGCTGTACCGCCAAGGATCTCGTGCTGGCCGTGATCGGTCGCATCGGCACGGCAGGCGGGACCGGTCATGCCATCGAGTTCGCCGGCAGCGCCATTCGCGCGCTGTCGATGGAAGGCCGCATGACGGTCTGCAACATGGCCATCGAGGCCGGCGCGCGGTCGGGGATGATCGCTTGCGACCAGACCACGCTCGCGTACATCAAGGGTCGGCCTTATGCGCCGGTCGGACCGCTGTGGGACGCGGCCGTGCTCGAATGGCAGACGCTGCAGTCTGACCCGGGCGCTGCGTTCGACCGCGTCGTCGACGTCGACGCGTCCACCATCAAGCCGCAGGTGACGTGGGGCACGTCGCCGGAGATGGTCACGACCATCGACGGCC
>CAZZWS010000302.1:0-1066 GCA_964657795.1 Beijerinckiaceae bacterium
AGCCTACTCTCGCTGATCAGTACCGCAAGTCCTCTCGTGATCTACAGTTCCCAGCAGCAGCAACTGATCGAGCAAGTCCAGCTCGAAGTCGACTGTTTCATCATCTACTTCGGCAATCATGGCGTCGTCGTCGTCCTCCTCGACACCCGCGTCGACGTCGCCCGGCCTGGTCAAGCTGCCGCCCAACGCCGCCGTGCTCGGGATGATCCGCTCGCAAGTGTTGCAGGCCGGACCGTTGCCGGTAGCCGATGCGCTGTCCGCACGCGTGGCCTACGACGAGGACGCGACGGTGCGGGTCACCGCGGGCTTCAACGGCCGCATCGCGCGACTGATCGCATCGCCCGGCGATGGGGTTCGCATCGGCAGCCCGCTGGCCGAGATCGATTCGCCCGACTTCGGGCTCGCCGCGTCGGACCTCGTCAAGGCGCGGGCCGACGAAGTGCACAAGCGCCTGACGCTGCAGCGTTCGAAGGACCTGCTGTCGGGCGGCGTGATCCCGCAGAAGGACGTCGAGAGCGCGCAGGCCGACTACGATCAGGCGCTCGCCGAAACCGCGCGTGCCGCGCAGCGTGTCAGGAATCTCAACCCCGCCGGCGCCGCGCCGAAGGGAGAAGTCTTCATCCTCGCGAGCCCGATGGCCGGCGTCGTCACCGAACGCAATGCGAACCCGGCGATGGAGGTCAGTCCGGCGCTGCTCCAGCCGCTCTTCGTCATCAGCGACCTGCATCGTCTGTGGGTGTTGATCGATCTGCCGGAGCGGTTGCTCGGCAAGGTCGCGGCGGGCGCGCACGTGTCCATCGAAAGCGACGCGTACCCGGGTGCCACGTTCGACGCGACCGTCGTCCACATCGCGCAGATCCTCGACCCGGCGACGCGGCGCATCGCGGTGCGGGCGAAGGTCGACAACAAGGCGCTCGAACTGCGCCCCGAGATGTTCGTGCGCGCGTCGGTCCTGCAGTCGCAGGGCGAAGCGGTGCGGCTGCCGAACGAGGCGATGGTCAGCCAGGGCCTCAATTCCTACGTCTTCGTGCAGAACAACCCGCGTGAGTTCCGGCGCCAGCAGGTG
>CAZZWS010000302.1:1076-3788 GCA_964657795.1 Beijerinckiaceae bacterium
CGAGCCCCACCGCCTTCACCACCGTGGGCGTCCATCGTCGGCGACGCGGGCCGGGGTGTGCGCGTGCCCAACGAGGCGATCATCAACGAAGGCCTCTACAACTACGTCTACCTGCAGCTCGACGACGGCACGTTCAGGCGCGTGCGCGTGGAGACCGTGATCAAGGGCGGCGAGTTCAGCTACGTCGGCAGCGGCCTGTCGGGCGGCGAGCGCGTGGTCACGGCCGGCGCGTTGCTGCTGGCGGCCGAGCAGTCCGCGGCGGGTGGTTCGTGATCGCGCGAGTGGTGACCCTCCGGCGCCGACAGGTTTCCTGATGGAGCGCATCGTCCGGTTCGCGCTGGAGCAGCGCGTCTTCGTGCTGCTGCTCGCGATGGCGCTGGTCGTGCTCGGTTCGTACGCGTGGACCAACCTGCCGATCGAGGCCTTTCCCGATGTGCAGGACGTGCAGGTCCAGGTGGTCACGCTCTATCCCGGCCAGGCGCCCGAGGACGTGGAGCGCATCGTCTCGTTGCCGATCGAACGCGAGCTGTCGGGCACGCCGCGACTCACCGGTCTGCGCTCGGTCACGATGACGGGGCTGTCGGTCGTCACGCTGACCTTCTCGGACCGCACCGACGATTACTTCGCGCGTCAGCAGGTGCTCGAGAAGCTCGGCAACGTCACGCTGCCGACCGGCGTGCAGCCGCAGCTCGCACCGCTGTCGACGGCCGTCGGCGAGGTCTATCGCTACGCCATCAAGGCGCCGGGCCTGTCGATCAGCGAGATCCGCGCGCTGCAGGACTGGACCATCCGGCCCGCGTTGCGGATGAGTCCCGGCGTCGCCGACGTGGTGAGCTTCGGCGGAGCCGTCAAGGAGTACCAGGTCGACGTGGACCCGCTCGCGCTGCGCAAGTACCAGGTCACGCTCGACCAGGTCAACACGGCGCTCGTCAACGGCAACGGCAGCGCCGGCGGCAACCTGCTGAAGCAGGGCGACGAGGCGGCCATCGTCCGCAGCGAAGGCATCTATCACCGGCTGAGCGACATCCCGGCCGTGGCGATCACCGCACGGCAGGGCCGCTCGATCGCGATCGGCGACGTCGGCGACGTCGCGATCGGCCAGCATCCGCGCAACGGCATCGTGGCGTTCGATCACGACGATGACGTCGTCGAAGGCATCGTGCTGATGGTCAAGGGCGGCAACCCTGCGAAGATCAACGAGGCGCTGAAGGCCCGCATCGCGACGCTGCAGAAGCGACTGCCGGCCGGCGTCACGATCCAGCCGATCTACGACCGCACCGTGCTGGTCCACCACACCGTGACGACGGTCGTCGAGAACCTCGTCGTCGGCGCGGTGCTGGTGATCGCGGTGCTGATGGTCTTCCTGACCAGCTGGCGCGCCGCGCTGATCGTCGCGTCGGTGATCCCGCTGTCGCTGCTGTTCGCGTTCGTGATGATGAGCGCCACCGGCGTGTCGGCCAACCTCATCTCGCTCGGCGCGGTCGACTTCGGCATCATCATCGACAGCGCGGTGGTGCTGGTCGAATCGTTGATGGTCCGCCTCGCGTTCAACACCAGCGCCGAAAAGCCGAAGGTCGACACGCGCGAGCGTCGCTACGGCGTGCTCAAGCGGACCTACGCGGAGCTGTCGCACTCGGTGCTGTTCGCAAAGGTCATCATCATCGTGGCCTTCGTGCCGATCTTCACGTTCCAGCGCGTCGAGGGCAAGATCTTCACGCCGGTGGCGTTGACGCTGTCGTTCGCGCTCGCGGGCGCGGTGCTGATGACGTTCACGTTCGTGCCGGCCGTGCTGTCGTGGGTGCTGGCGAAGAAGACGCTCGAAGAGAAGCACAAGCCGTGGCTCGAGCGTCTGCAGGATCGTTACCGTCGTGCGCTGCATCGCTGTCTCGCCCGGACCAACGCGGTCATCGGCGGCTCGCTGCTGCTGGTGGTGCTCGCCGTCGCGCTGGCGCCGCGACTCGGCACCGAGTTCCTGCCGAAGCTCGACGAAGGCAACATCTGGCTGACCATCACGCTGCCGACCAGCGCATCGCTCGATCTGTCGAAGACCGTCGAACGCGAAGTGCGGCAGCGCCTCCTCGCGTACCCGGAAGTGCTGCACGTCATCTCGCAGGTCGGGCGTCCCGACGACGGCTCCGATCCCAAGGGCCCGAACGGCATGGAGATCCTGGTCGACCTCGCGCCGCACTCGACCTGGCGCTGGGCCGACAAGGAGCAGATGACCGCGGACATGAACGCCCATCTGCACGAGATCCCGGGCATCCAGACCAACTTCTCGCAGGTCATCGAGGACAACGTCGAGGAGGCGCTGTCGGGGTCGAAGGGCGAGATCGTCGTCAAGATCACCGGCAACGATCTCGCGGTACTGGACCAGAAGGCGTCGCAGGTCGTCGACGTGCTGCAGGGCATCCGCGGGGCGACCGACGTGGACGCGACGCGCATCGGCGGCCAGACCGAACTCGTCATCACGCCCGACCGCGCACGGCTCGGGCGCTACGGGCTGTCGGTCAACGACGTCAACACGCTGATCGCCGAAGCGTTGTCGGGCTCCGCGGTCACCGCGTTCTACGAGGCCGACCGGCGCTTCGACATCGTCGTGCGCGTCGGGGCACGGTCGCGCGCGAGCGTCGACGGCATCGCGGGTCTGCAGCTGCCGCTGCCCGACACCTCATCGTCCGCGTCATCGTCGACCTCGTCCGCAACAACATGGTC
>CAZZWS010000303.1:0-3738 GCA_964657795.1 Beijerinckiaceae bacterium
ACCGCGATCAAGCCAGGAGATGTCGATGGACCAGATGCTGCAGGACAAGACCAACACCCAGACCCACGAGATGACCGGCAAGTGCCCCTTCGGCGGCGACCGCATCGGTGGTGCGCAGGGCACGCCCCCCACCCTCGAAAACTGGTACCCCGACCGCCTGCACGTGGAACTGCTGCACCAGAACGGCCTCGCCGCGGATCCGCTCGGCGCCGATTTCGACTACGCCGCCGAAGTCGCGAAGATCGACTTCGACGCCCTCAAGCAGGACATCAAGCAGTTCCTGACGACCTCCGTCGCGTGGTGGCCGTCGGACTACGACAACTACGGCCCGCAGATGATCCGCATGGCGTGGCATTCGGCGGGCACCTATCGCATCGCCGACGGGCGCGGCGGTGCCGGGTCGGCCATGCAGCGCTTCGCGCCGATCAGCAGCTGGTGGGACAACGGCAATACCGACAAGTCGCGACGCCTGCTGCAACCGATCAAGCACAAGTACGGCAACGGTCTTTCGTGGGCCGATCTCATCGTGCTGACCGGCAATTGCGCGCTCGAGATCATGGGCTTTCCGACCTACGGCTTTGGGGGCGGTCGTCTCGATGCCTGGGAAGCGGACAACGCGACCTACTGGGGCCCGGAGATCTGGGACCCGCAGCACGTCGACAGCTTCGACGGCATGGTCAATCGCGACCAGCGCTGGCGCGGGCAGAACGGCGATGCCGACTACGACCTCGAGAATCCGCTCGCGGCTTCGCACCAGGCGCTGATCTACGTGAATCCGGAAGGTCCTTACGCCAACGGGGATCCGATGGGATCGGCGCGCGATATCCGAGTCACCTTCACGCGCATGGCGATGAACGATGAAGAGACCGTGGCCCTGATCGCGGGTGGCCACGCGTTCGGCAAGAGTCATGGCATGACGCCGGCGAAGGAGATCGGGCCGCCGCCTGAGATCGCTCCGATCGAGGCGATGGGCCTCGGCTGGGCCAATCCGCGCGGGGCGGGTTTCGGGGCGGACACGATGACCAACGGCATCGAAGGGAGCTGGACGCCGAACCCGACGCAGTGGGACAACAGCTATCTCGAGAACCTGTTCAGGTTCGAGTGGGTCCAGACCAGGAGCCCGGCCGGTGCCCTGCAATGGACGCCGCAGGACCCGGGCGCGCCGAAGACACCCGATGCGCACATCGCCGGCCAGATGAACAACCTGATGATGATGACCAGCGACATCGCGCTCAAGGTCGATCCGGACTATCGGAAGGTCTGCGAGAAATTCCTCGGCGACTTCGACGCGTTCACGCAGGCCTTCTCCAAGGCCTGGTACAAGCTGACCCATCGCGACATGGGCCCGAAGTTCCGCTACCTGGGCCCGGAAGTGACGATCGAGGACGGCCTGCTGTGGCAGGACCCGCTGCCCGAGCGCGACTACGAGCTGGTCGGCGAGGTCGAAATCGCGGCGTTGAAGGAGGCCATCGGGGCGACCGGCCTGTCGGTGTCCGACCTGGTGTTCACGGCCTTCTCGGCGGCTTCGACGTATCGCGACAGCGACAAGCGCGGCGGCACGAACGGGGGCCGTCTCGCCCTCGCACCGCAGAAGGACTGGGCGGTCAATCGGCGCGCCGCGCCGGTGGTCGAGCGGCTGCGCGGCGTGATGGCCGACTTCAACGGCAGGCAGTCCTCGGGCAGGAAGATTTCTCTCGCCGACCTCATCGTGCTAGCCGGTTGCGCCGCGATCGAACGGGCGGCGAAGGACGCGGGGGTCGAGGCCACGGTGCCGTTCACGCCGGGACGCGTGGACACGACGCAGGCGCTCACCGACATCGAGATGTTCGAATGGTTGAAGCCGATCGTCGACGGGTTCCGCAATTTCGTGAGCGACGATTTTCGGCAGATTTCGCAGGGCGTCGCGCCCGAGGCCTTGTTTCTCGACAAGGCGAACCTGATGACGCTGACCGCTCCCGAGTGGACGGTGCTGGCCGGCGGGCTGCGGGTGCTGAACGTCAACCACGACGGGTCGGACCACGGCGTTTTCACCGACCGCGTCGGCGTGTTGACGAACGACTTCTTCGTCCACCTGACCGACACCGCGCTGGTCTGGGAGAAGGCCGACGACGGGGCCATGCACTTCGCCCTCAAGGACCGCGACAGCGGCACGACCAAGTTCACGGCGACGCGCAACGACCTGGTCTTCGGGTCGAACGCGCAGTTGCGATCGATCGTCGATGCGTACGCCGGCAGCGACGGTCATCCACGCTTCGTCCGGGACTTCATCAAGGCCTGGGACAAGGTGATGATGCTCGATCGCTACGACGTGAAGGGTCACCGGCGCCATGGGCCGATGGCGGCGTGAGCGGAGCGTGGCCGGAGGCTTCGGCGGCGGGCGTTGCCGGGCCCGCCGGCTGCCGAGCGCCTCGCTCGCACGAGCGGTAGCATGCAGACCCGATCACAGCAGGAGAAAACGATGACCGAAGAACGCGCAGTCCTCGCAGGTGGATGTTTCTGGGGCATGCAGGACCTGATTCGCAAGAAACCCGGCGTGCGCACGACGCGCGTCGGCTACACCGGCGGCAAGGTGGCCGACGCGACCTACCGCAATCACGACGGCCATGCCGAGGCGATCGAGATCGTGTTCGATCCCGCCGTCATCTCGTTCCGCACGCTCTTGGAGTTCTTCTTCCAGATCCACGACCCGACGACGAAGGATCGCCAGGGCAACGACCGCGGGTCGAGCTATCGGTCGGCGATCTTCACGACGTCGGACGAACAGGTCCGCGTGGCGAAGGACACCATCGCCGATGTCGAGGCCTCCGGTCTCTGGCCGGGTCGGGTGGTCACCGAGGTCGTGCCGGCCGGCCCGTTCTGGGAAGCGGAACCCGAGCATCAGGACTACCTGCAGCGCATCCCGAACGGCCACACCTGCCACTTCGTGCGGCCGGGATGGAAGCTGCCGCATCGCGCGACGGCGGCGTGAGTCTGGTCTGTCGGTGCCCCGGATACGAAAGCGGATGCAGGCGCGCGTGATCTTCGGATAGCCGGTTCGGCTGGCGCCTGCCGTCAGAACACCGACCGCAATCCCAGATGCTTCACGAACGGCTCGAAGTCCTCGTCGTCGTGAAGCAGCGTGTACCGGTCCTCGATGCAACGCGTCGCGATGATGGTGTCGATCGTCTTGCGCACCGTGATCCCTGCCTTGCGTAACCTGCGGTAGTTCGCCGCTGCGCGATGGGCGATATCCGCGCTGCCCAGCTCGATCAGGTTCAGCGGCGCGAACAGAGTCTTGGCCCGCCGAAAGTCGCGGTCGGCCACGAAGCCCTGCAGGACCTCGACGAGAATGAGGTCGCCGATCGCAACCGGCTCGCGGTCAAGCAGGCCGTCGAGTCGATCGGTCTGCCGGGTGGACGCGCCGCGGAAGTAATCGATCCAGACGCTGGAGTCGACCAGGATCATCGATCGCTTCGCGATCCTGGCAGATCGCCTTGCCACTCGAGCTTGCCGCGAAAGCGTTTGATGCCGGCCTGCTGATGCAAGCGAACGATCGTCCTCAACCCGAGCTCGACCGCGTCGCGCTTGGTCTTCAGACCGGTGGCATCGAGCGCCGCCTTCATCAGTGCGTCGTCGATGACGATGTTGGTTCTCATGTGTATCTCCTGCCGAAGGAATACACATGGTAGGCAATGCGAAAGAAGGGGGCAACATTCATTCGAACGAGGAGTCGATGACTTCATGGTCGATGACTTCACG
>CAZZWS010000304.1:0-3710 GCA_964657795.1 Beijerinckiaceae bacterium
GCCGGCGACGGCGATCGACTACATCAACCTGCACGGCACCGCGACGCCGAAGAACGATGCGGTCGAGGCCGCCGTGGTGGCTACCCTGTTCGACAGCCGGACGAGTTCCGGCTCGACCAAGGGCTGGACCGGTCATGCGCTGGGCGCCGCGGGCATCGTCGAGGCGGTCGTCTGCCTCGTCGCCATGCGCGATGGCCATGCGCCGGGCACGCTCGGTTGCGTCGAACGCGATCCGACGATCGTCCTGCCGATCGCTCAGGAAGGCACGCATCGCCCCATCGGCCTCGCGCTCAGCAACGCGTTCGCGTTCGGCGGCAACAACTGCGTGCTGGCGTTCGCGCGCGATGCCGCGACGCTGGCCGGGGCATGCGGATGATGGACGTCGACGTGCTCGGCATCGGCGCGTGGTCCGCCGCGTATCGTGGATGGCCGGCGCTGGTCGCGGCGTGCGTCGATCGAGCGACGACGCCACCCGCGCCACTGGTGTCCACTCGCCCTTCCCCGACGCTGCTGCCGCCGGCCGAACGCCGGCGCGCCCCGGACGGCGTCGCGGTCGCGCTCGAAGTCGCGAGCGAGGCGTTGGCGACGGCAGCGGAGATCGATCCGACGACGCTCGCGACGGTCTTTACGTCGGCGCACGGCGATCTCGCGATCGTCGACTATCTCTGCACGACGCTCGCGACCGATCCCACGGCGTTGTCGCCGACCCGCTTCCATCTGTCGGTCCACAACGCGGCCGCCGGCAACTGGAGCATCGCGACGGACGACCAGGCGCCGTCGACGGCGCTGGCCGGTGGCGACGACAGCTTCGCGCTCGGCCTGCTCGAAGCCGCGACGATGGCCGTGGCCGAGCGACGGCCGGTGTTGCTGGTGGCCTTCGACACGCCGGCTGCCGGGCTGCTCGCGCGAGCGGCGCACAACACCGTGCTGTTCGGCTTCGCGATGATCGTTGCGCCCGGCAAGCCATCGAGGCCGACGCCGATCGGCCTGTCGCTGGGCATCGAGCTCCTTGCCTCGACGATGCCGACGCCGCGCGCCGGTCCATTGGCCGCGCTCGCGGCATCCAGCCCCGCGGCCCGCGCGCTGCCGCTCGCAGAAGCCATCGCGACCAGCCTCGATCGCGTCGTCCGCACCGTGCGTTATCCACTCGGCCCTTCGACGTCGCTCTCGGTCGTCGTCCGACATCGCGAGAGCCCCGACACGCCTCGCCGGAACGAAGCGATCGAGTAAGCTCGTGGCGCGTCGATGTCCATTCTCGATCTCCCTCCCGATCCAGCGCCCCGCATGTCCGATCCCAAGCCCGTTTCCGCTTCGTCACCGGCACCCTCGCGCCACGACGTCCTGATCACCGGCGGCGGCCTCGCCGGCCTCACGCTGGCGCTGCAGCTCAAGGACGCGATGCCCGATCTCGACGTGCGTGTCGTCGAACGCCGCGCGCATCCGGCGCCGGCCGCCGCACACAAGATCGGCGAGTCGAGCGTCGAGATCGGCGCGCACTACTTCGCCGAGACGCTCGGACTCAGGCAACACCTCGATGACTGCCACCTGCGCAAGTTCGGCTTCCGTTTCTTCTTCTCCGAAGGCGAACGCGACCTGAAGGACGTGACCGAGCTCGGCGCGAGCCGCTTCATGACGACGCCGTCGTGGCAGATCGACCGCGGCGTCTTCGAGACCTTCCTCGCCGAGGAAGCCGTCCGTCGCGGCGCGCGCTTCGACGACGAGACCAGCGTCAGGCGTGTCGATCTCGACGCCGGCGTCGACGGCGCGGGCCACGTCGTCGAGGTCGAGAAGGACGGCGTCCGCGAGACCATCCATGCCGACTGGGTGATCGACGCATCCGGTCGTGCGGGCCTGTTGAAGCGCAAGCTCGGACTCGCCGAGGACAACGGACACGATGCCAACGCCGTTTGGTTCCGCCTGTCGGCGCGGCTCGAGATCGATCAGTGGGTCGACGATCCGCACTGGCGGGCGCGCTGTTCGCCGTCGGCGCGCTGGCTGTCGACCAATCACCTGTGCGGTCCCGGCTACTGGCTGTGGCTGATCCCGCTCGGGTCGGGCGCGCACTCGATCGGCATCGTCGCGGATGCGAAGACGCATCCGCTGGCGACGATCGACACGTTCGAGCGGGCGATGGCATGGATTGCTCGCCACCAGCCGGTCGTGCACGCCGCCATCACGCGCGTGCTCGAAGGCAAACCCGATGCCTTGATGGACTTCGCGTACTTCAAGGACTTCTCCTACGGCTGCTCGCAGTTGTTCTCGGACCAACGCTGGGCGCTGACCGGCGAGGCCGGATGGTTCCTCGACCCGTTCTATTCGCCGGGGTCCGACTTCATCGCGATCGGCAACACGTTCATCACCGACCTGGTCCGCACCGAGCGGGCCGGGCGGTCGATCCGCGGCTCGGCGCTGTTCTACGGCGAACTATTCCGCTCGATCTACGAGAGCACGCTGACGCTCTACGAAGGCCAGTACCACCTGTTCGGCAACGCGCGCGTGATGCCGGTCAAGGTGCTGTGGGACTACACGTACTACTGGGGCGTGTTGTGTCAGCTGTTCTTCCAGAACCGGCTCACCGACCGGAAGGCGATCGCGCGGGTCGGCGGGCAACTGCATCGCGCACGCGACCTCAACGCGGCGGTGCAGAAGACGTTGCGGGTGTGGGGACACGCGAGCACGGGCCCTTCCAACCCCGACGGCGTGATGCTCGACCAGGCCAGCCTGCCGTGGTTCGCCGAGCTCAACCGCGGTCTTCGCGACGTGCTCGACGACGCGGCATTCACCGCACGCATCGACGACAACGTGCGACAGCTCGAAGCGTTGGCAGCCGAGATCGAGGCGATGGCCGCGAGCGATCAGAGCACGGATCGCTCGTATTCCGCATCCTCGTGCGTGTCGTCGTCCGCGTCGTCGTCACTCCTGTTCGGCATGGCGGCTTGAGGCGCGTGCGCTTCCCGACCCGTTGAACGTCGTGCCGCCGCTGCAGTTGCAAGGTATCGAGAAGCGATTGCCGAACGGACGCGTGCTCTACCGCGGTCTCGACCTCGTCGTCGAACCCGGCGCCTTCGTGGCGGTGATGGGCGAGTCGGGCGTCGGCAAGTCGACCCTGTTGAACATCGTCGCCGGGCTCGACGACGCGACGGCCGGCGTCGTACGCATCGCCGGCAGCGATCTCGCGACGCTGGACGACGACGCCCGCACCCGCGTGCGACGCGACCGCATGGGCTTCGTGTTCCAGGCGTTCCACGTGTTGCCGCATCTCACGGTCGAACAGAACGTGGCGCTGCCGCTGGTGCTGCAACGCTGCGGTCGCGACGAAGCCACGACGCGCGCCCGCGCGATGCTCGACGCGGTCGGACTCGGCGGTCGTGGCGAACACTTTCCGCAGGTGCTGTCGGGCGGCGAGCTGCAGCGCGTCGCCATCGCCCGTGCGCTGGTCCATCGCCCCGCCCTGCTGCTGCTCGACGAGCCCACCGGCAACCTCGACCCAGACACGGCCGCCCGCGTGCTGGACGCCATCGATGAACGTCGTCGCGACAGTGGAGCGGCCGCGATGCTGGTCACGCACTCCGACGTGGCCGCCGCGCGCGCGGACCGGGTGATGGTGCTGCGGCCGAGCGGCCTGCTGCCCGCATGACCGATCCGTTCCCGCTTCGTCATCCCGGCGCAGGCCGGGGCCCGAGTGGCTCGTCCCTCGAAGCTGTACGGAC
>CAZZWS010000305.1:0-3686 GCA_964657795.1 Beijerinckiaceae bacterium
GTTCGTCCCGCAGCAGGTGCGGCAGACGACCGCGCCGGACGGCAGCGTGCACAAGATCGTCAGTTACGGGACGTCGAGCTATGGTTACGACATCCGCTGCGCCGACGACTTCAAGATCTTCACGAACATCAACAGCACGATCGTCGATCCGAAGAACTTCGACGAGAAGAGCTTCGTCGACTTCAAGGGCGACGTCTGCATCATCCCGCCCAACTCGTTCGCGCTCGCACGCACCGTCGAGTACTTCCGCATCCCGCGCAACGTGCTGACCATCTGTCTGGGCAAGAGCACGTACGCGCGTTGCGGGATCATCGTCAACGTCACGCCGTTCGAGCCCGAGTGGGAAGGCTACGTGACGCTCGAATTCTCGAACACCACGCCGCTGCCCGCGAAGATCTACGCCAACGAAGGCGTCGCGCAAGTGCTCTTCTTCGAAAGCGACGAGGTCTGCGAGACGAGCTACAAGGATCGTGGCGGCAAGTACCAGGGACAGATGGGCGTGACGT
Source organism: Beijerinckiaceae bacterium (assembly GCA_964657795.1). Taxonomy (GTDB): domain Bacteria; phylum Pseudomonadota; class Gammaproteobacteria; order Burkholderiales; family Burkholderiaceae_D; genus CAHJXF01. The sequence goes on from CAZZWS010000305.1 coordinate 507, forward strand.
TGCCGAAGGCATGACTGCGCGTCTGTCGTCTCGCCGCCTCCGCGGCGTTCTGCACACGCTGCCACTCGCGCTCTGCCTCGCGACGATCGCCCCGCCCGCCATGGCCATCGAAGAACCCGACTACCGCGTGGTGCGCACCCTCGAAGAGGTCGAGGTGCGCGATTACGCGTCGTACGCCGTCGCGGAGGTCCAAGTCGACGGGCCCGCCGATCGGGCGGGCGGCGAGGCCTTCCCGATCCTGGCCGGCTACATCTTCGGCAAGAACGCCGGCGAGCGGCGCATGGAGATGACCGCGCCGGTCGTGCAGGCTCCCGCGCCAACCCGCCTGATGACCGCCCCCGTCACCCAGAGCGCGACCCCGGCCGGTTACCTCGTGCAGTTCGTCCTGCCGAAAGGTGTCACGCGCGACTCCGCGCCCGAGCCGCTCGATGCGCGCGTGCACTTGCGCGACGTCGCTCCGCGGCGTTATGCGGTGATCCGTTACTCGGGCTTCTGGTCCGATGCCAACTACGCGGAGCACCTCGCGCGGCTGCAGGCCGTGGTCGGCGAGGCCCGTCTCCCCGTGATCGGACCGCCCGTCTTCTCGCGCTACGACGCGCCTTTCAAGCCGTGGTTCATGCGCCGCAACGAGATCTGGTTGCCGCTCGCCTCGCCCTGAAGCGCGCGAGCCTCAGCGCTTCGGCAACGACGCGAGGAACGCGTCGATCTGCCCGGCGAGACGGTCCGGCTGATCGAACATCGCGAAGTGTCGCGCGGGTGAGATCGAGACGACCGTCAGCTTGCGGGTGCCCTTCATCAGCGATTCGTAATACGCCGTCTTGTCGGCTTCGGCGAGCGTCTGGCCCTGGTACGTGAAATCGACCGCGTTGTACGGCGAGACGACCAGCACCGGCACCGTGATCCTGCCGAGGTCCGCACGGAAATCGGCGGTCAGGTCGTCGACCAGATAGTCGGCGACCGATCGCGGGTCGCTGCGACCGGACCTCGCCGCGAGTTGCTTGCCGAGGATGGGATCGAGCACGCCGCCCGCCGTGTTCATGTACGACTCCTGCGAAGCCGCGTACGCCGCGGGATCGACGGGAATCGAGGCCCTGACCTTGGCCGCGTAGTCCGCACGCTGGTCCGGACGCAAGGTCTCGGAGCGCGGGAAGACCGGCAGGCCGTCGACCGACACCACGCCGCGGAACAGGTCGGGATGGGTCTCCGCGAGATGGATCGCGATCGTGCCGCCGAAGCTGTGCCCAATCAGGACCGGCTGGTCGAGATGCTGATGGTCGACGAGCGCGACGATGGCCGCCTCGGCGCTCGCGAGCGGCTCGCGCCCCGCGGGCGGCATGCCGTCGAACCCCGGCAGGCTCAGCACGTAGACCACGTGGCTGCGGGCGTAACGGTCGGCCATCGCGTCCCAGGCCCAGGCCCCGCTCGACAGCCCCGGGATGAAGACCAGCGGCACGCCCTGGTCGCCCCGCTTCGTGACCTTGACACCCGACTCGTCGAAGCCGACCGGTCCACCGGACGGTCGGGATGCGCAAGCCGACAGCAGGACCGCGGCGGCGAACAGGGCGATGCGTTTCATGAGGTGGCTTTCGGGACGTGGGCGCGGAGCGGTGGGGCATCATCGGATGCCGCGGTGCCTGGACGCAAGCCGATCATGCGGTCGGCGCCGCCGGCACCGTGATGCCGAACGCCTCGCCCATGTCCGGACGGCCCACGCCGCCGCTCCACGCGTGGGGTGGCGGTCGCGGTCTGCGATCGATGACGTCGCGGGTCGACCGGATCATCGGGGTTCGTCGGGATCGTCGTCGGGGCGACGCGTGTCGCATGCAGCTCGCCGCCTCGTTCATCGCCGGGTCCGCACGATGTTTGCCGCTAGAATCCGCGCACCTTTCCCATGGATGGCCCGCGATGAAGTTCCGTTTCCCCATCGTCATCATCGACGAGGACTACCGCTCCGAGAACACGTCGGGCCTCGGCATCCGCGCGCTCGCCGCCGCGTTCGAGGCCGAGGGCATGGAAGTGCTCGGCGCCACCAGCTACGGCGACCTGTCGCAGTTCGCGCAGCAGCAGTCGCGCGCGTCGGCGTTCATCCTGTCGATCGACGACGAGGAGTTCACGCCCGGTCCCGAACTCGACCCGGCCATCCTCAACCTGCGCGCGTTCATCGAGGAGATCCGCTTCAAGAACGCGGACATCCCGATCTACATCTACGGCGAGACGCGCACGTCGCGGCACATCCCGAACGACATCCTGAAGGAGCTGCACGGCTTCATCCACATGTTCGAGGACACGCCGGAATTCGTGGCGCGTCACATCATCCGCGAGGCGCGCTCGTATCTCGACGGTCTCGCGCCGCCGTTCTTTCGCGCGCTGATCCACTATGCGCAGGACGGCTCGTACTCGTGGCACTGCCCCGGCCACTCGGGCGGCGTGGCGTTCCTGAAAAGTCCGGTGGGGCAGATGTTCCACCAGTTCTTCGGCGAGAACATGCTGCGCGCCGACGTGTGCAACGCGGTGGAGGAACTCGGCCAACTGCTCGATCACACCGGCCCGGTCGCGGCTTCCGAACGCAACGCCGCGCGCATCTTCCACGCGGACCATTGCTACTTCGTCACCAACGGCACGTCGACGTCGAACAAGATCGTGTGGCACGCCAGCATCGCGCCCGACGACATCGTGGTGGTCGATCGCAATTGCCACAAGTCGATCCTCCACGCGATCACGATGACCGGCGCGATCCCGGTCTTCCTGACGCCGAAGCGCAACCACCTCGGCATCATCGGACCGATCCCGAAGGACGAGTTCACGCCCGAGAGCATCGCGCGGAAGATCGCGGCGAATCCCTGCGCGCGCAATGTCAGGAACAAGAAGCCGCGCATCCTGACCATCACGCAGTCGACCTACGACGGCATCCTCTACAACGACGAGACTTTGAAGGACATGCTGGACGGCGAGATCGACAACCTGCACTTCGACGAGGCGTGGTGTCCGCATGCGACGTTCCACGAGTTCTATCGGAACATGCACGCGATCGGCCAGGATCGGCCGCGCCCGAAGACGTCGATGATCTATGCCACGCAGTCGACCCACAAGATGCTCGCGGGCCTGTCGCAGGCTTCGCAGATCCTGGTGCGCGAGTCGGAGGCCGTGAAGCTCGACCCCACGATCTTCAACGAGGCGTTC
>CAZZWS010000306.1:0-3670 GCA_964657795.1 Beijerinckiaceae bacterium
GAAAGTCATGGGGACGAAAGGTAACCCAGCGCGGGGCGGCGTCGGTGCGGCTGTCTTCAGTCGCGGACCATGCGCTTCAGCCCCAGCCATTGCTGCGCCCAGAACCCACGACCGTAATCGCGGCCGGGACCGTGGTCGCCGTCGAGCTGATCACGGATGCCGGTGGCCGGATAGCCCTCGTCGAAGTTGCCGGAGCGGAACAACACGTCCCACATCGGAAACAACACCGCGAAATTGCATCCCCGATGGGTTCCTTCGTGCCCGTCGCCGATCGCGTGATGGCGCCGGTGGAAGCGTGGCGAGACCAGCAGTCGCTCGCCGACGCGGCCGAACGACAGGCGCAGGTTGGCGTGCTGCAGCGTCTCGAGGCTGCGCGTCGCGAGCAGCAACAGGACGAACTGGCCGGGCTGCACGCCGATCAGCACCGCGATCAAAGCAAAGATGGAGTCGCGCAGCAGGTCGTCGAGCAGATGGTTGCGATCGTCGGACCACAACGACATCTGCCGCTGGCTGTGATGCAGGCTGTGCAGACCCCACCACCAGTGCAGCCGATGCTGGCCGCGATGGATCCAGTAGTTGGCGAAGTCGAGCACCACCAGATACAACGCGAACGAGACGATCGGGATCGACGTCACGCCGGGCCAGACATCGTCGAGGTTGAAGTTCGAGATGCCTTCGAGGCGCAGCGTGCCGGCGAGCGCGTCGACGGCCGGATCGAGCACGAAGAACATCAGCAGCGAGAACAGGCCGAGTCGATGCAGGAAGGTATAGAACACGTCGACCGCCACCGCCTTGCGATCGGGCCAGCGTTCGGCGGGACGCCATGCTTCGAGGGGCCGCAGGATCAGGTACAGCACCGAGATCTGCAGCAGGCCGAGCAGCAGGAACTCGGTGCCGTCGTACGCGTCCTCCATGTACCCCGCGCCATCGAAGCGGAACAGCAGCGGCTCGACGAAGCTCATGAAGACCCAGCTGTGCACGGCCGTGAACGCATGACCGGCCCACGCCGCGATCGCCGTCACGATGCACGCCCTTCGGGATAGTCGCGCAGCGTCCTGAAGCAATGACCCTGCGTCTTCAGGCCGGCGATCAATGGATCGAGGACCGGCGCGAGCGGATCCTTGCGCGACCAGATGCCCAGATGCATCAGCACGATGTCACCTGACTTCAACGACTTCAGCGCGCGGTCCAGCAGCACCGCGTTCGGATAACGATCGCTGTCCAGCTCGTCGCCGATGAAGCCGGCATCGCTCCAGCCGAAATGCCGATAGCCGCACGACCTGCCGAAGGCGATCAGGCGTGGCGAGGTCTTGCCGCCCGGCGCGCGCCAGAAGCGGTCGAGGTTCGATCCGGTGAGCGCCTTGAAGCGCTGACCGACGCGATCCATCTCGGCGCAGTACTGCTTGCCGGTCCACTCCATCGTGCGGCCCGCGTCCGCCCCGAACTGCGGACGGACCCTGACCTCGTCGCGGCCGACGTCGCCCCGGAAGTACACGTGATCGAAGGTATGGGTGCCGAACGCATGCCCTTCGGCCACCAGCGTCTTCCAGTAGGGCGCCCAGCTCTCGTCGAGCGACCAGTCGCCGCGCACGGACTTCTCGTTGGCGAGGAAGAACGTGGCGCGCACGTCGTACTTCTTCAGCACGTCGTGGATCAGTTCGGCCTGGCTTTCGCTGCCGGTGTCGAAGGTGAGGTAGAGGGGCGCGCGGCCGTCCGGGCACGAGGCGCCGGCCACCGCGGACGTCGCGACCGAGACCGCGCTGAGCCCGACGACGATACCGCGGACGAGACCGCGGCGCCAGTCATCGATGCGCGACATGGTCGTCGAAGTAGATGCCGTGCGGCGAACGGCCGACGCTGGCCGACGCGACGACGGCCTGCTTCGCGAGGTCGACCACGCTGACCTGCTTGATCCAGCGCGACGTGACGTAAAGAGTCTTTCCATCCGCCGTGAGTTCCATGCAATCGGGACCGCCGGGCACCTTGATGTCGGACAGCCTGGTCCACGTTTTCATGTCGACGATGGACACGGTGTTCTCGACGCGATTGGAGACGAAGACGCGACGGCCGTCGCCCATCGGCAGGAAGTTGTGCGCGCCCTTGCCGGTGACGACGCGGGCAACCGACTTCTGCGCGCGCCAGTCGATCACGTCGACGTAGTCCTCGCCCATGATGCCGACCATCAGCTGACTGCCGTCAGGCGTCATCGCGATGCCGGCCGGCAGCTTGCCGACCTTCATGACCCACTTGACGTCCTGCTTGCCGACGTCGATGCCGGCGACCTCGTCGGAGCCCTGCAGCGTGACGAACAGCATCGCGCTGTCGCCGGAAAACACGAGGTGGCTCGGCAGCTTGCCGAGCGGGATGCGCTTGACCAGCTTGAAGCCGTCGGCCTGGTAGATGTCGACGCGGTTCAGGCGCAGGCACGTGACCGCGAACCATTTGCGGTCCGGCGAGAACGCGAGCTGATACGGATCGTCGATGTTGTGGACGACATGTTCGACGTTGCCGGAGCGCGGGTTGAGGAACATCAGGCTGTTGCCGGCCGAGCTCGCGACGATGACTTCCTTGCCGTCGGGCGTGGGCATCAGGTGATGCGGCTCCTTGCCGGTGTCGATCGTGCGAACCGTCTTCAGCGTGACGGGGTCGACGATGGAGATCGACGCGTCGCCGCTGTTGAGCACGACCAGCATGCGATCGTCGGCCGCAGCGATGCCAGGTAGAACAGCGAGGACGACGGACGCGCAAACGGACGCGAAACCCGACGCGAAACCGGAAAACAGGACGATGCGGACACGACGGCGGGCTGCTGGAATCATCGATGAATTTTAACGGTCCGAAGACCTTCGAGGGGGACGCGCGGTCACGAAACAACGCCGCATCTGTAACGCACAGGCGCGGCGTCCCGATGACGTGCCGCGCCCGTCATCGCTGCAACGTCTCCCAGATCTTGTCGAGGCGCTTCACCGAGACCGGCATCGGCGTCCGCAGTTCCTGCGCGAACAGCGCGACCCGCAACTCCTCGAGCAGCCAGCGATAGTTGTCGTGTCCTGCATCGACCGCGCCTTTCTGGGCCGCGACCACGCGTTGCCAGCGCTTCTGCAGCGGCGCGATCTCGGCCATCCGCTGGCCGTCGCGCGCACTGTCGGCCGTCAGCTTGTCGACGCGCATCACGATGGCCTTCAGATAGCGCGGCAGATGCGCGAGCCGGTCGGGCGGCGTGGTCGCCACGAAGCGACGGTGCACGAGCGCGCCGACCTGCGCCTCGATGTCGGCGAGCACGGCCGGATGCGGCTTCAACGCCGCCATCTTCTTCTGCACGATCTGATACTGATCCAGGATGCCGCCGACGGTCCGCGCGATCTCGTTGGCCAGCAGCACGATGCGGCTGCGCGCGTCTTCCTTGCGGGCTTCGAACGCGGCCGCGTCGGTCGGCAACGGATCCGCAAGGCAGGCGCGATAGACGACCGTGGCGACGATCTGTTCGCGCAGCTCGTCGACCGTGCCGAGCGTCATGAACTGCATCGCCAGACGCGTCATGTCGGGCAGGTTCTTTTCGAGGTAGCGCAACTGCTCGTGCAACTGCAGGCGAAACACCCGCGCGAGTCCGCCGCGATGCACGCGGGCCGCTTCGGCCCTAACGTCGGCCATCGACCTGAAGGGACGGCCC
>CAZZWS010000307.1:0-1329 GCA_964657795.1 Beijerinckiaceae bacterium
TTCAGACGACGCGATTCGGCGCGACCCGGCCTGCCAGCACGTCGACGAGATTCTCGATGGCGAGCATGCCCATCGCGTGACGCGTGTCGCGCGACGCGCTGCCGAGATGGGGCGTCAACGCCACACGCTTCAAGGTCAGCAGCCGCGGGTTGATGGTCGGCTCGCCTTCGTAGACATCGAGCCCGGCCGCACCGAGTCGCCCCGACTCCAGCGCATCCGCGAGCGCCTCCTCGTCGATCAGGCCACCCCGAGCGATGTTGGTCAGCGTGGCCGTCGGCTTCATGCGGGCGAGTTGTTCGGCGCCGACGATGTGATGATTCTCGCGCGTGTACGGCAGCACGAGCACCACGTGATCGGCCTCTTCGAACAATCGATCGCGCGCGACGTACCGCGCGCGGCATTCGTCTTCGATGGCCGGCGCGAGTCGTGACCGGTTGTGATAGACGACCTTCATCGCGAAGCCCGATGCGCGTCGTGCGAGGGCCTGCCCGATGCGCCCCATGCCGAGGATGCCGAGCGTCGAGTGATGCACGTCCGCGCCGAGGAACTGGTCGAGGCTCCAGCGCTGCCAGTGTCCCGCGCGCAACCAGTGTTCGGACTCGGTCACCCGTCGCGCCGCGGCCATCATCAGCGCCCAGCCCATGTCGGCGGTGGTTTCGGTCAGTACGTCGGGCGTGTTGGTGACGACGATGCCACGGCGTTCGCAGCCCGCGAGGTTGATGTGGTTGGTGCCGACCGAGATCGTCGACACGACCTTGAGCCGATCGGCACCGGCGAGCACGGCGTCGTCGATGCGGTCGCCGGACGAACACAGCACCGCGTCGTAGCCCGCGGCCAGTCGCGCGAGCTCGTCACCGGGGATCGGCTCGTCGGCCTGATTGAGCGTGGCGTCGACCTCGGTGGCGAGACGGGCGAGATGTTCCGGAAACAGTGCGCGAGTCACGAGGACCCGGGGCTTGGTGGTCGGCGTCATGGGATGTGCGGTGGAGATCGATCGCCGCATGTTACCGATGCCGTCCGCATCGCACAGCGCGAGTGCCAGCCCGCGGATCAGTTGATCCACAACCCCGGCACCGACCACGCGATCAGCATCAGGTCGGCCTGTGTCGCCGCACCCGTCTTCACGAAGACATTGCGCAGCTGCGCCCGCACCGTAGCGAGCGATACGCCGCGACGCGTCGCGCATTGATGCAGGCGCTCGCCGCCGGCGATCGACGCCATCAGCGCACCCTCCGTCACGGTCAATCCGAACAGCTGGGACAGCATGGCGGCCTCGGGCGTGCGCCGACGCATCGCGCCGACGCACAGGAGCGCGAGGCACTCCCCGCC
>CAZZWS010000307.1:1339-3588 GCA_964657795.1 Beijerinckiaceae bacterium
TCCATCGACAGCACGCGGATCGGCCGACCCGCACCGCGTCCGCTGGACGGCGACACCATCAGGGCCGAGTCGATGTGCGGCGCCCGGCACGCCTGGGCCAGCGCCTGCGCGAACCGGCGCCTCACCTCGGGCACGACCGCCACCACGCGATCGCCATGCAACGCGAGGCCGATCTGCGCGTCCAGCGCCTCCTTGCCGGACTCGTTGAGATACGCGATGCGCCCGTCGACCGCGACGAGGATGGCGCCCATCCGCATCATCGCCACCATGCGCAACAGCGGATCGTCGGACGACGACGGCAGCGTACGGACGAGCGCCGCGCGCTCGAAGCTGGACAGCGTTCGCTCTTCGACGCGGTCGGTGCCGTTCGACGATTCCCCGTGTCCCAGCCGTCCGCTGTAAGCCCCGGGCTGATCGTGCAACATCGCTCGCGTATTCATGTGCAGTCCCTGTCGAAAGGCGACGCGGACTCGCATCGCAGGCTGCAACGGTAAGGAATCGACGACGCGTTGGGGATGGGGACGGTGATGTAGGACGATCGGTGAGGCCATTCGAAGGACCGCATCCGGAGACCTGTCGATGGGGGACACGCGACCGCTTCGACGTGTTCAACGCATCGACGACGCCAGCCCCAGCGGAGCGGGCACGGGGATCTCGAAGACCTGCCGGAGATAAGCGAGATAGGCCACGTCGTCGCACATGTTCTTGGCCGGCGTGTCCGACAGCTTGGCGACCGGCTGTCCGTTGCAGCGGACCATCTTGATGACGATCTGCAGAGGCATGTGGCCGAGATCGTTCGTGAGGTTGGTGCCCACGCCGAACGCGAGGCGCGCGCGGTCCGCGAAGCGCAGGTAGAGCTCGATCACGCGCGGCACGTCGAGGCTGTCCGAGAAGATCAGCGTCTTGGTCTTCGGATCGATGCGATAGCGATCGTAGTGGGCGATCATCCGTTCGCCCCACGCGATCGGGTCGCCCGAATCGTGGCGCACGCCGTCGAAGAGCTTGCAGAAATACATGTCGAAGTCGCGCAGGAACGCGTCGAAGCCATACACGTCGGAGAGCGCGATGCCGAGGTCGCCGCGATACTCGCGCGCCCAGCGTTCGAAGGCGTAGGTCTGCGAGTCGCGCAGCCGGGGTCCGAGGGACTGACAGGCCTGCAGGTACTCGTGCGCCATCGTGCCGAGCGGGATCAGGTCCTTCGTCATCGCGAGCCACGTGTTGCTGGTGCCGGCGAACTGCGGACCCAGTCGATCGCGCAACGCGACGATGACCTCTTCGTGCCACGTCCGCGAGTAGCGGCGTCGCGTGCCGTAGTCGGCGATGCGCAGGTCGACGAGGCGCTCGTCGTCGCGCATCAGCGCGATCTTCCGCAACAGTCGCGCGCGCCCTTCGGCGCGATCGGCGTCCGGCTGCGTCCGTCTGAAGTAGACCTCGTTGACAATGGCCAGCAACGGAATCTCGAAGAGGATCGTGTGCAGCCAGGGACCCTCGATGACGATGTCGATCTCGCCATTGTCCCTGGCCGACGGCGCGATGCGGATGTAACGCCGGTTCATCTGGAACAGACCGAGGAAGTCGACGAAGTCGCTCTTGATGAAACGCATGCTCCGCAACCACAGCAGCTCGTCGTCGGTGAAACGCAGCGTGCAGAGATGGGCGAGTTCGTCCTCGATCTCGGCGATGCAAGGCACGAGGTCGACGCCCGGCGTGCGGCACTTGAAACGATACTCGACCTGCGCGCCGGGGAACTGGTGCAGGACCACCTGCATCATCGTGAACTTGTAGAGGTCGGTGTCGAGGAGCGACTGGATGATCATGGTTTGCGTTCGTCGTTCGATCGTTGCGCGGCATCCCGCAGCAGGACGTCCATCATCGCGAGGTCGTCGGCCGTGGTCACCTTGAAATTGCCGGAGTCTCCCGGGACGAGCAGCACGCGATGCCCGGCCGCCTCGATCGCGCTGGCTTCGTCGGTGACCGCGAATCCGCGAGCCTGCGCGGCGGCCAGCGCATCGCGCAACACGCCGTAGCGGAACATCTGCGGCGTCTGGGCGCGCCAGAGTCCGCGACGGTCGACGGTCTCGGCCACCGCACGCAAACGACCGGAGACGCCGATGGTTTCGCGCTTGACGGTGTCGTCGAGCGGGATGGCGAGCAGGCCGCCGACGGCATCGTCGCCGACGCGATCGATCAGCCGTTCGATCGCGGCCGGCGTGATGCCCAGTCGTGCGGCCGCATCGCGATCGATCTGT
>CAZZWS010000308.1:0-3587 GCA_964657795.1 Beijerinckiaceae bacterium
GCCCGCGCTTACAGATGGTCTCGAACTCCTCGCCGTTGTAGGCGATGCCGCCGCCGGTGCCGCCGAGCGTGAAGCTGGGCCGGATGATCGACGGGAAGCCGAGCGAACGCTGCACGGCCCACGCCTCGTCGAGCGTGTGCGCGATGCCCGAGCGCGCCGAGCCGAGCCCGATCTTCGTCATCGCGGCCTTGAACTTGCTGCGGTCCTCGGCCTTGTCGATGGCCTCGGGCGACGCACCGATCAGCTCGACGCCGTGCCTGGCCAGCACCCCGTGACGATGCAGGTCGAGCGCGCAGTTGAGCGCGGTCTGGCCGCCCATCGTCGGCAGGATGGCATCGGGCTTCTCGACCTCGATGATCTTCTCGACGACCTGCCACGTGATCGGCTCGATGTAGGTCGAGTCGGCGGTCTCCGGGTCGGTCATGATCGTGGCCGGATTGGAATTGACGAGCACGACGCGATAGCCCTCTTCGCGCAAGGCCTTGCAGGCTTGCGCGCCGGAGTAGTCGAACTCGCAGGCCTGACCGATGACGATCGGGCCGGCGCCGATGATGAGGATGGAGTGGAGGTCTTGGCGCTTGGGCATTTCAGTCCTGAATGAAGCCGATACGCTTCTTCTTGTCCGCGATGGCAGGCGGTGTCATCAATTCGCGGATCGCGTCGAAGACGATGCGGAACTGGTCGTCGCATTTGGCTTCGAGCGTCGCCAGCTTCTTCGCGAGGTCCTTGTTGGACTCGAGCATCGAACGGAGCTTGACGAACGTCCGCATGATTTCGATGTTGACTGCGACAGCGCGGTCACTGCGCAGGACACTCGACAGCATCGCGACGCCCTGCTCGGTAAAGGCGTAAGGCAGCGTGCGTGCCCCGCCCCAACTTGAAATCACATTTTGTGATCTCAAGTCACCGAGTTCCTCGTTTCTGAGCTGAAAGCAGAAGTCTTCCGGGAAGCGGGCGGCATTGCGCTTGACGGCCTGCATCAGGACCCGGGGCTCGACCCCATAGAGATCGGCGAGATCGCTCGACAGCATGATCCGCTCTCCGCGCAGCGAAACGATGCGGCTCCGCACTTCGGTGATCGAGGCCTGTCGCTCGGCAATGGTCATGAAAGAATCGACGCCGAGAAGCAAGGCCCATTCGACATGGACGCCAGCCGTCGCAGACACATCATCCGAATCGTCGATGCGTCAACCACGCGGCGTCTCCATCATCGCGATGAAACGATCGAACAGATAGCCGATGTCGTGCGGCCCCGGACTCGCCTCGGGATGACCCTGGAAGCAGAACGCCGGCCTGTCCGTCCGCGCGAAGCCCTGCAACGACCCATCGAACAAGGACACGTGCGTCACGCGGCAGTTCGCAGGCAGCGAGGCCGCATCGACCGCGAAGCCGTGGTTCTGCGACGTGATCAGCACCTGCTTCGTGTCGAGGTCCTGCACCGGGTGATTGGCGCCGTGATGGCCGAACTTCATCTTCAGCGTCTTCGCGCCCGACGCCAGCGCCATGATCTGGTGACCGAGGCAGATGCCGAAGGTCGGGATGCCGCGCTCGATCAATTCTCGCGACGCGCGGATGGCGTAGTCGCACGGCTCGGGGTCCCCGGGACCGTTGGCCAGGAAGATACCGTCGGGCTGCAATGCCAGCGCCTCGTCGGCGGTGGCCCGGGCGGGCAGCACGGTGATGCGACAGCCACGCTCGGCCAGCATGCGCAGGATGTTGTGCTTGACGCCGTAGTCGAAGGCGACGACATGGAAGCGCGGCGTGGTCTGCTGTCCGTAGCCCTTGCCGAGCGCCCACGTCGACGTGGTCCAGTCGTAGGGACGGTCGACGCTGACGACCTTGGCGAGGTCGAGGCCCGCAAGGCCCGGAAAGCCCCGCGCGAGCGCGATGGCTTCCTCGCCGTCGACTCGCGCACCGGCGACGAGGGCGCCGTTCTGCGCGCCCTTGGTACGCAGCAGTCGCGTCAGTCGGCGCGTGTCGATGCCCGCGATGGCGACGCAGCCTTCTTCTCGCAGATAGGCCGACAGGCCCGTCCGCGAACGGAAGTTGGAGGCGACGCGCGGCAGGTCACGAATGACGAGTCCTGCCGCGTGGACCTTGGCCGACTCGACGTCTTCGGCGTTGGCGCCCGTGTTGCCGATGTGCGGGTAGGTGAGCGTGACTATCTGGCGCGCGTAGCTCGGATCGGTCAGGATTTCCTGGTAACCGGTCATCGCGGTGTTGAACACCACCTCGCCGACGGTCTGGCCGGGCGCGCCCACCGAGATGCCGCGAAACACGGTGCCATCCGCGAGCGCCAGCAGGGCCGGGCCGCTCACTGCATTGCTGGAGTCGGGATCGGGGGAGAAGAAGTCGGTCGGCAGCAAAGACGGTTCCTGTAGCGGCCGTCCGACTACTGCAATCTCCGGCGACCGGCATCGAACCCGCGGCCCCGGGAGCACGATGAAGCGAACGTGCTGGCGGGCTCACGAGTGACGCGACGATCGATGGATTTCGAGGTTTTGCGCGGACGGCGGCGGCTGAAGATAAACTTGTCGATTATACCGCGTTGCACGGGACGCCCCGTACCACCGACACCGGCCGCCTTCACGCGCCGCCGGGATCAACCACCAGCGAAGACCTTCATGAACCAGCTCGAACAACTCAAGCAATACACGACCGTCGTCGCCGACACCGGCGACTTCGAGACGATGAAGGACTTCAAGCCACAGGACGCGACGACCAATCCGTCGCTGATCCTGAAGGCGGTCGGCAACGACGCGTACAAGTCGCTCGTCGAGAAGGTCGTCGCCGATCACAAGACGATGGAGGCCGCCGACATCATCGATCCCCTGCTGATCGCCTTCGGCACCGAGATCCTCAAGATCGTGCCCGGCCGCGTATCGACGGAGGTCGATGCCCGCCTGTCGTTCGACACCGCGGCGACGATCGCGAAGGCGCATCAGCTCATCGCGCTCTACGATGCGCAAGGCATCGACAAGTCGCGCATCCTGATCAAGGTCGCGTCGACCTGGGAAGGCATCCGTGCAGTCGAGCTGCTGGAACGCGAAGGCATCCACTGCAACATGACGCTGATGTTCGGCATGCCGCAGGCGATCGAGGCCGCAGAGGCCGGCGCCACGCTGATCTCGCCGTTCGTGGGCCGCATCACCGACTGGTTCAAGAAGGCCGAAGGCAAGGAGTCCTACGCGCCGGCCGACGACCCGGGCGTCGGGTTCGTTCGTGGCGTCTACGCGGCGTTCAAGAAGCTCGGCTATCCCACGCAGATCATGGGCGCCAGCTTCCGCAGCGTGGATCAGGTCCTCGGCCTCGCCGGCTGCGACCTGCTGACGATCAGTCCGGATCTGCTGAAGAAGCTGACCGAGTCCGACGCGCGTGTCGTGCCGCAACTCGACGAGCAGTGGGCGAAGGGGCAGGACGCCGAGCCCCGCATCTACGACGAATCCAAGTTCCGCTTCGAGATGAACGACGACGCGATGGCCACCGAGAAGCTCGCCGAAGGCATCCGCACGTTCGCAGCGGACGCGGTGAAGCTGGAGAAACTGATCGCTGCGATGCAGTGATCGGGCGACAACGCGCCGGCGTCA
>CAZZWS010000309.1:0-1150 GCA_964657795.1 Beijerinckiaceae bacterium
CACAGCGTACTCCACGGTGTACTGGTGACGAGCACCATCGCGTCCGGGCGCATCGTCGCGCTCGACGCGTCGACGGCAGCGCGCATGCCCGGCGTCGCGCTGGTGATGTCGCACCTGAACGCGCCGAAGCTGCCCGACGCGGGCAACGGCGGCGTCCAGCCGCCGGCGGGCCGCGTCATCACGCTGTTCCAGGACGACAGGGTCCTCTACAACGGCCAGCCGATCGCGGTCGTCGTGGCCGATACGCTCGAACATGCGAAGGGCGCCGCCGACGCCGTGCGCGTTCGTTACGCGACCGACGCAGCGGTCCTCGACTTCGCCGCCGGCAAGGGCTCGGCGTTCAAGCCGAAGAAGCTCAACAAGGGCGAGGTGGACACGACGCAGGGCGACGTCGACGCCGCGTTGCAGAGTGCATCGTCACGCATCGACGCCGTCTACACGACGCCGATGGAGCACCACAACCCGATGGAGCCGCACGCCACCGTCGCGGCGTGGGACGGCGACCACGTGACGATCTACGATTCCACGCAATCCATCGGCGGCGTGCACAGCATCGTCGCGAAGAGCCTGGGGATCGATGCGGCCAGCGTCCACGTGGTCTGCCCGTTCGTGGGCGGTGGCTTCGGCTGCAAGGGATCGACCTGGTCGCACGTGGTGATCGCCGCGATGGCCGCGCGCGCGGTGAAGCGGCCGGTCAAGGTGGTCCTCGAACGGCCGCAGATGTGGGGCCCGGTCGGCGGTCGACCGATGACCGAGCAGTCGATCTCGCTCGCGACCGGCCGCGACGGCAAGCTGGCGGCCACGCGCCACGCGGTGATCTCGCACACGTCGACCTTCGAGGAATTCGTCGAACCGGCGGCTCTTCAGACCCGCATGCTCTACGACAGCGCGACACGCGCCACGTCGCATCGTCTCGTCGGGCTCGACGTCGGCACGCCGACCTTCCAGCGTGCGCCGGGCGAAGCGCCCGGGGTGTTCGCGATCGAATCGGCGATGGACGAGATGGCCGAACGCGCCGGTCTCGATCCGCTCGAGTTCCGGCTGCGCAATTACGCCGAGCGGAGTCCCGAAGGCATGCCGTGGTCGAGCAAGTCGCTGCGCGAGTGCTATCGCGTGGGCGCCGAACGCTTCGGCTGGTCCCGTCGCGATG
>CAZZWS010000309.1:1160-3583 GCA_964657795.1 Beijerinckiaceae bacterium
CGCGCGTGGGCACGATGCGCGAGGGGCACGAGCTCATCGGCTACGGCATGGCGACGGCGACCTACCCGACCAATCGCTCGGAGGCCACGGCCAGTTGCGCGATCGGCACCGACGGCATCGCCGTCGTGCGCTCGGGCACGCAGGATCTCGGCACCGGCACCTGGACGGTCATGGCGCAGGTGGCCGCCGATGCGCTCGGCTTCCCGATCGACAAGGTGCGCTTCGAACTCGGCGACAGCAGCTATCCGGCGGCCCCGGGCTCCGGCGGTTCGCGGAGCGCCGCCAGTGTTTCGCCGGCGGTCATGGCTGCCTGCGTCGAGGCGCGCAATCAGCTGATCGGCATCGCATCGCTCGACCCGGCGTCACCGCTGGTGAATACGGCCGCCGCCGACGTGACGATCAGGAACGGCTGGTTCCAGTCGGTCTCGCAACCGACGCGTCGCGAGGCCGTGGCGGCGGTGATGCGGCGTTCGACGACCCCGGTGCGGACCGAGGCGACCACCGCGCCGGGCGCCGAAGCGAAGGCATACGCGATGCATGCGTTCGGCGCGGTGTTCGTCGAAGCGCGGGTGGATGCGGATCTCGGCCGCATCCGCATCCCGCGCGTGGTCGGCGTGTACGGCGTGGGCAACCGCCTGAACGCGAAGACAGCGCATAGTCAGTTGATGGGCGGCATCGTGTGGGGCCTCGGCATGGCGCTGTTCGAGGAGAGCAGGCTCGACCTGCGCAACGGCCGCTTCACCAACGCCAGTCTCGCCGAGTACCACGTGCCGGCGAATGCCGACATCGGCGACATCGACGTGACCTTCGTCGACGAGCACGACGATCGGGTCAATCCGCTGGGTGTGAAGGGCATCGGCGAGATCGGCATCACCGGTGTCCCGGCGGCCGTGGCCAACGCGGTCTACAACGCGACGGGCAGGCGGGTGCGCGATCTGCCGATCACGCTCGACAAGGCGATGCGTGCGTGACGAACGCGGTACCGCCGCTCGGTCGGCGCCGACTCATTCGGCACCTCAGTCGGCGCCGAGCCGCTCCGCGCCGAAGTCCGACTGGTTCGCGCCGTGCGACTCCGCGTCGCTGTCCCGTGCGCGACGCTCGTCGAAGCGAGCGAGATAACGTCCGGCGCGTGAATACTCCGAGCCCATCGACGCTTCGGGTCGTCCGTCGACGAGCCTTTCGAGAATAGGCAGTGCTGGGTCCATGGCAGTGCTCCTTCGAATGATCCACGCATCCTCGAACGGACGACGCGCGCAAACGCTGTCCGTCGAGATTCGTCTTACCGCGCCAGCGGCGATGTCAGACGTCGACCGATTCGCGAACCGGGCGGATTGGCGCCGGCGAGCTAAGTCTGTTGGCCATCGTCCGACAAGCGTTTAGTCCCGGGACTGCCATCGAGCGGCGCGATTCGCTCAAGAATTCACAAGAGGATACGACGCCGAGCGAAGCGCAAGATCGATGAAATCCATGCGCCTTTCGCACGCGTTTTCACCTAACGAAGCCACCAGGAGATGACATGGCTGACAGCACGCTCGACATGACCGGCGAGGAAACGCCGATCACTACGCTCGGTCACGGTACCGGCGCACTCGGCCCGAGCGACAGCTCGGACAGCGGCAGCGACGTCGTCGGCGGCCCCGGCATGGACGAAGGCCTTTCGGACGACCAGTCGCGCGAGATGCCGAGAACGATCCATGCGACGTCGGGCCGGGACCTCGGCGACGGCGATCTCGATGCGGACAGCGATCGCGCCGGCACCGGCGAACGCGGCGCCTCGGGTGTCGACGATTCGAGCCCCAACGACCAGGCCGTCACGATGCACTCCGGCGCGGCGGTGGGCGAGGAAGGCCTCGAGGATCCCGATGCGGTCGCCGCCGAGCTCGACGGCGTCACGGCCGGGGACGACGAGGGTGACGAAGACAGCGACGAGGCCACCGAACGGCGCGACGGTCTCGACGACGTCCCGGTCGCGGACGGCGCGACCTGACACAGCCGGACATCAAGGACGACGACGCGTTGCCCACCGGCCGCGTCGTCGTCGAGGCATACCAGCGTTCGGGCCTGCATCAGCCTCGCGTCTTCAGGATGCGAACGCGTCCCGATCGAGAACGATCCGTTCCAGCGGGTCCGTCCCATGGCTCAAGCGTTCCGCCACTGCGTGGATCTTCGGCAGGTGCGAGTTGTAGGTGTTGATCGACGCGGTCTCGCCGAGTCCGGTCTCACCCGAGAGGTATTCGAGCGCCTCCCGGGTCAGCAGGAAGTGACGTTCATGGCCGTGGAACTCGTGGCCGAAGTCGAGTCCGCCTTCTTCTACCTTGTGCTTCATTGGATATCCCGTGTGGTGGTCCTGCATGGATGGGATGCGAGGCTACGCCGAACGCGCACGCCTGGCATCGGAGGAGAACCGAACATGACGATGTCCC
>CAZZWS010000310.1:0-3517 GCA_964657795.1 Beijerinckiaceae bacterium
ACGCATCGTCGATCTTCGTTTCGTCGCCGACCACGATCGCCCGGACCAGCTTGAACAGCTCGCGAAAGTTCTTCGGCGGCCGGCCGTCCACGCGTTCCTTCCGGGTCGCGCGGATCGTCGTGCGCAACTGTTGCAGCGTCGCGGGATTGAGGGCGGCGGGGTATTCGGTCGCGAAGCCCGTCAGCGCCTCGTCGTTCTCCAGCAGCCGCTCGCGCCAGCGCTCCAGTTCGTGCAGCAGGTTGGTCTCGGCCCGCGACGCGCCGGCCCACGCGTCGAGCGCCGCGCGGATCGGGGCCGGGTCGACATCGCGCATCAGCCGGCCGATGTACTGCATCTGACGACGTCGCCCTTCGTGGTTCGAAATCCGGCGCACGTCTTCGATGGCGCCGCGCAGGGTGTCCGGCAGGTCGACGCGTTCGAGCCGCTCGGCGCTCTGCTCGACGAGCTCCTCACCGAGCTTCTGCAGCGCGGTCATGTCGCGCTTGAGCTGCGACTTGCTGGGCTTCGTGTAGCCGTGGTCCGGCGCGTCGTCGTCGACGACATCGTCGACGGCATGCGTCGAAAAGCCTTGGGGTCGGGGATGGCGCGGGGTGGGCATGAGGATGCTGTGCGGCGATGCATGAAACGGGGCGACCGAGCGACCAGAATGCACGAAGCCCGGCGGAAAGCACCGCGGGAAGGCCAGTGATCGGCTGCTATGATAAGTCCTGCCCTTTCAGAGGGGTCACCGCACGCGCTCGTCGAGGCCCGCGAGCGCGCCTGTCGATCCCCTTCCCGTCCATGAATCGTTCCCTGCCTTCCCGCCGCACCCCGGCGCGCCCGTCGACGCGTCCCCATTTGCGGGCTGACGGCGTGCGGGCCGACAGCGCCGACGGCCTGGGGGGTGCGTCCGATGCGCTGCGCAGCGACGCCGACCTGCGCCAGATCGCCGAAGACGTGCTGGCCCACGCGAAGAAGGTCGGCGCCAACGACTGCGCGGTCGATGTCGACGAAGGCAACGGCCTCACGGTCAACGTCCGCAACGGCCGCATCGAGACCATCGAACAGAATCACGACAAGGGCGTCGGCGTGACCGTCTATGTCGGCGAGGGCAACGCGGTCAGGCGGGGCAACGCCAGCACGTCCGACCTGACGTCAGCCGCGTTGCGCGACGTCGTCGAGGCGGCGTATCACATCGCCCGCTTCACGGCGGTGGACGAAGCGGCGGCGCTGCCCGACGACGCGTGGTACGCCCGCGAGCCGCGCGAGCTCGATCTCTATCATCCGTGGAACATCGACGCCACGGCCGCGGCCGACATCGCGCGACGCGCCGAGCAGGCCGCGTTCGACACGAGTCCGATGGTCCGCAACTCCGAAGGCGGCAACGTCTCGTTGCAGCACGGGCGCTTCGTGTCGGCCAACTCGCGCGGCTTCGTCGGCGGCCACACGCACTCGTATCACAGCATCGCCGTCGCGCCCATCGCGAGCCGCCCGCGCGACGGCATGCAGCGCGACGAGTGGTACGTCTCGCGGCGCGACCCGCGGGACCTGCCGGCTGCCGAAGCGGTCGGTCGCTATGCCGCCGAACGAACGCTCGCGCGCCTCGGCGCCCGCAAGATCGACACGTGCACGGTGCCGGTCCTGTTCGAGGCGCCGCTGGCCGCCGGCCTGATCGGCTCGTACGTCGGCGCGGCGAGCGGGCGATCGCTCTATCGCTCGTCGTCGTTCCTGCTCGGCAAGATGGGCCAGCGCGTCTTCGCCGATCACATCGACATCGTCGACGATCCGTTCGTGACGAAGGGGATGGCGAGCGGCTGGTTCGACGAGGACGGCGTGGCGACCCGGAAGCGCACGGTCGTCGAGGCCGGCGTCCTGACCGGCTGGTTCCTCGGCACGTACTCGGCCCGCAAGCTCGGCCTGGAGCCCACCGGCAACGGCGGCGGCGCCCACAACCTGTCGCTGCGCAGCCGCCTCACGCGACCCGGCGACGACTTCGCGGCGATGCTGAAGAAGATGGGCACCGGCCTGCTGGTCACCGAGCTGATGGGCCAGGGCGTCAACGGCATCACCGGCGACTACTCGCGCGGTGCGAGCGGGTACTGGGTCGAAGGCGGCCACATCGCCTACCCGGTCGAGGAAGTCACCATCGCGGGCAACATGGTCGACATGCTGGGGCGCATCGTCGCCGTGGGCACCGACCTGCTGACGAGCGGCAGCCGCTCGACCGGCTCGATCCTGATCGAGTCGATGACCGTCGCCGGCAACTGACCCGACGCATCGTCAGACCAGGCTGGGTACGGTCGAGGGCAGCACCGGCCGGATCTCCGGCAGCGACGTGGGCGTCCTCCGGAACGCGCGGGGCAGCGCCTCCGGCAGCACCGGTCGCCCGAACAGGTAGCCCTGGATCTGGTCGCAGCCTTCTTCCACCACGAAGACGCGCTGCGCCTCGTCCTCGACGCCTTCGGCGGTCGTCTTCATGCCGAGGCCCGCGGCCAGCGCGACGACCGTGCGGACGATGGCCACGCCCATCTGATCGTCGGGAATGCCCTGCACGAACGTCCGGTCGACCTTGATCTTGTCGAACGGGAAGCGGTGCAGATGGCCGAGCGACGAATAGCCGGTGCCGAAATCGTCGAGCGACAGCTTGATGCCCAGCGCCTTCAGATCGGCCAGCACGGCGGCCACGCGCTCGGCGTCCTCGATCAGCACGTTCTCCGTGATCTCGAGTTCGAGGCGATGGCCCGGCAGCCCGGCCCACGCGAGGGCGGAGGTGACGATCGCCACCAGAGCAGGATCGCGGAACTGGATCGGCGACAGGTTGACCGCGACGACCAGGTGTTCGGGCCAGCCCGCGGCTTCGACACACGCGGTCCGAAGCACCCACTCGCCGATCGCGCCGATCAGATGGGTCTCTTCGGCGATCGCGATGAACTCGGACGGCTGCACGAGCCCGCGTTTCGGATGCATCCAGCGGATCAGCGCCTCCGCGCCGGTGTAGGCGCTGGTGCGGGCATCGACCAGCGGCTGGTAATGCAGGCGGAACTCCCCGGCCCTGATCGCCTGCCGCAAGTCCTGTTCGAGTCCGTGACGCTCGTCCATGCGGATGCGCATGCCGATCTCGAAGACCCGATGGATGCCGCGCCCCTCGGCCTTCGCGCGATACAGCGCGAGATCCGCGCTGCGCTTGAGGGCCTCGCAGTCCTCGCCGTCCCTGACGGCGAACGCGACGCCGATGCTGACGCCGATCTGGTGCGAGCGACCGTCGATGAGGAACGGCTGCGAGATGGTCTCGATGGCGCGGCTCGCGAGCGCGCAGATGGTCTGCGGATCGCTGCCGGTCGCCGCGAGGATGGCGAACTCGTCGCCGCCGAGCCGCGCCACGAGGTCACCCTCGCGGACCAGCGCGACCAGCCGGGCACCGACTTCCACCAGCACCGCGTCGCCGGCCGCGTGACCATGCGTGTCGTTGACCGACTTGAAACGGTCGAGGTCGAGCGACAGCAGCGCGAAACCTGGTGAGGCCGGAAACGCGGCGGCC
>CAZZWS010000311.1:0-3509 GCA_964657795.1 Beijerinckiaceae bacterium
CGACGACGTGGCCTTGTTGACGACGTTGGCGATGTCGGCGGGCGACAGGCCTTGCGTCATGCGCGCCAGCGACACGGTGTCGGCCGAGCCGTCGTGCGTGACGCGATCGATGTACAGGTCGAACAGCGCGGCGCGCTCCGGCAGCGTCGGCATCGCGAGGTGGACCAGCATGTCGAAGCGGCCCGGGCGACGCAGCGCCTCGTCGACGTTGGAGGCATGGTTGGTGGCGGCGACGACGGTGACGTTGTCGAGCGCCGAGAAGCCGTCCATCTCGGTCAGCACGCGATTGATGATGCGGTTCGATTCGGCCTCGGCGCCGCGCATCTCGCCGGTGCTGCGCTTGCCGATGCCGTCGATCTCGTCGATGAACAGCACGCAGGGCGCGTGCTTGCGGGCATACGCGAACAGGTCGCGGACCTTGTTGACGCCCTGGCCATAGAACATCGCGGTGAAGTACGAGCCGTCCACCGCGATGAAGTTGGCGCCGCTCTCGCCGGCCAGCGCCTTCGCGATCAGCGTCTTGCCGGTGCCGGGCGGGCCGACCAGGAGCACGCCACGCGGCGCGCGGGCGCCGAGCTTCGCGTAGGCCGACGGGTCGCGCAGGAACGCCTTGACGCGATGGAGCGCGCGCTTGGCTTCCGCGTTGCCGATGACATCGGCGAAGTTGGTGTCGGGACTCTTCGCGAGCTTCGCGCCGACGGTGCCGCCCATGCGCATCTGCATCTTCATGACCAGGAACAGCGCGCCGCCGAGCATAGCGACCATCATCACCGTGGAGACGATCGAGCCGACCACGTCGAGCAGGCGACGCGATGCGGGACGCGCGTCGACGTCGACATGGACCAGCGCGAAGTCGGCGGCGGCGCTGCGGTCGCCGAGCTTGTCGATCAGCGTGCCGGCGCAGGACGTGTGCGAGCAGCCGGGGACGACGGCGCTGGCCCGGGCGCCGTCCTTCAGCGTGTAGAGGACGAGGCCCGGCGAGGCGTCGGCGATGGCCACCGAAGCGACGCGATCCTGGTCGAGCGCGCCGCGGAACGCCGAGGCGTTGATCGGGTGCGAGAGCCACGCGTCGGGCTCGGCTTCGAAGGCGATCTGGTCGGCGCTCTTGCGGGCGTTGGCTTCGACAGCGGCACGCTCGGAGAGCAGCAGCAGGCCGACGATCAGGAGCGTCGTGGCGGCGATGGCCGCGACCAGGCGCAGGTGATCACGGACGTGAGCGACGAGGCGTGAGCAGAGGCTCGAAAAGAGGCGTGCGAAGGGTTTCATGGCGGCGGACGAAGAGTGGAACGCTGTGACCTCTTCATCGACGCGTCATGCGGCTTCCTGAGACGACCCATCGCCGACACCATGGGACGAACGCTGAACCGGGACGAGCGGCAGACCGTGGCCGACGAACGGATCGCTACCGGCCGCCCGCGACGTCCAGCAGCGACCCGGTGCAATACGACGATGCGTCGCCGAGCAGCCACACGATCGCCGCAGCGACTTCATCGGCCTCGCCGGGACGGCCGAGCGGCGCGCCACCGCCCAGTCGTTCGGCCCGGTCGGGCTCGCCGCCCGACGCGTGGATGTCCGTGCGGATCAGGCCGGGCCGGACCGCGTTGACGCGCACACCGTCGCGGCCGAGTTCCTTCGCGAGCCCGATCGTGAGCGTGTCGATGGCGCCCTTCGAGCCCGCGTAGTCGACGAACTCGAACGGCGAGCCGAGGCGCGACGCGGCCGACGACACCAGCACGATCGACCCGCCGCGACCGCCGCGCGCCGGCGGCATGCGTCGCGCGGCCTCGCGGGCGCAAAGGTAGGCGCCGAGCACGTTGACGTCGAACATCCGGCGGAGGCGATCGAAGTCCATCTCGGCCAGCGTCATCGACGGCGCGACGATGCCGGCGTTGACGACGACGCCGTCGAGCCCGCGACCGTCGGCGCTCGCGACGTCGAACATCGCGACGACGTCGGCTTCGGCGGCGACATCGCCCTGGACGAACACGCCGTCGCCACCGCGCGCGCGGACCGCGGCGAGCGTGTCTTCGGCCGCATCGACGTCGCGGCGATAGTTGATCGTCACGAACCAGCCTTCAGCGGCCGCGAGCAGCGCCGTGGCACGCCCGATGCCGCGGCTGGCGCCGGTGACGAGCAGGGACTTCACACCCCGTCCGTCGCGTTCAGGTCTGCGCCCTCGACGCTCCTGACCACCGACACCGCGGCCAGCGAGATCAGCGAGAGGATCGCGATGTACACGCCGATGCCCCAGGACTGGTTCCACGTCGTGATGATCCATTGCGCGATGGTCGCCGCGAACGCGCCGCCGAGGATCGCGCCGAGCGAGTAGCCGACCGACACGCCCGAATAGCGCACGTTGGCCGGGAACATCTCCGCGTAGAGAGCGGCCTGCGGTCCGTACGACAACCCGAGCGCCGCGGCCATGATCGCGGCGGCCACGAAGAACAGCAGGGGATTGCCGGTGTCGATCAGCCACCACATCGGCACCGCCCAGATCGCGAGTGCGACGTAGCCGACCTGGAACGTGCGCACGCGTCCCCACGTGTCGCCGAGCTTGCCGCCGATGAACGTGAAGACCAGCCACGACACCGCCGCGGCCGTGCACACCACCAGCATCGTCTGCGGCGGCAGGTGCAGGGTCTTGACGCCGTAGCTGATGAAGAACGCGATCAGCAGGTAGCCCGCGGCGTTGTTGGCCATGAAGATCAGCGCCGCGAGGATCACCTGCTTCTTGTGATGCGCGAAGAGGAAGCCGAGCGGCGCCGACGACGACTTGCGACGCGCCTGCATGCGCACGAACACCGGCGACTCCTCGACCGCGCGACGGATCACGAGACCGACGACGATCAGCACGATCGACGACAGGAACGGCAGCCGCCATCCCCAAGCAGCGAAGGCGTCCTTGCCGACCAGCGACGTGACCAGCAGCAGCACGAGCGTCGCGGCGATCATGCCGATCGGCGTGCCGATCTGCGGAAACGATCCGAAGAAGCTGCGTTTGTTCAGAGGCGCGTGCTCGACCGACATCAACGCCGCGCCGCCCCATTCGCCGCCCGCGGAGAAGCCCTGCAGGATGCGCAGCGTGATCAGCAGGACGGGGGCCCAGGCGCCGGCCTGGGCGTAGGTCGGCAGCACGCCGACCAGCGCGGTCGCCGCGCCCATCAGCACCAGCGTGAGGATCAGGCTGATCTTCCGGCCGAAGCGGTCGCCGAGGTGGCCCGCGACGATCGCGCCGAGCGGCCGGAACAGGAACGAGATGCCGATCGTCGCGAACGAGATGATCTGCGCGAGGCCGGGGTCGTTCTTCGTCATCGGCGCGAAGAAAAGCGGTCCGAAGACGACGCCGGCGGCCTGCGCGTAGATGAAGAAGTCGAACCACTCGATCGAGGTGCCGACGAGGGCGGCGGCGAGGACTTTCTTTTCTTCGGCTGTGACGGCGGTGCCGTGCGGCAAGGCGTCGTGGGCGAGGGTGTTCATGGCGTCTCCGCGAGTCCCGGCTGATCCCGGCG
>CAZZWS010000312.1:0-3236 GCA_964657795.1 Beijerinckiaceae bacterium
CAGCAGACCGGCTTCAATCGAAAAGCCGTTCACGCGTTCCGCGTGAGCGGCTTATTGTTTGTACGCTGGGCGAAATGGGCGGGGACGAAGACCGGGTGACTGCAACAGCGTCGCTCTTGCAACCTGCGGGCAAGTCTTCATCTACAGCAGGACCGTAATGAGAGGAATCACATGGCCTTGACTACCACGCTGTCCGACGAACGCATCCAGCTGCCGTTGTTGCCGCTGCGCGATGTCGTGATCTTTCCGCACATGGTGATCCCGCTGTTCGTGGGTCGCCCCAAATCGATCAAGGCCCTCGAGACCGCGATGGAGGCGGGCAAGAGCATCATGCTCGTCGCGCAGAAGACCGCGTCGAAGGACGAGCCGTCGCCCGAAGACATCTACGAGATCGGCTGCGTCTCGAACATCCTGCAGATGCTGAAGCTGCCGGACGGGACCGTGAAGGTGCTCGTCGAGGGCGCGCAGCGTGCGCGCATCCACAAGATCGAGGAGCTCGACACGCATTTCGTCTGCGACCTGACGCCGGTCGCGCCGGACGACGACGCCAACGCCGAACTCGAGGCGATGCGCCGGGCGATCGTCCAGCAGTTCGATCAGTACGTGAAGCTCAACAAGAAGATTCCGCCGGAGATCCTGACGTCGCTGTCGGGCATCGACGACTCCGGCCGACTCGCCGACACCATCGCGGCACACCTGCCGCTCAAGCTGGAGCAGAAGCAGGCCGTGCTGGAGATGTTCAAGGTCAGCGAGCGTCTGGAACACCTCCTGACGCAACTCGAGACCGAGCTCGACATCCTGCAGGTCGAGAAGCGCATCCGTGGCCGCGTCAAGCGCCAGATGGAGAAGAGTCAGCGCGAGTACTACCTCAACGAGCAAGTCAAGGCGATCCAGAAGGAACTCGGCGAGGGCGAGGACGGCGCCGAGATCGAGGAGCTCGAGAAGAAGCTCAAGGCCGCGCGTCTGCCCAAGGAAGCCAAGGTCAAGGCCGATGCCGAGCTGAAGAAGCTCAAGCTGATGTCGCCGATGTCGGCCGAAGCCACCGTCGTGCGCAACTATCTCGACACGCTGGTCGCCTTGCCGTGGAAGAAGAAGAGCAAGGTCACCCACGACCTGAAGCTCGCGGAAAAGGTGCTCGACGAGGACCATTTCGGTCTCGACAAGGTCAAGGAACGCATCCTCGAATATCTCGCGGTCCAACAGCGCGTCGAGAAGATCAAGGCGCCGATTCTATGCCTGGTCGGTCCTCCCGGCGTCGGCAAGACGTCGCTCGGCCAGTCCATCGCGCGGGCGACCAATCGCAAGTTCGTGCGCATGGCATTGGGCGGCGTGCGCGACGAGGCAGAGATCCGCGGTCATCGCCGGACCTACATCGGTTCGATGCCCGGCAAGATCCTGCAGAGCCTGTCGAAGGTCGGCGTCCGCAATCCGCTCTTCCTGCTCGACGAGGTCGACAAGATGGGCATGGACTTCCGCGGCGATCCGGCTTCGGCGTTGCTGGAGGTGCTGGACCCCGAGCAGAACCATACGTTCCAGGACCACTACATCGAGTGCGACTTCGATCTGTCGGACGTGATGTTCGTGGCCACCTCGAACTCGTTCAACATCCCGCCGGCGCTGCTCGACCGGATGGAAGTGATTCGCCTGTCCGGCTACACGGAAGAAGAGAAGACCAACATCGCGCTGCGTTATCTGCTGCCCAAGCAGATGAAGAACAACGGCGTGAAGAAGGAAGAGCTGGTCGTCGCCGAGAGTGCGATCCGCGACATCATCCGTTACTACACGCGGGAAGCCGGCGTGCGGGCGCTCGAACGCGAGATCTCCAAGATCTGCCGCAAGGTCGTCAAGACGCTGCTGCTGAAGAAGCACGAAGGCAAGGTCACGGTCACGTCGCGCAACCTCGACAAGTTCCTCTCGGTGCGTCGCTATACGTTCGGCATGGCCGAGAAGGAGAACCAGATCGGCCAGGTCAACGGCCTCGCGTGGACCGAGGTGGGCGGCGACCTGCTGACCATCGAAGTCGCGGTCATGCCGGGCAAGGGAAAGATCGAACGCACCGGCTCGCTCGGCGACGTCATGAAGGAGTCGGTCGAGGCGGCGCGCACGGTCGTACGCTCGCGGTCGCGTGCGCTCGGCATCGCCAACGACGCATGGGACAAGTTCGACATCCACGTCCATGCGCCCGAAGGCGCGACGCCGAAGGACGGTCCGTCCGCCGGCGCCGCGATGACGCTGGCGATGGTCTCGGCGTTGACGCGCATCCCGGTGCGGGCCGATGTCGCGATGACCGGTGAGATCACGTTGCGCGGTGAGGTGTTGCCGATCGGTGGTCTCAAGGAGAAATTGCTGGCGGCGCATCGGGGCGGTATCAAGACCGTGTTGATTCCCGAGGACAACGTCAAGGACCTCCACGAGATCGCCGACAACGTGAAGAACCGTCTCGAGATCGTGCCGGTCAAGTGGATCGATCGCGTGCTCGACATCGCGCTCGAACGGAAGCCGGTGCCGTTGCCCGACGAGGAGTTGCCGGTTGCCGCGGCGCCGGTGATCGCGAGCGAGACGCGCGCCGACGATGGAACGTTGGTGAAGCACTGATCACCGACCCGATGTGATCCGGATCAGCGCGGCTTCGGCCGCGCTTTTTTTGCACGCGCACAGCGCGAAGACGACGCGCCGATGGCTTGACACCGCCATACCCGCATTGCCTAATGTTCTTCCGAAAACGCAGGGTCACGCGCACTTTCTGCACGCATGAAGTGTCTGCTGACCGATGCGGCGCGTGGGCATCGCTCTCCTCGACCCGCCGCAGAACGAACCCATGATGAAAGGATGTTCATGAACAAGTCGGAATTGATCGACCATATCGCCAGGCAGGCCGACATCTCGAAGGCTTCTGCGGGCCGCGCACTCGAAGCGGTGGTGGGTGGCATCAAGACGACGTTGAAGAAGAACGGGAGCGTGACGTTGGTCGGTTTCGGGACGTTCGAGGTGAGCCAGCGCGATGCGCGAACGGGGCGCAATCCACAGACGGGCGTGGCCATCGAGATCAAGGCAACGAAGGTTCCCAAGTTCCGCGCTGGCAAGGCCTTGAAGGATGCGGTAAACTAGGGGACGGTTGTGAAAGATTCATGGTGCGAACAATTCATCTTCACGATGAATCGTGTCAATCGTGTTGTGGAGCTTCACCGGTCGGGTCGACGAGCGATGCGCAGGGTGCTGAGATGCGCAGGGTGCTT
>CAZZWS010000312.1:3246-3506 GCA_964657795.1 Beijerinckiaceae bacterium
AAAGATTGTAAAGTAGTATCTACAATAAGGGTGCTTAGCTCAGTTGGTAGAGCGGCGCCCTTACAAGGCGTAGGTCGGGAGTTCGAGCCTCTCAGCACCCACCAACGTCGTGGTCGCGGTCGGATTCACGATAGTCGTCACCGGTGATGAAGTCATGGGTGTGTGGTCGACATCGAGTTTATGGAGTGGTAGTTCAGTTGGTTAGAATACCGGCCTGTCACGCCGGGGGTCGCGGGTTCGAGTCCCGTCCACTCCGCCAA
>CAZZWS010000313.1:0-3497 GCA_964657795.1 Beijerinckiaceae bacterium
CGGCATCGATGTGCGGCGTTTGTGGCGTGCGAACCTCGCCATCCACCAAACGGGCGACCGCGTTCCAACGACCCCGAAGCCGAGCCCTGCCCGGCTCGCCGCCGGCTCGAATCAGTCCGCCGTCCGCTCGACGATCCCGACGATGTCGCGACCGTACGCTTCGAGCTTTTTCTCGCCGACACCCGACAACGCGCCGAGCGCCGCGAGGCTGGTGGGCCGCGCACGCGCGATCTCCTTCAGCGTGCCGTCGTGGAAGATCACGTAGGCCGGCACGCCGTGCTCGCGGGCGGCGGCGAGACGCCACGAGCGCAGCGCGTCGAACAGCGCGGCACCGGCCGCATCGAGTCCGTCGGCGACGTCGAGATCCTTGCGCGGCTTGCCCTTCGTGCGCTTGGCCTGCGCGACGAAGCGACGCAGCCGGACCTCGGCCTCGCCCTTCAGCACCGCGCGACTGCGGTCCGTCAGATGCAGCGTTCCGTAGCTCTCGTGGTCGACGTCCACGTAGCCGAACGCGATGCACTGACGCACGATGGCCCGCCACTCGGCTTCGCTGCGGTCGGCGCCGATGCCGAACGTCGATAGCGTGTCGTGCCGCCCGCTCGCGATCTTCTCGGCCGCCTTGCCGCCGCCCTCGCCGCGCAGCACGGCGATGACGTGCAGCGCGCCGAAGCTCTGGCCGCGCTCCTTCTTCAGTCGATAGATGCACGACAGGAGCTGCTGCACCGGCTTCGTCGCGTCGAAGGTCTCGGGTGGGATCAGGCAGTTGTCGCAGTTGCCGCAACGGGAACCGGCGTGATCGTCCTCGCCGAAGTACGCGAGCAGCATCGCGCGACGACAGGTCGCGGTCTCGCACAGGCCGAGCATCGCGTCGAGCTTGCCGCTCGACACGCGCTTGTACTGGTCGCTGCCTTCGGACTCGTCGATCATCCGGCGCAGCTGCACGACGTCCTGAAGACCGTAGGCCATCCACGCGTCGGACGCGAGCCCGTCACGGCCCCCGCGGCCGGTCTCCTGGTAATAGCCTTCGATGCTCTTCGGCAGGTCGAGGTGCGCGACGAAGCGGACGTCGGGCTTGTCGATGCCCATGCCGAACGCGATGGTGGCCACCATCACGATGCCGTCGTCGCGCAGGAAGCGCGACTGGTTCTTCGCGCGCGTGTCGCTGTCCATGCCGGCGTGGTAAGCCAACGCCGCGACCCCCTGCTCGACCAGATACGCCGCCGTCTCGTCGACGCGCCGGCGCGACAGGCAGTAGACGATGCCGGCGTGCCCCGCGTGATCGGCGCGGATGAAGTCGAGCAGCTGGCGGCGCGCGTCGCCCTTCTCGACGATCTCGTAGCGGATGTTGGGCCGGTCGAAGCTCGACACGAAGGTGCGCGGCGGATGCTCCGCCGTGCCGAGCTCGAGGCGCTCGACGATCTCGACGCGGGTCGCGGGGTCGGCGGTCGCGGTCAGCGCGACGCGCGGCACGCCGGGAAAGCGCTTGCCGAGCAGCGCGAGCTGCATGTACTCGGGCCGGAAGTCGTGACCCCATTGCGAGACGCAGTGCGCCTCGTCGATCGCGAACAGCGAGACCGGCGCGGAACCCAGGAGCTGCAGGCAGCGTTCGGTGAGCAGGCGCTCGGGCGCGACGTACAACAGGTCGAGCTTGCCGGCGCGGAACGCGCGTTCGACCTCCGCCGCACGCTCGCCCGATTGCGAAGAATTGAGGAACGCGGCGCGCAGACCGAGTTCGGACAGCGCGGAGACCTGGTCCTGCATCAACGCGATCAGCGGCGACACGACGATGCCGCAGCCGAGGCCGCGCTGACCACGGACGAGCGACGGCACCTGATAGCACAGCGACTTGCCGGCGCCGGTCGGCATCAGGATCAGCGCGTCGTCGCCGTCGGCGACGTGGACGATGGCTTCGGCCTGATGCCCGCGGAATGCCGGATAGCCGAAGACCCGCTGCAGGATCTCGTGGGCGGCGGCGCTCGTGTCCGTCGCGCCGTGCATCGTCACCGGCGCCGACGAAGGGACCGTCCGATGCCGGCCTGCCGCGTCGGGCATGACGGTGTCGGTCAGCATGGAAAGGTCGCGATGGTCATCGGTGCGCCAGCGTCGTCCGGTTGCGGAGGTCGCCGCCCGTCGTCACGCGTCGAAGTGGCCACCGAAGATGAACAGTAGCGCCGAGGCGATGAGGCAGTAGAAGCCGAAGTATTGCCAGCGGCCGGCCTCGAGCCAGCGCGACAGCCAGCGCAGAGCGAGCAGGCCGGCCAGGAAGCTGAAGACCATGCCGACCAGGCTCGGCGTCAGCAGCGGCAGCCAGTCGTGCGTCGTGTGGCCCGTCGCCGCGCTCGCCTTGTAGAAGCGATAGCCCTCGCGGACGATGACCGCCGGCGTGAGCACCACGGCCAGCGCGAAGCTGAAGGATTCCGACCGGTCGCGCGCGACGCCCGCGAGCAGGCCGGTCGACACGGTGGCGCCCGAGCGCGAGAAGCCGCGCACCGGCAGGCAGAAGCCCTGCACGGCGCCGATCCACAACGCGCTCTTCATGCGGACCTCGTCGCCGCCCTGGCGCTTCATGGTCCGGTAGCCCGACACGATGATCAGCACGCCGGCTGCGGCGAGGCCGCTCGCGATCAGCCAGTGATTGCCGAAGAGCTGTTCGATCTCGTCCTTCCCGCTGCCGCGCATCAGGACCTTCTCGATGATTTCCTTGAGCGCCAGACCGATGACGCCGGTCACGACGGTCGCGGCGACGATCACCTTCGCGGCCTGCACGAACGCCGCCTTGGATGCGAAGAACTGGCGCTTCCACGCGGCCCAGAAATAGAGGATGACGGCGAACATGGTGCCGGTGTGCAGCATGACGAGCAGCATCGTCATTTCGGGCGTTGTCGGGTCGAGGCCCATCAGCTTCTCGGCGACGATGACGTGTGCCGAGCTCGACACGGGCAACAGCTCGGCGATGCCCTGCACGACCGCGAGTACGAGGATCTGCAACCAGCTCAGCGACTCGGTCATGCAGATGCTCCGGGGAGGGCGGTGACGGGCATGGGAGACGTGCCCTGAGCGGGCGTGGAGAAAGATTCCATGGATTTTCGAAAGGAGATATCGGAGGTCGGCCCGAGTGATCGGGGCCCTTCGAGAATACCTGCTTTCGTGGGTTGGTCATGGGGGGAGGATGCCGGTCGTTCGCGGATGTGGAAACCCTCGGACGACGTATGTAAATATTCTTTACTTTCGGAGCTTTCGGTTTTAAAGGCGTTTGTCGCTTTCGGGGGCACTGACTTTCTTGAACCGCGACGGAGATGATTGAGGAGGCGGGAAGCGTATGTCTTCCTTCGATGCCAGCTCATTTCTCGAATCGTCACGGAAATGATTGAGGAGGGGGAAGGCGTATGTCTCGCTTCGACGCCAGTTACTTTCTCGAACCGCGACGGAAATGATTGAGGAGGGCGTATGTCCCCCTGCGGGGGCCAGTTACTTTCTTGAACCGCCAAGAAAGTAAC
>CAZZWS010000314.1:0-2222 GCA_964657795.1 Beijerinckiaceae bacterium
CGCGCGGTCGCCTCCCGTCGTCGATGTCGACGACGCCGCGAACGCCGAGGATGCCGATCGTCGCTTCGGCGGCATCGTTCGACTGTACGGCGCGGCGGGATACGCACGCCTGGCGAGCGCCCACGTCGCGGTGATCGGGCTCGGCGGCGTCGGCTCTTGGACGGCCGAGGCGCTGGCCCGCAGCGGGATCGGCAAGCTCACGTTGATCGATCTCGACCACGTCTCCGAGTCCAACATCAACCGTCAGGTTCACGCGCTGGACAGCACCGTCGGCGCCGCGAAGGTGGTCGCGATGCGCGCGCATCGCGGACATCAACCCGCGCTGCGAGGTCGATGCCGTCGAGGCGTTCGTCGAAGTCGACAACCTCGCGGAACTGGTCCCCGCAGGGCGCTACGATCACGTCGTCGACGCGATCGATCACGTCCGCGCGAAGACGGCGCTGGTCGCGCATTGCCACACCAACCGCATCATGCTGGTGACGGTGGGCGGCGCCGGCGGGCGGACCGACGCGTCGCGTGTGCGCGTCACCGACCTCGCGCACACGCTGCAGGAACCGATGCTGGCGAAAGTTCGCAAGAACCTGCGCACGCATCACGGCTTCCCGCGCAACGTCAAGAAGGCCTTCGGCATCACCGCGGTGTTCTCGGACCAGCCGCTGCGGGGCAACGAGGCGGTGCGGATCGAGGGGGGTTCGGACGCGTCCGGCGGACTCAACTGCGCCGGCTACGGCTCGCAGGTGTCGGTGACGGCGGTCTTCGGCTTCGTCGCCGCGGGACTAATGATCGACCGACTCGCGCGCGGCCGGTGACGCGATCTGCGGCGGCAGGCTGTCGCCCGCCAGTTCGATGCGCGCCCGGCCTTCGCGTTTGGCCTTGTAGAGCAGTCGATCGGCGGCGATCATCAGCGCGTCGATCGTCGTGCCGTGGTGCGGCGCCTCGACGACCCCGGCCGAGAACGTGAGGTCGTTGTCGAGCAGGCCGCCGTTGTCGAGCGGGCGGATGTGACGGCACGCGGCGAGCATGGCGAACAGGCGGTCGCGGGCGACGTTGCTACACGTCGAAGGCAGGATCATCGCGAACTCCTCGCCCCCGACCCGGCAGACCACGTCCTCCTCGCGCAGACCCTCGCGCAGGATGCGCCCGAGCGCGACCAGCGACCGATCGCCGATCAGGTGACCGTGCACGTCGTTGAGCTTCTTGAAGTGGTCGAGGTCGAGCATCACGAAACAGAGGGGCAGACCTTCCGTGATGCTGCTGTCGAGCATCCGGGGTCCACGCTCGTAGAGGTAGCGCCGGTTGTGCAGCCCGGTCAGCGCGTCGCGGAAACTCTGCTCCTTGAGTTCTTCGTGGAGTCGCCGGTTCTCCGCGATCTGCAGCGTCAACGCCCGGTTCATTGCGGCCAGGCGCTCGTGCTCACGCTCCAGTTCCGCATGCAGCACGAGGATGCGATCGCGTTCTGCACGCGTGGTGTCGAGCTCGTGGCGGATCCTGTGCGTCAGGCTCGCGACGTGCGCCGCGAGTCGGGCGAGGCGTTCGCGGATGACGGCGCGACAGCGTTCGTGATGCAGCGCGCGACCCAAGTCGCCGAGCTGCTCGCAGACCTCGGCCGCCGTCGCGTGCAGCTGCATGAGGTCGTACGGCGAGTCGACCTTCATCTCGTCGAGCTCGTTCAACGTCGCGAACGCGATCTCGGCCGCGCGTTCGTGCTGGCCGGTGACGAGCGCGATGCGGGCCTCCACATAGCTCCAGAAGACGTACGGCGTGCCTTCCTCGCAGCGACCGCGTACGAGCTGATCGCGCACGCTGTCGTGGACCTGACGCGCGTCGTCGGCGCGTTGCATGTTGGCGTACGTGAGCGCGACGGCGAGCGGGATCAGCGGCTCCGTGCTGCCGACCGTGCGCAGATAGCGTTCTGCGGTGAGATAGGTCTCGGCGAGGACCAGCGCCTCGTCGTGACGCCCCAGCGCGTTGTAGGCCTGGGTGAGATTGAGCGCGATGATGACCGACGTCCGGTCGGCATGGCAGGCCGACGACAGCGCGAGTCCTTCTTCGAGGAGACGGCAGCCTTCCTCGGGGTTGTAGAGATCGGAATGGAAGCCGCCGAGATTGCAGAGCGTGGATGCCAGCAGCAACGGGTCGCCGGTCTCACGGGCGGTATCGACCGCCTGGTAGTGCCACTTGAGAGCGGGTTCGAGCAGCCCGACGAAGCGATAGCCCAGCGA
>CAZZWS010000314.1:2232-3490 GCA_964657795.1 Beijerinckiaceae bacterium
GACAGCCCGACATGCACGACGAACAGCTCGGTCGGCGCCACGTCGGGTGGCGGCGATGCGGCCAGCTCCTGGAGCAAGTGGATCGAACGCTCCGCCTCGCCGTCGAGCCGGGCACACAACGCCTGCAAGGCGCGGGCCAGCCACACCCCGCGTTCGTGTTCGAGACTTTCGAACAGCGCCCGGCATTCCGCGGCCGCCGCGGCCGCGTCGCTGGGCAAGCCGAGTCGGATCGCCGCGTACGCGAGCTGGAACAGCGCGCAGGCGAGCGCTTCGTCGTCGGACGCCGCCCCGGCCAGGGAGACCGCGCTGGCGGCCGAGGCGCGCGCCTTGCGCAGGTCGCTGTACTGATGACGCCAGGCCCGATTGACGGCGACCATCGCGGGCGACGGGTTGTCGCCGGTTTCGGTGAAGGCGTCGATTCTCCGTGCAGCGCGGCGCAGTACGCTCATTCGATGATTGCGTGCCGTGACACGGCACTGCGATCACGTGCTGCGGACCGGTGCCTTAAGGTTTATCGCCAAGTGCGGTGACCGAACCGACGCCGGCTATCGACTTGGTTATTGTCGGCCGGCCATAATACTTGACATCGCCAGTGCCGGCGATCTTTACGGAGAGGTTGTCGCGGGCCCACAGCGTCGCGTCGCCGGCCCCGGCGATGGTGATCGTGGCGGTCGCGCTCTGCAACGATCCACTGCGGTAATCCCCCGATCCGGCGATCCGAACGTTCTGTTCGAGCACGCCGCCGGCGAGCGTGACGTCGCCGGAGCCGCTGATGCGCACCAGCAGCTTGCGGGCCGCGAGCGACGCGAAACGGATGTCGCTGGAACCGGCGACGGCGATCTCGAAATCGCCCGGCAGCGTGAACGAATCGGCGTTGACGTCGCCGCTGCCCGACGTGGACAGGCGGTCGAGCGTCTTCGTCGACAGGATGAAGCGCGGTCCCTTGCGATCGCTGTTGAACCAGGCGTAGCTCTTCGATTCGTACGACAGCACGAGTTCGTCGCCGCGCTGCTCGACCTTGAGCGCGGCGATCGTGTCCTTGTCGCCTTCGACCGTCAGCGACGGCGTTTCCGCCTGCCTGAGCACGAGATCGGCCGAGCCGACCAGCCGCACCGACCTGAACGCGCCGATCGTTCGGGTCTCGCTGATGGGGTCGGCGGCGGAGACGGGCGCGGCGACGGCGAAGGTCGCGAGCAGCACGGCGGCGCGCATCGCATGGACGGCGCCGCTCGATGCGGCCCGGCGAAGCGTGAGCAGG
>CAZZWS010000315.1:0-3445 GCA_964657795.1 Beijerinckiaceae bacterium
CGGACGGCGCGGCATCAAGAGCCTGATCCTCGGCAGCGAGACCCAGAAGGTCCTGACGCACTCGAAGATCCCCGTTCTCGTTTACCGCTGACCGCTTCGTCCGTCGCGTCGGGCGACGCCTCGTTACTCGAACCAACGCGCAGGAGACCGTGATGACCGCTTCGACCCATCCCGTGGCCAGCCCACTGGCCGCTCCGATGCAGCGCTGGGTCCAGTTGCTGATCGGCATCGTCTGCATGTCGATGATCGCCAACCTCCAATACGGCTGGACGCTGTTCGTCAATCCGATCCAGGACAAGCACGGCTGGAGCAAGGCCGCGATCCAGGTCGCGTTCACCATCTTCGTGGTCACCGAGACCTGGCTCGTCCCCATCGAGGGCTATCTCGTCGATCGCTTCGGACCGCGGCCGGTGACGCTGGCGGGCGGTCTGCTGGTCGGGCTCTCGTGGGTGCTCAATTCGTACGCCGAGTCGCTGACGCTGCTGTACATCTCGGCCGCGATCGGCGGGACGGGAGCGGGGGCCGTGTACGGCACCTGCGTCGGCAACGCGTTGAAGTGGTTCCCCGATCGCCGGGGTCTCGCGGCGGGGCTGACCGCGATGGGCTTCGGTGCCGGATCGGCGATGACCGTCATCCCGATCGCCACGATGATCAAGTCGCAGGGCTACGAGGCGACCTTTCTCAGGTTCGGCATCGTGCAGGGGCTCGTGGTCTTCGTGCTCGCGATCTTCCTGATGTCGCCGAAGCCCGGGTTCGCCGTGCCGAACTCGAAGCAGATGGCGCGCTGGGCGAGCCGTCGCGACTACACGCCCGCGCAGATGCTGACGACGCCGGTATTCTGGGTCATGTATCTGATGTTCGTGATGATGGCCGCCGGCGGACTGATGGCGACCGCGCAACTCGCACCGATCGCGAAGGACTTCCGCATCGCCGACGTGCCGGTCAGCCTGATCGGCATCACGCTGCCGGCGCTGACCTTCGCGCTGTCGATCGACCGCGTTCTGAACGGCGTGACGCGGCCCTTTTTCGGCTGGGTGTCGGATCGCATCGGTCGCGAGAACACGATGTTCCTCGCGTTCTTCCTCGAAGGGATCGGCATCCTCGCGCTCAGCCACTTCGGCCAGGACCCGGTCGCGTTCGTGATCCTGACCGGCATGGTGTTCTTCGCGTGGGGCGAGATCTACAGCCTGTTCCCCGCGACCTGCGGCGACACCTACGGCTCGCGCTTCGCGGCCGCCAACGCGGGCTTGCTGTACACGGCCAAGGGCACGGCGGCGCTGCTCGTGCCGTTGACCAGCGTGCTCGCCGCGGCGGGCGGATGGAACGCCGTGTTCGTGACGGCCAGCGTGATGAACCTGGTCGCGGCCTTTCTCGCGCTCGCGGTGCTCAAGCCGATGCGACGGCGCATGCTCGCCGCATCCGCGCCCGCGGCGCCGGTGCTCGCTGGGTCGCCGTTGCGGACGCCGGCATGAAGATCGCCATCGTCGGCGCCGGCGCGATCGGCGGCTATCTCGGCGCGAAGCTCGCCATCGCGGGCAACGACGTCACGTTCATCGCCCGCAACCGCAACCTCGAGGCGATCTCCGCGAACGGCTTCAGGCTGATCCTCGAGGACGGGACCGAGCAGCACGCGCCCACCGCACGCGCCGTGCGCGACATGGCCGAGGCCGGTCCGCAGGACGCCGTTCTGCTGACGGTCAAGGCGCATCAGGTGGTCGACCTGCTGCCGGGCCTCGATGGCCTGTTCGGGCCCGAGACGATGGTCGTCACGATGATCAACGGCCTGCCGTGGTGGTACTTCCACAAGCTCGCCGGACCCCACGAGGGCCGCGTTCTGGAAAGCGTCGACCCCGGCGGTCGCCTGGCCGCGCACATCGATGCCGAACGCATCATCGGCAGCATCGTCTATCCGGCGACCGAACTCGTCGCGCCGGGCGTGGTGCGCGTGATCGAAGGCAACCGCTTCTCGCTCGGCGAGCTCGACGGGTCGCGCAGCCCGCGCATCGAGGCGCTGTCGCGCGTGCTGATGCAGGCGGGCTTCAAGGCGCCCGTCGCGCGCGACATCCGCAGCGAGCTGTGGGTCAAGTTGTGGGGCAACCTGAGCTTCAACCCGATCTCTGCGTTGAGCCATGCGACGCTGGAGGACATCTGCCGCTTCCCCGAATCGCGCGCGCTGGTCGCGACGATGATGACGGAGGGGCGCTCGGTCGCCGAAAAGCTCGGCGTGGTCTTCAAGGTCTCGCTCGAACAGCGCATCGCCGGCGCCGAGGCCGTCGGCGCGCACAAGACGTCGATGCTGGTCGACGTCGAACAGGGCCGCGCGCTCGAACTCGAGACGCTGGTCGGCTCGGTCGTGGAGCTGGGCCGCATCACGGGCACACCGACGCCGACGATCGATGCGGTCTACGCGGTGACGAAGCTGCTCGCGCGGACGCTCGCGACGCAGAACGGCAAGCTGCCGATGACGGCGGCCTGAGCGGGGACGCCTCAGCCGTACACGTTCGACAGCGTGCCGATGCCGTCGATGACCACGTCGACCCGCGTGCCCGGCTTCATCGGCAACACGCCGAGCGACGTTCCGCAGAAAATCACGTCGCCGGCTTCCAGCGTCATGTCGTGCGAGATGCGCGAGACCAGTTCGAGCGGATCGAAAAACAGGTCGGTGAACGGATAGTGTTGCCGCTCGCGGCCGCCGACGATCGTCCGCAGCGAACCCGAGGCGACATCGAAGTCGGTCTCGATCACCGGTCCGAACGCGGCGAAGCCGTCGAAGCTCTTCGCGCGGGTCCATTGCGGGAACGACGGATCGCGTTGCAGCAGTTCGAGCGCGGTGACATCGTTGGCGCAGGTATAGCCGAACACGTGCCGTCCCGCGTCGTCGCGCGACACCGCGCGGGTCCGTCGCCCGATCACGACCGCGAGTTCGCCTTCGTACGTCACGCGGCCGTCGTAGGTCGACGGCACGGGGATCGCCTGGCCGTGCGCGGCCGCGCTGCCGGGCGACTTGAGGAAGTACAGCGGCTCGGCAGGCACGCTCCAGCCGTTCTTGTCGGCCGCGGCGCGCGAGTTGTTCCAGAGACCGACGATCTTGGTCGGGACGCACGGCGGGAGCGGCTCGACGTCGCCGATCGCGACCGACTCGCCGGAGAGGCGCGGTGCGTCGAATGGATCGCCGTCGTGAACAGCGACGCGATCCGCCTCGACGATGCCGAACCGCACGAGGCCTCGATGGCTGAAGCGCATCCATTTCATGGTACGAGGTCCGGTGACTTGAAGGTCGGCGCGGGCGGCAGCGCGACGGCCTTGCGGGAAGCGACGGGCGGCGGCGCGGCGCCGCCGTTCGTCGCGCTGCTGGATGCCGCCTTGACGGTCGATGCCGCCGCCCTCTTCACGACCGGCTTCGCAACCGCCTTCAAACCCGGCGTCGTGACCTTCGGCGCATCGC
>CAZZWS010000316.1:0-3340 GCA_964657795.1 Beijerinckiaceae bacterium
CGCGTTGGCGGCCTCGATCACGGCGCGATAGCCGCTGATGCCCGCCATGGACGTCAGCGCGTCCATCTTCTGCGCACGCGACAGCTGCCGTGGCAGGGCGTCGATCGCCAGCACGGTTGCGTGGCGGGCGGCCAGTTGCTGCATCAGCGCGGGATTCTGCGCCGGCCAGACGAAGCCGATCAGCGTGGCGCCTTCACGCAGCAGGCCCACCTCGTCCGCGCCCGGAGCGCGGACCTTGAAGACGATGTCCGACGTCGACCACACCTCGGCAGCCGTCGGCAGCACGGTTGCGCCAGCCGATCGGTAGGTCTCGTCGGCGAAGTTCGCGGCATCGCCCGCGCCGCTCTCAACGGCGACGGAGAAGCCCAGCTTGATGAGCTTTTCGACCGCATCGGGCACGGTGGCCACCCGTTTTTCACCCGCGGCCGTTTCCTTCGGTACACCGATCTGCAACGCCATGAACGCGACTCCTCGTGTCTTCGCGGCGGGTATCGTAGCGTGCCTCGCGGAAATCGACGTTCGACCCGGCGCCGCTTGACCCATCACCAGAGGAATCGATGGCCGTACTGATCCCGCGTCTCGGCGCGGCGCGCTTCGACAGCGCAGGCGAGCAACGACTCGCCGAACGCCTCGGTGACAAGCTCGAGGAGAACGCGCTGGTCTGGCACAACGTGCCAGTCGGTCCCCGTGGACGCCATCCCGACTTCCTGATCCTGCATCCGCACCACGGGCTGCTGGTGCTCGAGGTCAAGGACTGGCGCCTCGACTCGATCGCGCGGGCCGACAAGCTGCAGGTGCAACTGGTCACGTCGCGCGGCATCGTCACGACGGCGAATCCCAGCGAACAGGCCCGGCAATACATGTTCGATGTGAAGGGACTGCTGGAGCGTGATGCGCTGCTGCAGTGTGCCGCCGGAAGTCCCTACGCGGGCAAGCTGGCCGCGCCGTTCGGCTTCGGTGTGGTCCTCACCAACATCACGCGCAAGCAGTTCGACGCGACCGATCTGCGCGACGTGATCGCACCGTCGCGCGTGCTCTGCCGCGACGAGATGGCCGAGAGCGTCGACGACGAGTCCCTGCGCGAGGCGTTGTGGCGCATGGTCTCGCCGCGCCTGGCCCCGCCGTTGTCCGTGCCGCAGATCGATCGCATCCGGGGTCTGATCTTCCCGGAGATCGTCGTGCGCAACGATCGTCAGCGCGCACTGTTCACGGACGTGGAAGAAGACCCGGCCGAACGCCTGCTCAACGTGATGGACCTGCAGCAGGAACAGCTGGCGCGCAGCATCGGCGAAGGACATCGCATCATCCGCGGCGTCGCGGGCTCGGGCAAGACGATGCTCCTGACGTTCCGTGCCGAGCAGGTTGCGAAGGCTTCGACCCGACCCATCCTCGTGCTGTGTTACGGCGGCACCCTCGCGGCGCGGCTCGAGGCGCAGATGCAGGACCGCGGCATCGAGGACCGGGTCACCGTGCACACCTTCCATCGCTGGTGTCGCCGGATGCTCTTCCAATACGATCTTCCGGTGCCGCGACGCGAACAGTTCGCGGACGACGATGCGCTGTTCGCGGCGATGGTCGACGAGATGATCGAGGCCGTCGACGCCGGCCACATCCCGGTCGGGCAGTACGACGCGGTGCTGATCGACGAGGCGCACGACTTCGAGCACGCGTGGCTGCAGCTCGCCGCGCGCATGGTCAGCCCGCAGACCAAGTCGCTCTTCATCGTCTACGACAACGCGCAGTCGATCTACGGCAAGCGGACCACGCCGGTCTGGTCGCATCTCGGCATCGAAGCCAAGGGACGGACCACCGTGATGAAGCTCAACTACCGCAACACCAACGAGATCTGCACGTTCGCGCGGCAGTTCGCGTCCGACATCCTCGCCGAGCCCTTCGAGGACGAGGAGGGCCTGTCGACGACGATGCTGCCCGAGTCCTCCGGGCGCAGCGGCGTCGAGCCGATCGTGCAGCGCCGCATCAACGCCAATGACGAGGCTCAGGCGGCCGCGCAGTGGCTGCTCGAACGACATCGCGCCGGCTACGCGTGGCGCGACATGGTCGTGCTCGCGCCCGGCAAGCGCAACTGGCGCGATCCGATCGCGAAGGCGCTCGAGCGCGAGGCCATCCCGCATCGCATGCTGCTGGGCAACAGGAAGATCGGACCGGACTTCGTCGCGGACCAGGTGCATGTCATGACGCTGCACGCGGTCAAGGGCCTCGAGTTCCCGGCGGTTGCGGTGCTCGGCATCGGCGACCTGCCGTGGAAGTCGCAGACGCTCGAGGATGCCGCGCGACTGCTGTACGTGGCGATGACGCGGGCCACGCACGCATTGATGATCTCGCATTCGAAGCCGTCGGCGCTCGTCGAGCGGCTGCTGTCGATCTGATCCCGGGATCTACATCGCGCGGAAGTGATGCGCGAACGCACGGCTGACGCCGATCGTCTGCGCGACGTCGCGCAGCTTCAGCGCCATCCGTCCCGCGTCGTCGCGCGTCGCGAGCACGATCTGCGAACGCCGGACCACCACGCCGCGATGGACCTGCAGGAACACCTGCGAGTCGAGCCGCGCGATCAGGTCGCGCATGCTCATGCGGATCAGCCCCTCGTCCTTCGTCGTGTGCACGGCGACGTACTTGTCGGTCGCCTCGAAATACAACACCTCTTCGATGGGAACGATGCGCACGGTGTTGCCGATGCCGACGTGGATCGCCGTCAACCGGTCGTCGTGCGGGCTTCCGGTCAACGAAGGCGCGAGGCTCTGCAAGCTCCGCAACAACGTGGCGAGGTCGCCCTCGGCCGGCCGTGAAGTGCGCTCCGCCAGACGCTGCTTCAGGCGTTCCGCCGTGCGCGCGATGCGCTCGGCCGTGACGGGTTTGAGCACGTAGTCGGCCGCTTGGTGCTCGAACGCGGCAAGCGCGTATTCGTCGTAAGCGGTGATGAAGACGATCAGCGGCGTCGGTCGTGCGTCGGGCCACTCGT
Source organism: Beijerinckiaceae bacterium (assembly GCA_964657795.1). Lineage (GTDB taxonomy): Bacteria > Pseudomonadota > Gammaproteobacteria > Burkholderiales > Burkholderiaceae_D > CAHJXF01. The sequence continues at coordinate 2,981 of CAZZWS010000316.1, forward strand.
CGATCACGGCCTCCGCCGCCGCGAGGCCGGTCCGCCCCGGCATCTTGATGTCGAGGAACAGGACGTCGGGCGTCGCGTCGAGCGCGAGCGCCGTCGCGCTGACGCCATCCGTCGCTTCCGCGACGATCCGCAGTTCGGGCCACGCCTGCCCGAGCAGCTTGCGCAGCTCGGCAACGAGCAGCGGTTCGTCCTCCGCGATCAGCGCGGTCGGGGTCGGCACACGCGTCATCTCGTACCCCGCGGCAACACCACGCGCGCGCAGACGCCGCCGCCCGCGCGCGGCTCGATCGTGAGACGTCCCGCGTCACCGTGCAGCGCCTGCAGCCGTTCGCGGACGTGCACGAGGCCGTAGCCCGGCTC
>CAZZWS010000317.1:0-3232 GCA_964657795.1 Beijerinckiaceae bacterium
GGGTGCATCCGGGTCGACCTCGATCGCCTTGTCGGCATCGGCGAGCGCCTCGGTGGTCTGCCCGAGCGACAGCGACGCCGCGCCGCGGTCGCAAAAGGCATGCGACAGGTCGTTGCCCGACAGGCGACCCGACTTCAGCGTGGCCGTGATTCGCGTGACGATGCTTTCCTGACGGCGCTTCAGCGTCGTCGCCAGATCCTGGTGGCCGATGCCGAGGAAGCCGCTGTCCCTGACGTCGGCCTTGCGCACGACGAAGTTGGTCGGCATCAGGCGGTCGAGCTTCAGGATGTCGGTCCGCGTCTTCGCGATGTCGTCCGCCGCGATGCTGGTCTGCAACGTCTCGACGCGCATGGCTGCGATCGCGTGGTTGCCGCGAAAGCTGCGTTCGGTGGTGACGTCGAAGTAGGCATCGGTCACGCGGCCGGCGGCGTCGTTCGACATGACGCTCACCGTGTCCGGCAGGTGCAGCTCGAAGCGGTAGGCGGCGTTGACCGGGTTGGCGAGTGCGACTGGCGCCTGACGTTTCACGTTCGGGTCGCCTTCCGGCGGCATCGCGAACACGCGGACGTTGTCCGGCACGAACTTGACCACCCATGCCCCGTCGGTGGCCGCGAGCGGTGCGGGAATCGTGAACGCGTAATGCATGCGCACCCGGTTGTCGATCCGGTCGTCGTCGATCTTCGGTGGGTCGACGAGCCTCGCGCCGGGATAGCGTTTGGCCATCTCGGTATTCATCCCGGTCTCGAGCCGGTCCTGCGCGACGCCGCCGAACAGGACGCGCAGCGTCTCGGCTGCGACGCCGTTGACGACGCGATCGACGACCAGCCTGCCGGGACCGTCGAGCTTTTCGACCGTCAGGTCCTCGACGACCTCGTTGTCCGCGAGTTCGCTACGGTTCGGGACCATCACGCGTTCCAGGCCGCGGGTGTCGCGCGATGCGACGAGGACTTCGATGCCGTCGTGGGCCTGACCCATCGTCGCCAGCTTGCCGTGCTGGCCGAGCCGCGTCGGGTCGAGCCACCAGCGCGCGCCGCCGTGGCCATCGTCGACGGTCGCGACGACGAACACGTGATCGAACGCGAGCGGGGTCGGCAACCAGTCGTCGAAGCCGACGCGGTTTCCGGCGCGGGCGAGGACCGGTTCGGCGTGGATGCCGAGGTCGGCCAGCAGCGTGATCAACAGCAGCGACTTGTCCTTGCAGTCGCCGTAGCGGCGCGCGAGCACCGTCGCGGGTGACGCCGGTCGATGCGAGCTCGTGCCGATCGACACCGAGAAATAGCGGATCTGCGACTGCACGAATTCGAGCGCGGCGACCGCTCGTTCCTCTTCGGTCGGCAAGGCCTTGAACTGCGCGATCAGCGCGGCACGCGACGCGTCCGCAGGCTCGGGCGCATCGAACAGCGACTCGGCCCAGGTCGCCACCTCGTTCCAGTTCGCGAACTCGGAAAACTGCAGCCAGCGCCCGAGTGCGTAGCCGTTGGGCACCTGCGCCTCGGGCTTGATCGGCTCGAGGTTGCGTTCCTCGAAGGTGCGGATGCGCATGCCGTTGCGGACGACGTCCGTCGGGTTCGCGATGCTCCGGCCAGAGCCGCCTTGCGTCTTCCAGGCGACGCTTCGGTCCACAGGCGTCTGCAACGTCACGCGACGCAAGGCGACGACCCACCCCTGATCCCAGTCGGCGACGCCCGAGTAGCGTCTGCCGAACACGGGGTTGGTGCCGATCAGCGAGTATGCGAGCTCGACGATGTCGTCGACGCGCACGTCGTTGATCAACATCGACGCGGTGACGACACCGCTGTACAGATTCTGTTCGAGGCCGTTCTCGCGTTGCAGGAAGCGGACGTCGACGGTGGGCAGTTGATCGTGTGCGACACCGTCCCGCCAGATGCGCAGCGTGTGCAGCACGACGCGTTGATAGTCCGGCACGAAGCCGATACCGACGCGACCCGCGGCCGAGAGCGCCACCTGATCGTTGACCCGGGACGCTTGACGGATGTACGTGACGACCGGATCGCCCACGTGGATCTGCGTGTCGTAGAGCGCGGCGGTGACCGGACCCTTCGGCTTGATGTCGGGGATGGCGACCTGTTCGACCCACGCGGGCATTTGCGGATCGCGCGAGAAGGCCTGCTCGGCGACCTTGACCTCGCGATCGACGGGCGTCGCGTTGAGCGGTGCCGCGGGCACGTCCTTGGTCTGCGCGTGGCCGGTGACCAAGCAGAAGATGAGCGCCAGTGCGATCCATGCCGGTGGGCGACACGGAACGATCGGCTTCATGACGGCGACCTCGGGGCGGTGGACGGGCGGCAGTGGTCGAATTGTCTAACGCTGCCAGGTGTCCCGCAACGTGGCGCTGCGGTTGAACACCGGACGTTCGAGCGTCGAGTCCATGCGATCGGCGACGAAGTAGCCGAGCCGCTCGAACTGGAAGGCCGCCGTCGGCGCGGCCTCGATGCCGGGCTCGACCCATGCGGCGACGACCCGCTTGGACGCCGGGTTGATGGCTTGCAGGAAGTCCTTGCCGCCGGCATCGGGCTGCGCGTCGAGGAACAGCCGGTCGTAGAGCCGCACTTCGGCCGCGACCGCGTGCGCCACGCTGATCCACGCGATGTTGCCCTTCACCTTGACGCTGTCGGCGCCCGGCGTGCCGCTGAAGGTCTCGGGCAGGTACTCGCAAGCCACCTCGGTCACGCGGCCGTCGACGACGTCCTTCGTGAAGCCGGTGCAGCGGACCACGTAGCCGTACTTCATCCGCACCAGGGCGCCCGGCTTGTCCGCTGTGGGTGGCGTCAGCCTGAAGAAGCCCTTGACCGGCGCCGCCTGGAAGTCGTCGCGGGCTATCCAGAGTTCGCGCGTGAACGGGAAGTGGCGTTGCCCGCGTTCGGCGGCATGTGGATGGACGGGCGCGGTGCAGTCGTCGCTGCGGCCCGCCGGATAGTTGGTGACCACGAGCTTCACCGGGTCGAGGATCGCGAACGCCCGCGCCGCCTTCGGGTCGAGGTCGTCGCGCAACGCCTGTTCGAGTTCGCCGTAGTCGGTCCAGCTGTTGTTCTTGGAGACGCCGACGCGCTCGCACAGCAACCGGATGGCGGCCGGCGTGTAGCCGCGACGGCGCAGCCCGACCAAAGTGGGCATCCGCGGATCGTCCCAGCCGTCGACATGGCCTTCGTCGACCAGCTGCCTGAGCTTCCGCTTGCTGGTGATGACGTAGCTGACGTTGAGCCGCGCGAAC
>CAZZWS010000318.1:0-3187 GCA_964657795.1 Beijerinckiaceae bacterium
CGAAGTCGCCGCCGCGGGACGGGATGATGCGGCCCGCGTGACTGTGCAGATCGATCGTCGGTGTCGTGCGGACGGCATCGCTGGCGTTCGCCCCGCCGCGCGTCGCGCATGCGACGAGACCGAGCGCGGCGGCGCCAGTGAAGCGGCGGCGATCCATGCGGAGGTGTTCCCCTCAGGTCTCGACCCGACGCAGCACCAGCGACGAGTTGGTGCCGCCGAACGCGAACGAGTTCGTGATGGCCGCTTCGAGGCCGCTCGATCGTTCCGCGACGGCGCCGACCAGCGGCAGCCGGCACGCTTCGTCCTGGTCCTCGCAGTGCGCGTTGGGCGGCAACGTCCGCTCGTGCAGCGCCAGCGTCGTGACGAGGGCTTCGATGGCGCCGGCCGCACCCAGCATGTGGCCGTGCAGCGCCTTCGTCGAGCTGACGCGCAACGCATGCAGATCGTCGCCCCACAGGTCGGTGATGGAGCGCGTCTCGACCTCGTCGCCGACCATCGTCGCCGTCCCGTGCGCGTTGCAGTAGCCGATGTCGCGCGGCGCGACGCCGGCCTGGCGCATCGCGGCACGCATGGCGCGCACCTGGCCGCCGGGTTCGGGCTTGGTCAGATGGTTCGCGTCGCACGAGGTGCCGCTGCCCGCGAGTTCCGCGTAGATGCGCGCTCCGCGTCGGCGTGCGGCATCGAAGTCCTCGAGCACGAGGAAGGCCGCGCCTTCGCCGAGGGCGAGTCCGGTGCGGCTCGCGCTGAACGGTCGGCACGACGCGCCGGCGTCGTCGTCGCGGACGCTGGCCAGCGTGTGCATCGCCTGCCACGACGCGACCATGCTGGCCACCAGCGGCGCCTCGGCGCCGCCGACGAGGGCGACATCGATCTCGCCGAGCGCGATGTCCTTGGCTCCCGCCGCGATCGCGATCGACGACGACGCGCAGGCGACCGAGAAGGTCAGCACGGGGCCGGTGAAGCCGCTCCGTATCGCCAGATGCGCGGCCGCCGCGTTGGCCATGCCGGCCACCACCGACAACGGCGGGATGCGCTCGTTGACGTGGAAGCGGCGGACGGCTTCGCCGATGGCCGCGGTGCCCCCGAAGCCGGTGCCGACGTAGATGCCCGATCGATCCGGATCCCACGGGCTCGAGCCCTGCGACCAGCCGGCGTCGGCCAGCGCACTGCCTCCCGCGGTGAGCGCGAACTGGCTCACGCGGTCGACACCCGCCTTGCGCCCGCGGACGCCGAGCCCTTCGTCGATCGAGGGGACCGACGCCACGACCGTCTTCAGGCCGTCGTCGAAGGCCACGGCGCTGCGGCCACGACACAGTGCATCGAACACGAGGCCCGGTTCGTTGCCATGCGGAGCGACGATGCCCAGTCCGGTGATCGCGATGCGGGGCCGGTTCATCGACACGGGGTCATGCCGCGCGCGGCATGCGCAACTGGTCGATCAGGCCGATCAGCTGGCGCACCGTGCGAAAGCGCGACGTCTCGTTGGGCAGGTCGATGTCGAAGTGTTCCTCGACGGTGAACATCAGGTCGACCAGCGCCAGCGAGTCGAGGCCGAAGTCGACCAGCTCGCTGTCGAGGTCGATGGCCGACAGGTCCACCTTGAACTCGGTGGACAGCAGATCGATCAGTTCGTCGAACGTGTCCATGCGTCGTTCGGTACGCGGGATCGGCATTGCAGGCATGGTCATGGGCGGGTTCATCGGGTTTCCTGATCAGCGGGCGGTCGCCGTCCGCTTCGATTTCGATTTCGATTTCGCGGGCGCCGGCACGGCGGCGCGCACGAACTTCTCGGCGCCGACGAAATCGGCGAGCTCGTGAGCGACGCGCTGACGGTCGTTGTCGAGCGTGATCATGTGATAGCTGTGTTCGAGCACGACCAGCTCGGCCTTGCCCGGCGCCAGCGTGGCGAGCACACGCTCGACGCTCGCCAGCGTGGCGACCTCGTCCTCGCGCGCATGCAGGACGAGGATCGGCGCCTCGATCGTGGCCAGCAGCTTCTGAACGTGCGCATACAGACGCTCGGTCTCGCGGATGCCGCGCAACGGCAGCGCTGCCGGCCCGACCGCGGAGTCCTTGCGCTCGGCGAGTTCCTGCTGGATCCAGCCGCGGGTCTTGAGATTCTTGAGGCCGAACGGTTCCTTCTCGCGCACCTTCAGCCAGCGATCGAAGCCGAGGGCGTACGCGAGTCGGCGGTAACGCTGCACGCCGCCGATCGCCCAGCTGTCGTAGGCGAAGGTCGGCGCCAGCATCGCGACGCCGACGATGCGCTGACGGCGCGACCCCGCAGCGAGCGCGGCGGCGAGTGCGCCGCCGACACAGACGCCGCCGATCACGATCGGCTGATCGGGTCCGTACTTCGCGTCGAGCGCCGCGCCCGCCGCGTCCAGCCAGTGCCGCCAGGTCGGGCCGTAGTGCTTGCCGGGATTGGTGTAACCCGGCACCTCGAGGCACTCGTAAGCGACGCCGCGGCTCTGAAGGATGCGGGTCAGCAGCGAGAACTCCATCGGCGAACTGAACAGGCCGTGGAGCAGCACCAGCGTGGGCAGCGGCTTCGAGTCGGCATTCGGGGCGGACTGCAGGGCGGGCTTCGGATCGGTCATGGGATGCTCGGTTCGGTTGCCTTCCGCGGCGACGGGAATCGTGGACCCGGCTCGATCGACCAGGTCAATCGACCATTCGTCCAGGTCCTTCCATCGACGCATGCCGAGCGTAGAAGCCCGAGATTGCGTCTGGCTGTATCGAACCTTGCAAACCGCTTGACGTGCCGAGATTTCAGCTCGCCGGCAGCGCGGTCGGCGACCTTGCAAGCTTCCAGCAAGGTGCCGGCCAGCTTGGTGCAATCACGTCGCACTACGCTCCCGATCCATGAAGCAGCAGTTCCCCCTGCACGCCCTCCGTATGGCGCGCACCCCCGTCTTCGCCGCGACCTGCATGGCCGCCTGCATCGTGGCTGCCGGCATGCGACCGGCCCTCGCCGACGAGCCCCTGCCGGCCACGCACACCATCACGCTGAACGAGGTCGAAGCGATCGTGCTCGATGCCAATCATGACGTGCGCATCGCACGGACCGCCGTCGACGGCGCACGCGCCGGTGTGTTGCAGGCCGACACGCTGCCCAATCCGACGCTGAGCTTCAACTCGGCCTCGCTCGCGCCCAACAGCGTCGGCGGTGGTCCGTTGTTCAGCA
>CAZZWS010000319.1:0-1874 GCA_964657795.1 Beijerinckiaceae bacterium
TCGAGGCCCGCTGTTGAGGCCCGCGGCTCAGGCGCGTCGCTCGACGCGCTTCACGCCGTCCCCGTCGGCCACCAGCAACAGGTCGGCGGGGCGTCGCGCGAACAGTCCGCACTCGACGACGCCGACGACCTCGTCGATGGCCGTCTCCAGCGCGAGCGGATCGCGGATGGTCCAGCCGGACACGTCGAGGATGCGATTGCCGTTGTCGGTGACGAAGGGGCTGCCGTCGAGCGCCGGCCGGACGACGACGACCGGTGGCGGCAGATCGAAGCGCGACGCGATCCCCGCGAGCGCCCGCACCACGTGCGTCCGCGCCATCGGGATGACTTCGACCGGCAACGGGAACGCCCCCAGCGCGTCGACCCGCTTCGTCGCGTCGACGATGCAGACGAAGATCGCGGACGCCGATCCGACGATCTTCTCGCGCGTCAACGCGCCGCCCCCGCCCTTGGTCATTTCCAGCGAATCGTTGACCTCGTCGGCGCCGTCGATATAAAAAGGCAACTCGCCGACTTCTTCGAGGTCGAAAACGGCGATACCCGATGAGATCAGTCGTGCTGCACTGCGGCTCGAACTGGCCACGGCGCCCTTGAAGCGCGTCCGATGGGAAGCGAGGAGATCGATGAAATGATCCGCGGTGGAACCCGTTCCGACCCCCACGACCGTGCCCGGCTCGAGGCGGGACTCGACCCATGCGAGCGCCGCGGCGGCGACCGCGCGTTTCTGTTCGTCGATGTCCATGAAGTGCGGAGCCACGCGAAGGAAAGTCGGTTTCGGATCGCCGGTCTCGACGTCCAACGACGCGTTCGAACCGGCGGCGCGAGTCTAGCAGCGCGGTTTCACTGACGTCGTGTCCTCGACCTCCACCAGCCGTCCGGCGCTCCCGCGCAACCGCCTGCGGACCGTGCTGCTGTTCGTCGGCGCATTGATCTTTCTTTTCGAGGAATTCCTGTGGACGGGCTTTCTCCGCCTGTTCCGCTGGCTCGGAAGATTCGGCCTGCTGCGCTGGCTCGACGAGCGACTGGTTCGCCTCGCCCCGATCGCCGCCCTGGTGATTCTCTGCATCCCGATCGCACTGCTGTTTCCGGTCAAGATCGTCGGTCTGTGGATGATCACGACCGGACGATTCTTCAGCGGCTGCTGCGTGATGCTCGCGGCGAAGATCCTCAGCACCGCCATCATCGCGCGCATCTTCGTCACCTGTCGGCCGCAGCTGTTGCGCATGCCCTGGTTCGCGCGTCTGTATGCGGTGACCTGCGCGCTGCGCGAGCGCGTGCACCACTGGATGAACAAGCAGCCGGCCTGGGCCGATGCCAAACGCTTCGTGCGCCGGTTTCGCGCGCGGGTGCGCGGCTTCTCGTTCCCGGAACAGGGTGAGCGATCGCGTCAGGGCACGCTGCGACGCTGGCGCAGTCGCCGTCGTGCGGCGGTCGTCGCCCAGCTCGCTCAAGCGCCCATCGACGACGACCGACGCTGACGGCGCGAAGGTCGGTCGTCGGGTCTCAGCCGGGGCTCACTTCTTCCGGACGGGCGGCAGGTCGGTGCAGACCCCTTCGTAGAGTTCGGCCGCCATGCCCACCGATTCGCCGAGCGTCGGATGCGGATGGATGGACTTGCCGATGTCCGTCGCGTCTGCACCCATCTCGACGGCCAGCACGAGTTCGCTGATGAGATCGCCGGCATGCGTGCCGACGATCGCGCCGCCGACGATGCGATGCGTCTCGAGGTCGAAGATCAGCTTCGTGAATCCCTCGTCGCGCGTATTGGCGATGGCGCGACCCGAAGCGGCCCATGGAAACTTCGCCACGCCGACCTTAAGACCGCTCTTCTTCGCGTCGTCCTCGGTCACGCCGACCCACGCGATTTCGGGATCG
>CAZZWS010000319.1:1884-3106 GCA_964657795.1 Beijerinckiaceae bacterium
AGGCCACCGACGGGATCACGCGCGCATCGAAGGAGCTCTTCTCGCCGAATGCCGCTTCGGCCGCGACATGGCCTTCGTGGACCGCCTTGTGGGCCAGCATCGGCTGACCGACGATGTCGCCGATCGCGAAGATGTGCGACACGTTGGTCCGCATCTGCTTGTCGACGTCGATGAAGCCGCGCTCGCCGACCGCCACGCCGGCCTTGTCGGCCGCAATGCGCTTGCCGTTTGGCGTGCGGCCCACCGACTGCAGCACCAGGTCGTAGCGCTGCGCTTCCTTGGGTGCCTGCTCACCCTCGAACGTGACCCAGATGCCGTCGGGCTTCGCTTCGGCCTTGACGGTCTTCGTCTTCAGCATGACGTTGTCGAAGCGCTTCTCGTTGAATTTCTGCCAGACCTTGACGAGGTCGCGATCGGCGCCCTGCATCAGGCTGTCGAGCATCTCGACGACATCCAGACGCGCGCCGAGCGTCGAATAGACGGTTCCCATCTCGAGGCCGATGATGCCGCCGCCGACGACGAGCATTCTCTTCGGCTGCGAGCGCAGTTCGAGCGCGCCGGTCGAGTCGACGATGCGCGGGTCGTCCGGCAGGAACGGCAGCGTCACCGACTCGCTGCCCGCGGCGATGATCGCGTTGTCGAACTTGACCACCTTCTTCGTACCGTCGCTCGCGGTCACCTCGATGTGATGCGGATCGAGGAACAGGCCGACGCCGGTCACGACCTCGACCTTGCGCATCTTCGCCATGCTCGCCAGGCCGCCGGTCAGCTTGCCGACGACTTTCTCCTTGTGCGTGCGCAGTTTGGCGAGATCGATGGTGGGCGGTGCGAAGGCCACGCCGAGGTCGACGAAGTGTGCGGCCTCGTCCATTACCTGCGCGACGTGCAGCAACGCCTTCGACGGGATGCAGCCGACGTTGAGGCACACGCCCCCCAGCGTCGCGTAGCGCTCGATCAGCACCGTCTTCATGCCGAGGTCCGCGGCGCGGAACGCGGCCGAGTAGCCACCGGGGCCGGAGCCGAGCACCATCATCTGGCATTCGACGTCGGCCTTGACGCTGAACTGCGCGGGCGCGGGACCGTGAGTCGGCGCGGTCGCCCCGCCACTGACCGCGGCCGCGTCGGGCTTGGCATTGGGTGCGTTCGCGGCGTAGGACTCGGTGGGTCCCGATGTCGCAGAGGACGGGGATGGCGCGGACGACGAGGCGGACGATGGCGCGGA
>CAZZWS010000320.1:0-3036 GCA_964657795.1 Beijerinckiaceae bacterium
GACCCAATCAATCGATTACTCGAAGGCCGGGACCCGATTTATCCAACTGCCCGAATCCCGGGACCCACTCAATCAACGACTCAAAGGCCGCACCCGATCAATCAATAACTCACCGGCAACGGATCCAGACTGCGCCACAGGTACCACGTCGCCACGGTGCGCCATGGCTGCCAATTGTCCGCCACTTCGCGGGCCTCGTCGCGCGACACCGGCTCGCCGCTGAAGTAGTGCTGGCTGATGGCCTTCAGCAATCCGACGTCGTCGAGCGGCAGCACGTCGGGTCGCAGCAGGTTGAAGATCAGGAACATCTCGGCCGTCCAGCGACCGATGCCGCGGATGCCGATCAGTTCGGCGATCACGTCCTCGTCGCCCATCGACGACCACCTGTCCGGGTGCACCTGGCGATCCTTGAACTGGGCCGCGAGGTCGAGGATGTATTCGCACTTGCGCTTCGACAGGCCGCACGCGAGCAGGCCGCCGTGACCGGTCCTGATGATCATCGCCGGCGTCATCCGCGGCACCGCGAGAGCGACGCGATCCCAGACGGCCTGCGCGCTGCGGACCGAGATCTGCTGACCGGTGATGGCGCGCGCGAGCGTGACGAACGGATCGCCGCGGCTCATCAGGAAGCCTTCCGGATGCTTCGGGATCACGCGACGCAGGATGCGGTCGCGCTTGATCAGGTCGGCCCGTGCCTTGTCCCAGTAGTCGGGGCAGCCCGGCTGCAGGACCGGGCCCGAGGACGATGCCGCGGGGGCAGGCGACGACGACGCTGTCGACGACGCCGGGGAAGGGGAGACCGGGCGCGGCTGTGGCATCACGTTCGCCGAGACCTCAAGCACGACGCCACACGGTACCGGCCGCGCTGTCTTCGAGCATCACGCCTTCGGCCGCGAGTGCGGCGCGGATGCGGTCGGCTTCGGCGAAGTCCTTGCCCTTCTTCGCGGCGGCACGGGCCGCGATGGCCGCGTCGACCCGCGCTTCCAGGCCTTCGTCGGTCGCGGTCGCTGCGGGCATGGCATGCAGATAACTCGCCGGGTCGCGCTGCAGCAGACCCAGCACGTCGGCCAGGGCCTTGAGCCGCGCCGCCGCATCGGGGGACTTGCCGCGATTGACTTCGCCCGCGAGATCGAACAGCACCGACACCGCGATCGGCGTGTTGAAGTCGTCGTCCATCGCGGCCTTGAACCGGGCCGCGTAAGGCTCGTCCCAGTCGATGGCTTCCGCCGGAGCCGAAGGCGTGTTCTTCAGCGCGGTGTAGAGCCGCGTCAGTCCGCCGCGCGCGTCGTCGAGATGCGCGTCCGAATAGTTGAGCGGGCTGCGATAGTGATTGCGCAGCAGCAGGAAGCGCACCACCTCGGCGTCGTATTGCTTCAGCACGTCGCGAATCGTGAAGAAGTTGCCGAGAGACTTCGACATCTTCTCGTCGTCGACGTTGACGAACCCGTTGTGCATCCAGACATTGACGAAGTGTTCGCCGCTGGCGCCTTCGCTCTGCGCGATCTCGTTCTCGTGATGCGGGAACTGCAGGTCCTCGCCGCCGCCGTGGATGTCGAAGTGATTGCCGAGGATCGCGCAGCTCATCGCCGAGCATTCGATGGCCCAGCCGGGCCGGCCCTCGCCCCACGGCGACGACCATCTGGCGTCGGCCGGCTCGTCGGGCTTGGCCTTCTTCCACAACACGAAGTCGAGCGGGTCGGCCTTGCCGGTGTTGACCGTCACGCGCTCGCCGGCCCGGAGGTCGTCGAGCGTCTTGCCGGACAGCTTGCCGTAGCCGGGGAACCTGCGGACCGCGAAGTTGACGTCGCCGTCGGTCGATGCATAGGCGAGGTCCTTCGCTTCGAGCGTGCCGATCATGGCCAGCATCTCGGGCACGTGCGCGGTGGCGCGCGGCTCGTGGTCGGGTCGCTCGATGCCGAGCGCGTCCGCGTCTTCGGTCATGGCCGTGATGAAGCGCTCCGTGAGCGCACCGATCGCCTCGCCGTTCTCGCCCGCGCGTCGGATGATCTTGTCGTCGATGTCGGTGATGTTGCGCACGTAGGTCACGGCATAGCCGGACGCGCGCAACCAGCGTCGCACGACGTCGAACGCCATCATCATCCGCGCGTGACCGACGTGGCAGTAGTCGTAGACGGTGATGCCGCACACGTACATGCGGACCTTGCCGGGTTCGATCGGCGTGAAGACCGCCTTCTCGCGGGTCAGGGTGTTGTGGATCTTCAGCATGCGGGCGGACGGTGCGGACGACGAGTCGGGGGACGGACGCTGGCGCGCTCGAAGTCGGCTGCGAGCATCGTCTCTCCACAAAAGACAAGCCACTCGATGAGGGAACGCTTCTGATGCCGGCCGATGCCGAGAAGGGTCCGTCGAGTGGCGGGTGTTTGTTAGACTTCGATCGTTCTGATGGGGCGCGAGTATAGCATCGCGGTCCCCCGAAACGTCCTCTTGCTGCCCGCTCCGCGTGGCCTCGCAGACCGGACCCGCTGCCTTCTTCCTCCACTTCGGAATCCTCCTTGCCCAAGTCGCGAACGCCCCTGCCAGCCCTGTATCGAGCTTCGAAACCAGCGCTGGTCGAGCGGGGTTCGCGGGCGCGCGCGCTGTGCCGCGAGTCGACCATGGCGATGGCCGTCGTCATGACCGTCGCGATGGTCGTGGGCATCGTCCGGCCCGCGGCCGCCGACGAGCTGCAGGACGTCTCCAAGCTCGTCGCGGCGGGTCGGCTGATCGAGGCCGGCGACCGCGCCGATGCCTATCTCGCGAAGATGCCGAAGGACGCGCAGATGCGCTTCCTGAAAGGCGTGATCCTCTCGCAGGGCGGCGATCGCGATGCGGCTGTCGCGGTCTTCACCGGTCTCACGCAGGACTTTCCCGAACTGCCCGAGCCCTACAACAACCTCGCGGTGATCTATGCCGCGAAGGGACTGTACGACGACGCACGCGTGGCGCTCGAAACCGCGATCCGCGTCGCCCCCAACAACGCGACGGCATACGAGAACCTGGGCGACATCTACGCCGCGCTGGCCGCACGTTCGTATC
>CAZZWS010000321.1:0-3006 GCA_964657795.1 Beijerinckiaceae bacterium
GCCGCGCCACGACGTCTGCCCCGAGCCGCTGGTCGCGCCCGCCGACGCCGATGAGGCCGGCGACGCGAAGCGTCCGTCGAGGACCGCGTTGAAGCGGCTGCGATTGGCGAGACCGGTGAGGGCGTCGCTGGTCGCGAGCCGCTGCATCTCGGCCTCGGCCCGCAGCCGCTCACGCTGATCGCGAATGGCGACGACGACGTGCGGCCGCTCGCCCATCAGGACCGGGCGGACGATGACCCGCACCGGAATCAACGCCGCCTCCGCCGCGTCGTCCACCCCCGCGGTGGTCCGCAGCTGCGTGTCGTGCTCGCGGTCGTGCGGCAGGTCGGCCAGCGACTCGACGACGAGCAGCGCTTCGATCGGGCCACCGAGGCGGCTTTCACGCACGCCCGGCAACATCGCTTCCAGGCTGCGATTGATCCAGACGATCCGCGACCCTTCGCAGATCGCCAGCCCCTCGACCGCGATCTCGGCGAGCTGCTGCAACTGCCGCCGGTCGGCTTCGCTGCGACGACGGTTCTTCCGGTTCATCGCCTGCGCGACCAGCGTGCAGGCCATGACCACGATCGCCATCGCCGCCACGGCCTGCTCCAGGCCGTCGTCGTCGATCAGCGCGGGAGACAGCCGCGCACCCGGGTCGAACGTCATGGTCACAGCGCTCATGGCCAGCAGGTGATCGCCGCAGATCGCCGTCGCGAACAAGCCGATCGCGAGCATCGGACTGCGGGTTCGACTGCGCAGCCAGATGCCGAGCGCGAGAATGGAGAACCCGAGGCCGACCGCGATCGACACGACGACCCGACTTTCGTCCCAGGCCACCGTGCCGCGGACGTCCAGGGCCCGCGCGCCGATGTAATAGGCGCTCGAGATGGCCAGGCCGACCACGAAGCCCCCGAGCAGCTGGACGGGCAACGTGCGACCGGCCAGGGTCAGATAAGCCGCGATGGCGACCATGGCGAAGGTCACGACGAACGACGCGACCATCGGCAACGCCGTGAAGCCGGCGGGCACGCTGCCGGGCGACAGGAGGATTGCGATGAACGAATCCGCCCAGATCGCACAGGTGGCGGCCAGCGCCCCGAGCACCATCCAGCGCAGGCGCTGGCCGGCACCGCGCGACGCGTACGCCTGCTGGCCCATCACCGACGTGGCATAGGCGCCGAAGATGCAGATCAGCGCTGCGATGCCGAACAGCGTCAGGTCGTGGCGACCCGTCATGCGAGACGAGCGATCGCCACCGAATGGCGATCTTGCTCGCCACCGGGGATCGGATTCGGGCTACCCGTCGCCGGGCCGCGCGTCTTCGGAGGCGCGCCGGTCCACGCTGCTTGTGTCGTTGCGTACATCGAGTCGGGCCTGCTGCTTCTTGAGGGGTGAAAATCCGGCGCCCGCGCGATGGTTCACTCCGCAACCATCTGCGCCGTACGCGTCGAGACGCGTATTCTTGCCATCAGCGCTCATCGGCAGTAAAGCATTTTTGCTGAGCGTCCGGCCGTCGCCGCGAGCCAGAATCCGACGATTCGACATGAATGGGCAATGCCGCCGCCGCGTTTCGGCGCTTGATCTTCGGCACGATTCCGGCGCTGTCCGAGCATCCCCGCGTCGTCGGCATGTGCCACACGATCGCGAGTTCGCAGCGGGCCCCTGCTATTCTTCACCGTTGCGGAGCGGGCGGATGTCGTACCGCTCGCGCCCCGCAAGCACGGCGAACGACGAGTCGCCGTCGAATCGATCAAAGATCATTGGAGACCAGGATGAAGAAGACTTCCGCGGGATGGCGCGTGGTGCTGGCCGCGTTCACGTTCGCAGTCGGCATGACAGCCGGCATGACGGTCGCCGAGGCGGCCGACATCAAGCTCGGCGCGGCCGAAGCGCTGTCAGGCGGCGCCGCGCAATACGGCACGGCGATCCGCAACGGTTTCACGCTGGCGATGGACGAGATCAACGCGGGCGGCGGTGTCGCCGGCAACAAGCTCGCGCTCGTCGTCGAGGACGAGCAGGGCAAGAAGGAAGAGGTCAGCAACGTCTTCCGCAAGCTGATCTTCCAGGACCAGGTCCTGATGGTCTTCGGGCCGACGCTGTCCAATTCGGCGCAGACCGGCGACCCGCTCGCGCAGGGCTCGAAGATCGTCGTTTTCGGCACGTCCAACACCGCGGACGGCATCACGTCCATCGGCGACTACGTGTTCCGCAACTCCGTCACCGAAGCCGACGTGCTGCCCGAGACCCTGAAGATGGCCGTCAGGAAGTCGGGGGTGAAGAAGGTCGCGGTGCTGTACGGCAACGACGACGTGTTCACCAAGAGCGGCTACGACAACTTCAGGAAGGCGCTCGACGACCTCAAGATCCCGGTCACGACCACCGAGACGTACGCCAAGGGCGACGTCGACTTCAAGGCTCAGCTCACCAAGATCAAGTCGACCAACCCGGACGCGATCGTGCTGTCGGCGCTGCTGGCCGAAGGCGCGCCGATCATGGTCCAGGCGCGTCAGCTCGGCCTCAACGTGCCGGTCATCGGCGGCAACGGCATGAACTCGACGAAGGTCTTCGAACTCGCCAAGGGCGCTTCGGACGGCCTCTACGTCGGCAGCCCGTGGTCCGCATCGAACGACACGCCGGAGAACACGAAATTCATCAAGGCTTACGCGGCCAGGTTCGGCAGCGACCCGGACCAGTTCGCCGCTCAGGCCTACGACGCGATGTACATCGTGACGGAGGCCTTGAAGTCGACGAAGCTGACCGGCAATCTCGCCGCCGATCGCGCGGCGCTGCGCGACGCGTTGCCGGCCGTGAAGCATGTCGGGGCGACCGGCGCGTTCGCGTTCCGTCGCGCGATGGCCAAGGACGGCAAGCCGGCAGGCTACGACGCGCAGCAGACACCGATCGTCAGCGTGACGAAGGACGGCAAGTTCGTCATCGAACGCTGACGCGGCTGGCGCAGCGGACTCGAGCGACGCATGACGACGGCACTTTCGTTCGAGCGTCGCTCGCCGTGCCGTCGTCGCC
>CAZZWS010000322.1:0-2999 GCA_964657795.1 Beijerinckiaceae bacterium
GGCATCGCCGACAGACCCGATCGACGGGCGGATGTCCTCGAGCTCGAGGTGGTCACCGGCACGGGCGACATCGTCCGCCTCGGTCGCCGCACGGCGAAGGGCGTCGCCGGGTACGACCTCGCCGGACTCGTCGTCGGGTCCGAGGGCACGCTCGGCATCGTCACCGAGGCGGTGCTGCGGTTGCGCCCGCTGCAGCCCCCGCCGCGCACCGTGGCCGGTTACTTCGACTCCATCGTCGCGGCCGCGCGGACCGGCAAGATCGGCGATGGGAAGATCTTCGTGACGAATGTGGACGCCGTGGTGCGGATCCGGACCGGCGAGACAGGGGCGGACGCGGTCTGATCATTCGATCACGGCACGGGGACCTGGTGGTCACTGTGACGCTGCAGCGGGTCGTCCATCGAAGCCCGCCACCGGGCTGATGCGACACCGTCTCCTTCGGCATCCGGCCTCTGCGCCGCTTGCGATTTGATCACCTCTCGTCGATGACCCGCACGCTCGACCAGTGGCTCGAAGCCATCGAGGCGATGCATCCGCAGTCCATCGCGATGGGACTCGACCGCTCGCGCGTCGTCGCCGATCGGCTCGGGATCGGCGCGCGTCTCGGCGCGCATCACGACAATTCGGCCGCGCCGATCATCACGGTGGGAGGCACCAACGGCAAGGGCTCGACCTGCTCGATGCTGGACGCCATCCTGCGCTTCGCGGGCTATCGCGTTGGGCTGTACATCAAGCCGCACTTCATCCGCTTCAACGAGCGTGCACGCATCGACGGCATCGATGCGACCGATGCCGAACTGATCACGCAGTTCGAGGCGGTGCAGGCCGCGCGCCTGATCGAGCCGATGGTCGAGCTGACGTACTACGAATTCACCACGCTCGCCATCCTGCGGCTGTTCGCCGAGGCGCGACTCGATGTCGTGATCCTGGAAGTCGGACTCGGCGGGCGGCTCGACACCGTCAACCTGATCGACGCCGACTGCGCGGTGGTCACCGGCATCGCGGTCGACCACGTCGACTATCTCGGCGACACCCGTGAGCTGATCGGCTTCGAGAAGGCGGGCATCTTCCGCGCCGGTCGTCCGGCGATCTGCGCCGATCCGGACGTCCCGCGCTCGCTGGTCGATCATGCGGCCGCGGTGGGCGCGGACCTGTGGACCATCGGTCGCGACTTCAACTACTCGGGCGATCGGCAGCAGTGGAACTTCGTCGGTCGCACGACGCGCCGCTCGAGCCTGCCGTATCCGGCGTTGCGCGGCGCCAATCAGCTGTTCAACGCGTCGGGCGCGCTGGCCGCGCTGGCCGCGCTCGGCGACCGGCTGCCGGTGTCGCAGCAGGCCGTGCGCAGCGGGCTGCTCGGCGTCGAACTCGCCGGCCGCTTCCAGGTGCTGCCCGGCAAGCCGACCGTGGTCTACGACGTCGCGCACAACCCGCAGGCGGCGTCCGCCCTCGCGCACGGCCTCGACGGCATGGGCTTCCATCCGTACACGTTCGCGATCCTCGGGGCCATGCGCGACAAGGACATCGAAGGGATCGTCGCGCCGTTGCTGGGTCGCGTCGACCGCTGGTTCCTGACGGGCCTGCCGCTGCCGCGCGCCGCCACGGCGGAGCACCTCGCGAGCATCGTCCGGCATGCCCGCTCGACGCGCCCGGAAGCGAGCGAAGAGCCCGTCATCCAGACCTTCGCGGCCCCCGCCGAGGCGTGGCGCGCGGCATCGGGCGCAGCGAGCCCGGATGATAGAATCGTCGTCTTCGGATCGTTCCATACCGTCGCCGGCGTGATGCTGGCTCGCGACGAGCGCTGAGCGGGACCGGTCCAGCGGTCCGCCTGACCTCACCGCATTCCTCGCCACGGCGAATTCATGGGCTTTTTCTCGCGGAACAAGGAAGCGGTCGATACCGGCCGTGTCGGCAGCGCGCCGTTCGAGACGGTTCGGCGTTCGCCCCGCAACAGCCGCAAGCGCGCCACGAGCGACACCCGCTTCGATGCCGGCGCGCCGATCGATCCGGCGGAGACCGTCAAGACCCGCGCGCGTCGTCGGCTGATCGGCGCCATCGCGCTCGCGCTCGCGGCGATCGTCTTCGTGCCGATGCTGTTCGACCGCGCTCCCGCTCCGCCGCCCGACGACATCGCGCTGCAGATCCCCGATCGCGACACCCCGTTCGAGGGACGACGGGGCGTGCCGGACCCTTCGCGAGGTCCGCTGAAGCCGGCGGGCGACCTGCCGACGGTCTCGTCGCCGCCGTCCTTGCCGGAGTCCGCGTCGACATCCGCGTCGACGTCCCCTGCCGGGCCGGCGGCCCCGGGGGAAGTCGAGGCGCCGAAGCCTTCCGTCAGGGAAGTCCCGCCGTTGAAAGCCGACAAACCGGTCGAGACGCAGACGCCGGAGCAGTCCATCGAGAAGCTGACCGAGAGGGCGCCCGCCAAGCCCAAGATGCTGCCCGCCACGCCTCCCGCTGCGAGCGCCGTCACCGCCGACGACCCGCATGCCATCGCGGCGCTCGAAGGCAAGTCCGACGGCGCCGGCACGCCAGCGGGTTCCGGCGCAAGGACGTTCGCCGTGCAGGTCGCCGCATACGCCGCGCCTGAGAAGGCCCGCGGCATGCGCGATCAGCTCGTCGCCGGCGGCCTCAAGGCGTACGTCGAGTCCGTGTCGACGGCGCAGGGGCTGCGCACGCGCGTGCGGCTCGGGCCGTTTCCGTCGCGCGATGCGGCCGACCGCGCGCGCGCGAAGTTGAAGACGATGAAGCTCGACGGGTCGGTCGTGCCGTTGTGAATGGTGTCGTCGAGCGCGTCGCGACCCGCGCCGGGACGCGTCTTGCAAGGCGGACAGGCGTTCGGGTGGCCATCGAACGTCGATGACCGCGTTCGATTACGTCGTGCTGATCATCCTGCTGGCATCGATCGTCATCAGCGTGCTGCGTGGCCTCGTCAAGGAAGTGCTGTCGCTGCTCGGGTGGCTGGTGGCGTTCGTCGTGGCCAACCGCCACGGTGCCGA
>CAZZWS010000323.1:0-2995 GCA_964657795.1 Beijerinckiaceae bacterium
CGCATTGATGACGCCGGGACGCTCGACGGTCTTCAGCTGGTGCAGTTCGGCCTTCATCAGCTCGAGGCCCTGGACCGTGATGGGGATGGCGCTCATGGTTCGGTATTCGTGTCCGTTCTGGTGGGAGGCGCGTCTGCGCGGGCCGCCTCAAATGACAGAGGCCGCTGCCGGCTAGCCCGCCTGCAGCGACCTCTCTGACGCTGCTCGACGAGCAGCGTTCGAAGGCTCTAGTTTAAGGCTCGATGCAGCCCTTGTAAATCGAAGACGGAAATCTCGTCGCCGCTCTCCTGCATCAGCCGCATGCCTTCGACCGCGGCCCACGCCCCGGCGATGGTGGTGTATTGCGTGACCCGCATCGCGAGCGCGGTCGTGCGGATCGAGCGCGAATCCGAGATGGCGTTGCGCTTCTCCTCGACCGTGTTGATGACCAGTGCGATATCGCCGTTCTTGACCATGTCGACGATGTGCGGGCGTCCTTCGGCGACCTTGTTGACGCTCTCGCAGGCGATGCCGGCCGCGTTGATGGCCGATGCCGTGCCGCGCGTCGCGACGATCGGGAAGCCGATCAGCGACAGGTCGCGCGCGATCTCGACCGCCTTCGACTTGTCGGCGTTGCGCACGCTGATGAAGACCTTGCCGGGTGGCTTGCCGTCGACGCCGTTCGGTGACGGCAGGCGGATGCCGGCCGCGACCTGCGACTTGACGAACGCCTCGCCGAACGTCGTCCCGACGCCCATCACTTCGCCGGTGGACTTCATCTCCGGTCCGAGGATGGTGTCGACCCCCGGAAACTTGGTGAAGGGGAAGACCGCTTCCTTGACCGAGTAGTACGGCGGCACGACCTCGGCGCCGATCCCCTGATCGTCGAGCGAACGCCCGACCATGCAGCGGGCGGCGATCTTGGCGAGTTGCAGGCCGGTGGCCTTGGACACGTAGGGCACCGTGCGCGACGCGCGCGGGTTGACCTCCAGCACGTAGACGACCGGTTCCATCGTCGCGTTCTTCTGGATCGCGAACTGCACGTTCACCAGGCCGACGACCCCGAGCGCCGTGGCCATCACCGCCGTCTGTCGCTTGAGTTCGGCGACCGTATCCGACGACAACGAGAACGGCGGCAGCGAACAGGCCGAGTCGCCCGAGTGCACGCCCGCCTGCTCGATGTGTTCCATCACGCCGCCGATGAACACGCGACCGGTCTGGTCGCAGATGGCGTCGACGTCGACCTCGATCGCATCGTTGAGGAAGCGATCGAGCAGCACCGGTGAGTCGTTCGAGACTTTCACCGCTTCGCGCATGTACCGCTCGAGGTCGCGTTGCTCGTGGACGATCTCCATCGCACGCCCGCCGAGCACGTAGCTCGGACGGACCACCAGCGGATAGCCGATCTCGACCGCGCGGGCCAGCGCCTCCGTCTCGCTCCGGGCCGTGCGGTTGGGCGGCTGCAGCAAGCCGAGCTTCGCGATCAACGCCTGAAAGCGCTCGCGGTCCTCGGCCATGTCGATGGCGTCGGGCGACGTGCCGACGATGGGCACACCAGCCGCCTCGAGCGCCCGGGCCAGCTTGAGCGGGGTCTGCCCGCCGTACTGCACGATGACGCCGACCGGCTTCTCGACCGCGACGATCTCGAGCACGTCCTCGAGCGTCACCGGCTCGAAGTAAAGGCGGTCGCTGGTGTCGTAGTCGGTGGACACGGTCTCGGGATTGCAGTTGACCATGATGGTCTCGTAGCCGTCTTCCGACAACGCCATCGCCGCATGCACGCAGCAGTAGTCGAACTCGATGCCCTGGCCGATGCGGTTGGGCCCGCCGCCGAGCACGATGATCTTCTTGCGATCGGTGGGCTCCGCCTCGGACTCGGCGTCGTCGTCGAGGCCTTCATAGGTCGAATACAGATAGGCCGTGCTGGTGGCGAACTCGGCGGCGCAGGTGTCGACGCGCTTGTAGACCGGCCGAATGCGCTCCGCGACGCGACGCTCGCGGACCTCGTGTTCGGTGGTCTTCATCAGATGCGCGAGCCGCCGATCGGAGAAGCCCTTGCGCTTGAGCTGATACAGCGTCAGTCGATCGAGGGCGGCGAGCTTCGTCACTTCGAGCTTCAACTCGATGTCGACGATCTCCTTGATCTGCACGAGGAACCACGGGTCGATACGCGTCAGTTGATGCACTTCGTCGACGCTCATCCCCATCGCGAACGCGTCACCCACGTACCAGATGCGCTCGGGTCCGGGCTCGCCGAGCTCGATCTCGACCTTCTCGCGGTCCTTCGTCATCTCGTTCATGCCGTCGACGCCGACCTCGAGACCGCGCAGCGCCTTCTGGAACGATTCCTGGAACGTGCGCCCGATGGCCATCACCTCGCCGACCGACTTCATCTGCGTCGTCAGATGCGAGTCCGCGGCGGGAAATTTCTCGAACGCGAAGCGCGGGACCTTCGTGACGACGTAGTCTATGGAGGGCTCGAAACTCGCCGGGGTCGCACCATCGGTCACGGCATTCTGCAGTTCGTCGAGCGTGTAGCCGACGGCCAGCTTGGCCGCGATCTTCGCGATCGGAAAACCAGTGGCCTTCGATGCCAGTGCCGACGAGCGCGACACGCGCGGGTTCATCTCGATGACGATCATGCGACCGTCCTTCGGGTCGATCGCGAACTGCACGTTGGAGCCACCGGTGTCGACGCCGATCTCGCGGAGGATCGCGATCGACGCGTTGCGCATCAGCTGATACTCCTTGTCGGTCAGCGTCTGCGCCGGCGCGACGGTGATCGAGTCGCCGGTGTGGATGCCCATCGGGTCGAGGTTCTCGATCGAGCAGACGATGATGCAGTTGTCGGCGCGGTCGCGCACGACTTCCATCTCGTACTCTTTCCAGCCGATCAGCGATTCCTCGATCAACAGTTCCTTGGTCGGCGAGAGGTCGAGCCCGCGCTTGCAGATCTCCTCGAACTCGTCCGGGTTGTAGGCGATGCCGCCGCCGGTGCCGCCGAGCGTGAAGCTGG
>CAZZWS010000324.1:0-2974 GCA_964657795.1 Beijerinckiaceae bacterium
CTGGAACCAGTGCCGCTGGAAGTAAAGCCGCGGGAATCGGTGCCCAGGGCGTCAGCGTCGATGAAGTATGGCGCGACCGGTGGGAGTCCGCGGACACGAGCGATCGCCGCCACGTCACGCGAGTACCAGCGATCGTGCGCCGGATCGTTGTCGTGGAGGAAGCTGCCGCCGGGCTCGGTAAGACGCAACAGGCCGACGACGACGACAGGATCTGCTGTCACCGCCATGTGCGGGTCCGATCGATCGGCGGTCGTGACGAAGCCGCGATTGACGAGGACGACGTCGCCACGGAGCGTCCGCAGCGGCACCATGAGCCAGTAGCCGCGGCCGTATTCGGTGACTGCCTGAACGAGCGTGGCGCGATCCGCGAGGAATCGACCGGTAGCCCGGACGTGCAGGTATTCATCGTCGCGCACGTTGATCTTCGGCCATCGGTCGCGCGCCGGCGCCTCGGTCGGCGCTGCGTGCACGCGCTGGTCCACGCGTTCGATCAACGCGAGCTTCCAGGTCCGCCGTTCGAGCTGCCACACGCCCAGGGCGACGAAGCCTGCGAACAACAACAGGACCACCGCCACGACGGCGTACCGGATTGCGACACGCGGACCCGATCCGCCCGTGACGGTGTCGGAATCAAGCCTGTTCAATGGACGTTGCGCAACGCGGGCAGCATCGTCCCCGATACCCGGCGGCAGGGGGACACGGAGGCATCCCCGTGCAGAGCAAGCCCGAGGATCCTGCTAGACGTCGAGCGTCCGCGGCTACGCCAGACCTTCGTGCGCCATCGCTTTCTGCACGGCGGGGCGCTCCGTCATTCGATCCCGGAAGGCGGCCAGTTTCGCCGGTACTTCGAGACCATTCTTCTTGGTCCACAGCAACATGACGAAGAGATAGGCATCCGCCACGCTGACGGCGTCTCCGAACAGGAAGTCGCCTTGCATCGTGTCGGCGAGATACCCGAGGCGCTTGAGGATCACCTCACCGGCCTTTCGCTTCGTCTCGTCATCCGCGCCGGCGAAGAAGGGCTTGAAGCTCTTGTGGATCTCCGTCGAGATATAGGCGAGCGCCTGCAGGAGATGCGTGTGGCCCATCGGCCCAACAGGACGAAGCGCAGTGTCCTGATGGGCAATCCAGTCGAGGATCGCGACGTTCTCGGTGATCGTCTCGCCCGAATCGAGCGTGAGGGCGGGAACGTAGCCCTTCGGGTTGATCGTCGTGTAATCGACGCCCCCTTCGGTCCGCTTCACCTTGAGATCGACCTTCTCGTGCTCGAACGGCAGGCCCGCCTCGTGAAGAGCGATATGGTCGGCGAGGCTGCAGGCCCCGGGTGAGTAGTAGAGCTTCATCGAATCATCTCCAGGTGTTGTTGGTAGCCGCACGCGACATGGATCGCGACGGGAGCGCGGACCCACGTTGGTCTCGCGAATCGCCGCAGGCCCGATCATCGGGCGAATTCGACTGCGCGAGGGTCGGCCGATGACCGAAGAGGTCGCGAGCGCAACGCAACGCGAAGGGGCGCCCTCGGCCACACGATGCGACCGACCCGAGCCATGCGACGAGACGCAAGCGCGTCGTCAGTTCGGACCAACAAAGGCAATACGATGAGCATTGATAGCCGCGCGACGCTGCGGAACTTCGTCGGCCGTGCCGCACTCGCGGTCGTCGCGCTCGGGCCCGCGACGTCCGTGCATGCCGCGGATGCGTGTCCCATGGCGCGACGCGCAGTCCGCTCCGACAGGGCCGCAGTCGACGGCGAGGGAAGCCATTCGATCCTATCGCTTGACTTCCTTGAAGAACGAGTGCGTCGAGGTTGGACTGTTCTCCAGGGATCGCAATGCTTATCTCGTCGAGGCGCGCGAGGTGCATTCGCTTTCATGCGGTGGCGCGACCCAAACGGCTCCCCGCGTGTTTCTGGTTCGATTGGGCCCGCAAGGCGAAATCGCGTCCGACGCAGGCCGGATCGACGGTCTGCTTCGTCCCGTCCCCTGCCCGGGCAGGCGCGGGCATTGAAGCCGCGCATTCGCGCGCAACAAACGGACCGATGACGCCAGGCGGCGCGCCTTCCGGCTCGGCTTCGCGCCTGCCGCGGCTCCCGACCGAGTGGCTTCCATGGATCAGTTCTGCAGCACCCAACGACCCTTTTCGTAACGTCCCAACACCAGGGCCTTTGCATCGAGCCCCGTGTGGTCGCTCGTGGTCATGTTGTACACACCGCGAGCTGCGACGAAGTCCTTGGTGCCTTCCAGCGCATCCCTCAGCGCCGACCTGAATTCCGGGGTGCCCGGTTGACCGCGTTTCAGAGCAACCGGAATGGCTTGTTCGATCAGCTTCACCGAATCCCATCCGCCTGCCGCGAAGATGTTGCTCGTATTCGCACCATATTTCCCGTCGTACGCTTGCACGAACTCGAGCGCACCGCGCTTCGCTGCGTCGCCATCGGGGACTTGCGCCACGCCCATCACGGCGGCGAACGGCGCGTAGAGACCTTCCGCATCCGCGCCCGCGATGCGATGGAAGTCGCCGGATGTCGCGCCCAACGTGACGTAGATCCGACCGCGGTAGCCGCGCTTGCGCAGTTCCAGCACCGGAGCCGCGGCAGGCGCGCCAGACGCGGCGATCAGCACGGCGTCCGGCGCCCGGGCCGTCATCTTCAGAACCTGCGATGCCACCGATGTATCCGTCCGTGCATACCGCTCTTCGGCGACCACCTCCATCTGGTCTTCCGCGGCAAGGACCTTTGCGAGCCGCAGCCATTGCTCGCCGTATGAATCAGTGAACCCGATGAAAGCGAGGGTACGGACCTTCGCCTTCTTCATGTCGGCAAAGAGTGGACGAGCCTCGTGCTCGTCGTTGGTCGATGTCTTGAAGATCCAGCGGCGCGGCCCGTCCGCTGGCTGCACCAGCAGATTCGATGGCGCCTGCGTGATGGTAGGCGTGGACGCTTCGGCCACGAGCGGCGTGATCGAGAGCGTCGATG
>CAZZWS010000325.1:0-2875 GCA_964657795.1 Beijerinckiaceae bacterium
CGTGAGTCCAGCGTTCGCGGGTCCATTGTTCGTGGGTCCATCGTTGACCTGGTGGCGGAACACCAATTCGACCGTGCCGGCGAGATCGGGGTTGGCGAGAGTGGCGTGGTCGACCGCGACTTCGACGTCGTCGCCGGCGGCGCGCACCCCCACGTGGGCCGCCAGGCGCGTGAAGCGCAGCGTCGGGTCGTCGAACAGTCCGGGGGCGATCACGACCGCGTCGTCGCCGTCGAGATCGATGGAAGCCTCGGTCACCGACGGCGTGCCGTCCACCGTCTTGCGCGTCGCATGGAGCGTTCCGCTCAGACGATCGAAGCCCGGCTGACCGAACGGCGGGTGCGCCTTGCGGATCAGGCCGTTCGGCTCCACGAATTCCAGTCTGGACGCCGCGATCGCTTCGGCTGTCGGCGCCTGCGCCGCCATGCCGAGCTGCGCGAAGCGGACGTTGACGTCGAAGCCGCGCGGCGTCGCGATGGGACCGGTCCAGGTGACCGCGACGTGGTCGAGCGCGCCGTGCGGCTTCAGCGCGACGAGCTTCGCGGCGATGGCCGACGGCAGCAGCGGCTCGGGCACGAGGCCGAGCGAAACCCCGATGTCGATCGCGCCGAGCGTGGCCTTGCCCGACTCGTCTTCGGGCTTCGCGCCGATCGTGCGATGCAGGTCGAAGTCGGTCGGTGCGACCTTGCGGTCACCGTGCGGCTGGAGCGCCACACGCGTGCCGGCGACGCTCTGCGCGTTCGTGCTTTGCGATGCGACCACGCGGCCGTCGATCGCCGCCAGCGCCGCGTAGTCGACGGTGCCCCAGCGCACCGCGACATCGTCGAGCGCGAGGTCGGTCGTGACCTCGGCGATGCGATCGAGCGCCGCCGCGAGTGGACGATCGAAAGTCGGACGAACGTCAGCTGGACGCTGCATGCGTTCGGCGAGGCGCTGCGCGAAGACGCCGGCCGGCTGGTCCGCGCGCGTGAAACGCAGCCAGGCGCGAAAGCGTCCCTTGCCCGTTTCGAGCGTCGGCGGCAGCGGCACCCATGCGCGCCACGCGGCGACGTCGCCGGACGCGACGTCCGCGTAGACCTCGCCGCTCCAGCGCGCCGGGTCGGCGATGTCGCCGAGCAGCGGATGGTCGATCACGGCGCGCACGTCGAGCGGCGCGGCGATCGACGCCGGCGGGCTCGCACGCAGCGCCGCATGATGCCGCCAGCCGCTGCGGGTCAACGCGAAAGCCACGTCGGTCATGACGAAGTCCGGCGGCGCCTGCGTGGCTCCGTCGGCCACCGTCGCGTCGTGCCAGACGATGGTGGCGCGGTGGATGCCGATGCGGTCCTGCGCGAGCAGCCAGGCCGCCGCCGCGTCGTTGGGCGTCGCCTTCGGTCTCAGCGGATAGCCCGCGACCGAGATGCGGCCGTCGCGGTCGCGGTCGATGGTGATGGCGGCGCCGTCGATCTCGAGCGACGACAGGCGCAACTGGAGGACGGCGAGCGAGCGCCACGCCAGCGTCGCCGCGACCAGCGGCAAGCGGAGCGTGGTCCGGCCGGCGCTATCGACGACCTCGATGTCGTGCAGCGCGAGCGACGGTCGCAGACCCTGCCACGACGCCGCGAGGGAGCCGATCCTCACCGTCTCGCCGGACGCCCGGCTCGCCATCTTCTGCAGGTCGTCACGGAAGTCGTCGACGTGCGGCATCAGCGCGTAGCGCAGCACGATGAACCCGATCGCGAACAGGATCCACGCGACGCAGACGACCATCGTGGCGGCGCGCGCGACGGGCGCCAGATGACGCGGGAACATCGAGTCCGAACGCGCTGCAGGCGCCGTGTCTGCGACCGGTGTCTCCATGTCAGGCATCGGCCGCCAGGGTCGCAGCCACGAGGGACGAGCGCGTTGCAGCCATGTGGGCCTCGCGGATGAGAAACTGCGGGGTTGCTGCCATCGAACGCGCCCGGCCAGGCGGCATCCGGATCGGTCCGGCCAGCGATGCCACCACGGGTCGGAAGCCGCCGGTCGGAAGCCGTCTTTCATTCTAAAGCACGCGTCCCGGCCCTCGACGCCCGCCCTTGCGCATGAATCCCGAAGCTCCGCCCGCTTTCGACACCCCGTCCCGCTGGCGCGCGCGCGTCGCGTCCGGGCACCCTGCGTGGATCGACGCCATCGCCGCGCTCGCGGCAGCGCCTGTCGACGCGCGCGTGATCGATGCGGTGATCGCGATCGAACGTGGCGCGGCGTGGCGCGACGAAGCGCATCTGCGCGCGGGTCTGCGACGCGCCCGCACGCGCATCGTCGCGGCGCTGGTCGACCGAGACCTCGACGGCCGCGCCGACCTCGACGAGGTGCTGAGCGCCACGACCGGGCTCGCCGAGGCCGCGATCGGCGAGGCCTTGCCATTCCTGGCGCGCGATCTCGCCTCGCGCCATGGCGTCCCGTACGGCGCCGACAGCGGCGCGCCGCAGGATCTGCTGGTGATCGGCATGGGCAAGCTCGGCGGCTGCGAGCTCAACGTCTCTTCCGACATCGACCTGATCTTCGTGCACGCGGAAGACGGCGAGACGCGGCCGCTCGAAGCGATGGGTCCCGCGGGGCCTTCATCGCCTCGCCCGCTGACCAGCACGGAGTTCTTCACGCGCGTCGGCCGGAAGCTGATCGCGACGCTGGCCGAGGTGACCGCCGACGGCTTCGTGTTCCGCGTCGACATGCGGCTGCGACCCGACGGCGATGCCGGCCCGCTGGTGATGCATCTCGCGATGCTCGAACGCTATCTCGTGACCAGCGCGCGCGACTGGGAACGCTTCGCCTGGATCAAGGCGCGCGTCGTGTCGCCGCCGGTCTTCGCGATGAACGAGGTTCACGCACATGCGGCGCGTGACGAGCTCGACGCGCT
>CAZZWS010000326.1:0-2759 GCA_964657795.1 Beijerinckiaceae bacterium
CGCGCCGGGTCGACGTGCTGCGGGTCGAGAAGCTGGCCACCGACGAGCGTCACGACAACGCGGGTTGAAGCTCGGTCGCCGATGGTCGATGCGTCGAACGACGAATCGACCTGAGCCGGTTCACGCGCCGGTTCGTCACTTCGCCTTCCCCGTCCACCCCCATCATGTTCGTCCTCGCCCTGCCATCGCGTTTCCCGCTGCGTTTCCTGCTCGCCGCATTGCTCGGCGCGCTGCACGCGGCGTCGTTCGTCGACGACGCGACCTGGCCGTTGCAGATCGCGGCGCTCGCCGGACTGGTCGCGCTGGCGAACCGTGCCGCGCAAGAAGGCGACGGCCCGCGCGGCATGCGGCGCGCGGCCTGGGGCGGCGCGCGCGTGGGCTTCGGCTTCGGCCTCGGCTGGTTCCTGGTCGGCGTGTCGTGGATCTACATCAGCCTGCACACCTACGGCGAGATGCCGGCGCCCGTCGCTGGCGCGGCGATCTTCGCGTTCTGCGCGTATCTGGCGGTCTATCCGGCGCTCGCCACCGCGGCGTTCGCGGCTTTGGCGGCGTTCCGGCAGGGCCCCTCCGGCACCCGCCTCGCGTCGATCGCGGCGTTCGGCGGCGCCTGGACGCTGTCGGAGTTCGGCCGGGGTTATGTCTTCACCGGCTTTCCGTGGCTCGCCTCCGGCTATGCGCATGTCGGTGGCCCGCTCGCCGGCTACGCGCCGATCGCCGGGGTGTATGGCGTCACGTTGATCAGCGCCGTCATGGCTGCGGCCGTCGCCGCCGGCACGGCATCCGTCGCGGGCAGGCGGTCGCGGAGCAGTCGTTCCGGCTTCGCGACGCTGGTCGCGATCATCGTCGGCCTGCCGCTCGTCGGCGTTGCGTTGATGCGGCTCGAATGGACCGCGCCGATCGCAGCGCCGATCAGCGTGCGCCTCCTGCAGGGCAACGTCGCGCAGGACGTCAAGTTCGACATGACGCAGTTCGAGGACACGTCCGAGGCCTACCTGAAATCGGTCGAGGCGCGGCGTGCGGATCTCATCGTCCTCCCCGAGACCGCGTTCCCCGTGCTGCTCACCGACCTGCCCGCCGAGATCGCCGAGCGCCTCGCGCGCGACGCCATCGGCATGAAGACCGAGATCGCGTTCGGCATCCCGATCGACGAAGGCAGCAACCGCTACTTCAACAGCGTGATCGCGATCGGGCCGCCGACGCTGGCCACGCCGCCCGCGTTGCCTTCCGCCTCGAATGAAGACGACGATCCACTGCTGCGCACGAGCACGCAGCGCTACGACAAGTCGCACCTCGTGCCGTTCGGCGAGTTCATCCCGCTCGGCTTCCACTGGTTCGTGCGGCTGATGAAGATGCCGCTCGGCGACTTCACGCGCGGCAAGGTGCCGCAGCAGCCGATGACGCTGGCGGGTCTGCGGGTCGCGTTCAACGTCTGCTACGAGGACCTGTTCGGTGAGGAGATCATTCGCCAGTTGCCCGCGGCCAACGTGCTCGTCAACGTCAGCAACGTCGCGTGGTTCGGGGACTCGATGGCCTTGCCGCAGCACCTCGACATCAGCCGCATGCGATCGATCGAGACCGGCCGGCCGATGCTCCGCGCGACCAACACCGGCATGACCGCTTCGATCGATCCGCACGGCCGTGTCGTCGCCGTGCTGGCGCCTTTCACGGCCGGGTCGCTCGACGTCGCGGTGCAGGGCATGCAGGGCTCGACGCCGTTCATCACGTTCGGCAACGGACCGGTCTTCGTGCTGTCATGGCTGATGACGATCGGCGGCATGGTCGTCGCGCGTCGACAGCGGTGCGCATGACGCGCATCGATCGTGACCTGGTCATCGACGCCGGCTGATCGCGCCCGTCACGCAAGCCGCTAAAATGCGCGACGCGTCACGGCACAGCCTTCCACCGATGTCATGAAGACCTTCCAGCAGATCATCCTCACGCTGCAACAGTACTGGGCCGAGCAGGGCTGCGCGTTGCTGCAGCCGATCGACCTCGAAGTCGGTGCGGGCACGTCGCATCCGGCCACGTTCCTGCGCGCGCTCGGACCGGAGCCGTGGCGCGCCGCGTACGTGCAGCCGTCGCGTCGACCGAAGGACGGGCGCTACGGCGACAACCCCAACCGCCTGCAGCACTACTACCAGTACCAGGTGGTGCTGAAGCCGTCGCCGCCCGACATCCTCGACCTCTATCTCGGCTCGCTCGCGGCGCTCGGCTTCGACCTGCAGGCCAACGACGTGCGCTTCGTCGAGGACGACTGGGAGAACCCGACGCTCGGCGCGTGGGGCCTCGGCTGGGAAGTGTGGATGAACGGCATGGAGATCACGCAGTTCACGTATTTCCAGCAGGTCGGCGGGCTCGACTGCAAGCCGGTCACGGGCGAGATCACGTACGGCCTCGAACGCCTAGCGCTCTACCTGCAGGGCAAGGACAACGTGTACGACCTCGTGTGGACCGAGCGCACGGAGCGTGGTGTGAAGTCCGTGCTGACCTACGGCGACGTCTATCACCAGAACGAGGTCGAGCAGTCGACCTACAACTTCGAACACAGCGACGTCGCGCTGCTGCTCGCGCACTTCGCCGACCACGAACAGCAGGCCGCGGCGTTGATGGCCGCCGAGCTCGCATTGCCCGCCTACGAGATGGTGCTGAAGGCCGCGCACACGTTCAACCTGCTGGATGCGCGCGGCGCGATCTCGGTGACGGAGCGCGTGGGCGTCATGGCGCGCATCCGCACGCTGGTCGTTGGCGTGGCGAAGGTC
>CAZZWS010000327.1:0-2715 GCA_964657795.1 Beijerinckiaceae bacterium
GATGGCGGCGAGGCGATGCGGACCGATTCTCGGATGGGGATCGTGGCGCCGGCGCGCGTCCTGCGAAATGGATTTCGAACTGCATACCGTGAATGTCGCGCGGCGTCAGGACGGAGAGAAAACACGCATGAAGTCGTTGAACAGCGCCACGACCATCAGTCCCGCGAGAAGGAACATGCCTGCTCGCTGGCTCCATTCCATGAATCGCTCGGAGGGCGGGCGCCCCCTCGCAATTTCGGCCGAATAATACAGCAAGTGGCCACCATCGAGCATCGGGATCGGTAACAGATTCATGACGCCGAGACTGATGCTGATGAACGCGACGAAGCTCACGAACGCCAGCGGTCCGAGCCGCGCGGACTGGCCCGCGTAATCGGCGATCGTGACCGGTCCGCTGATGTTCTTCATCGACACTTCGCCCGCCAGCATCTTGCCGATCATGCGCAGCGAGAACACGCACAGGTCCCAGGTCTGCTTGACCCCTTGCGCGACGGCATCGACGGGTCCGTAGCGGACCATCACCGTCTGGATCTGCGCGCGCAGCTGGACGCCGATGCGACCGACCGTCCGGGCCACGCCGGGGTTCGCGGCGTCCGGTGAAGCCGCCGGCGTGACGGCCGCCGTCAGCGATGTGCCGCTGCGGTCGATCTCCAGCACGAGCCGCTTGCCCGGCGAAGCGGCGATCGTCCGCTGCAGGCTGTCCACGTCGTCGACCTTGCGGCCATCGACCGCCACGATGCGATCGCCGCTCTTCAGGCCCGCGAATGCGGCGGGACCGTTCGGATCGGCGATGTCGCGAATGGTGGGGCGCGGCCGCAGCGGCAGCAGGCCCAGCTTCGGCATGAAGTCGCCTTCGAAGTCCTTCGTCTCGTAGCGCGCGAGGTCGAGCGTCACGCGACGCGTCGACTGCGCGTCGTCGCCCACGCCGCGCAACGTCAGAGCGACCGACTCGTGGTCGACGCCGAGCTTCAGCAGGCGCCAGCGCAGGTCGACCATCGAGCGCAACGGCCGGTCGTCGAGCGCGACGACCTCGAACGGCGTCGCGATGCCGGTCTCGGCGATGACGCTGCCCGCCGCCGGCGCCGCGAACAGCGCACGCGGCTCCTCGACGCCGACCATGTTGACGACCGCGTACAGCAGCACCGCGATGACGAGGTTGGCGAGCGGTCCGGCGACGACGATGGCGATGCGCCTGGCCACGTGCTGGCGATTGAACGCGCGCGGCAGGTCGGCTTCCGGGATCGGGCCGTTACCGGTCTCGCGTTCATCGAGCATCGCGACGTAGCCGCCGAACGGGATCAGCGCGAGCACCCATTCGGTCCGGTCGCGGCCGCGTACCCACTTGAGCAAGGGCCGGCCGAAGCCGATCGAGAAACGCAGCACCTTGACGCCGCACAGCCGTGCGACCGTGTAGTGGCCGAGCTCGTGAAAGATGATCAGCGGTCCGAGCGCCAGCAGGAACGCACCGATGGTCCAGAGGATGTTCATCGAGAAACTCCAGCGAAGAGGTCGTCGACCGCAGCATGCGCCGATCGGCGGGCGACGCCGTCGATCGCGAGCACGTCGTCGAGGCGGTGCGGTTCCGTGACCGCCACGTCGTCGAGCACGCGCGCGACGACGTCGGCGATCGCGCCGTAGCCGATGCGGCCTTCGAGGAACGCGGCGACCGCGATCTCGTTGGCCGCGTTGAGGATGGCCGGTGCGCAATCGCCGCGATGCAGCGCGTCGTAGGCCAGTCCCAGACAGGGGAAGCGTTCGAGATCGGGCCGCTCGAAGTCGAGGCGGCCGATGGCGGCGAGATCGAGCGGCCTGACGCCGGATGCGATGCGTTCGGGAAAGGCCAGCGCGTGCGCGATCGGCGTGCGCATGTCCGGGTTGCCCATCTGCGCGAGCACCGAGCCGTCGACGTATTCGACCATCGAGTGGACCACGCTCTGCGGATGGATCACGACCTCGATGCGGTCCGGGCCGAGATCGAACAGCCAGCGCGCCTCGATGACTTCGAGTCCCTTGTTCATCATCGTGGCCGAATCGACCGAGATCTTGCGTCCCATCGACCAGTTGGGATGCGCGCAGGCCTCGTCCGGCGTGACGTCGGCCATCCGCTCGATCGGTCGCGTCCGGAACGGGCCGCCCGATGCCGTGAGCAGGATGCGCGACACGCGTCGGTCGGCCGTGACCATGCCGTCGGTGACCGGCAGGCACTGGAAGATGGCGTTGTGCTCGCTGTCGATCGGCAGCAACGTGGCGCCGCCGCTGCGGACCGCGTCGATGAACAGGGCCCCCGCCATCACCAGCGCTTCCTTGTTGGCGAGCAGCACGCGGCGACCGGCATGGGCGGCCGCCATCGCCGAAGGCAGGCCGGCCGCGCCGACGATCGCGGCCATCACGACGTCGGCCTCGCGCGCGACTTCGCACAGCGCTTCGGGGCCGTGATCGATCTGGATGCCGCGGGTTTCAGGCGAACCGACGAGCAACGATGCGAGCCGATCGGCGGACTGCGGCGTCGCGACGACCGCGCGTGAAGGCAAGAAGCGCCGGCACTGTTCCGCGAGCGGGGCGATGCGCGAATGCGCCGTCAGCGCATGGACGCGGTAGCGATCCGGATGACGCACCACCACGTCGAGCGTGCTGGTGCCGATCGATCCGGTGGCGCCGAGGATGGTGATCGTCTCGATCATGTCAGGTCCGCAGTAGGGTCATGTCAACTCGTCA
>CAZZWS010000328.1:0-2690 GCA_964657795.1 Beijerinckiaceae bacterium
GGCGCCGCCGACCTGTGCCTGTTCGATCCCGACACGCGCTGGGTCGTGGTGCCGTCCGCGTTGAAGAGCCAGGGCAAGAACACGCCGTTCGACGGCTACGAGATGAAGGGTCGCGTCGTCGCGACCGTGGTCGGCGGCATCGTCGTCCACGAGGCTCGTCGCTGAAGCTCGGCGAGCCGGCGGTGGTGCACGCATGACCACGTTACGACTGATCTGGATCCTGAGCCGCGGCGCGTTCCATGTCGCGCTCGGCTTCTTCATCGTCGCGATCGTCTTCCGCTTCGTCGCGGTGACCCGGCACGCGGCCTTCGTGCGCTGGTGGTCGGCGCGCCTGCTGAAGATCTGCCGCGTGCATCTTCGCGTCGTCCCGCCGGCGATGGAAGGCACGGTGCATCGAGACCTCGCGGTCGCCGCCCTGAGGCCAGCCGGCATCGGCGCGATGCTCGTCCTCAATCATGTCTCGTGGCTCGACATCTTCATCGTCCACGCGCTGCGGCACGCGCATTTCATCGCGAAGGACGAGATCGCCCACTGGCCGGTGGCCGGCTACATGACGGCGCGGAGTGGCGCGGTCTTCATCGAACGCGGCAAGCGCCACGCGGTGCGCGAGGCCAATCATCGCGTGGCGACGATGCTCGCCGACGGCGAACTGGTCGGCATGTTTCCCGAGGGCACGACCAGCGACGGCAACCGGCTGCTGCCGTTCCACTCCAACCTGATCCAGCCGGCGATCCGCGCGCAGGCGCCGGTCGTGGTGGCGGGCGTCCGCTATCGCGACCGCAACGGCGACCCGACGCCCGCGACGCTCTACACCGGCGACATCGACCTGATGCAATCATTGATGCGGATCATCCGCCACGGGCCGGTGTTCGCGGAGTTCCGCTTGATCGATGCTATCGAGACGAAGGGCCTTACGCGTCACGCGGTGGCGCAGAAAGCACGCGAGTTGATCGCCGCCGCGTTCGCGTTCGCCGATGACGATCTGGAAGCGGCGGAGGATGCGTCGACGGTCATCGTCGTGAGTGCCTGCGACGGCGCCGACGAGGGTGCCGATTCCGGGGTCAGCCCGGCTTCCGCGAGACGGGGCACGTCACCTGAAAACGTGCTCGATCCTCGAGACGAACTGCTGTGAGCGCACCGCCCCACACGCAGCCGCTGTCGAGGCCAATGACGTCGTCGCGCAGCATCACACCGAGTGTCGACCAATGTCCGAAAACGACCAGCGTGCCGCGACTCGCGCGCGGCTCGCAGTCGAACCATGGCCGATAGCCGGAAGGTGGCGCCGGAGAGGACGAGCCCGTCACCGGCGCGTCCTTCGTGACGAAGTCGAAACGGCCTTCGTTCGAGCAGAAGCGCAGACGCGTCAGCGCGTTGACGATCACCCGCAGGCGATCGGGACCCTCCAGGGCATCGCTCCACCGGTCCGGCTCGTTGCCGAACAGGGTCGCCAGCGTGATCCGCCAGTCGTCGGTGGCGAGTGCGCGCGACAGTTCGCCGGCGTGTCGGGTCGTGTCGTCCGCCGACCATCCCGGCAGGATGCCGGCATGGACCATCAGCGCATCGAACGCACGACCGTCCATGTCGTGCAGCGTCTCGCGATGCGCGAGCGGCTGGCGACGCAGCCAGTCGAGCAAGGCGTCGGCATCGGGCGCATCGAGGATGTCGTCGATGGTGTCGCCGCGACTCTTCCTGCGCACGCCGGCCGACACGGCCAGCAGATGAAGATCGTGATTGCCGAGGACGACCGATGCGGAAGTGCCGAGCGACATCACGCGACGCAGCGCGCCCAGCGAGTCGGGTCCGCGATTGACGAGGTCGCCGACGAGCCAGACCCGATCGACGGCCGCGTCGAAGGCGATCCGGTCGAGCAACGCGTCGAACGAGGAAGCGCAGCCCTGCAGGTCTCCGATCGCGTAGGTCGACATGCTTGGATGCGGTGGGTTCGAGTGAAAAGGGCGTGGGACAATCCGACCGGCGTGTGCGTGTTTCGATCGCGATCCATGTGACGCGCCGCTCACCACCGTCCACGGAATATAGCGTGTCGATCTCCTCGTCCTCGCCTGCGGCCTCCGAGGCGTGAACACCCGTGCGTCGCACTTCATGAACCTTCCATGAGTCGCCTCGGCATTCGTCTGCGCACCATCGCTCGCGCGCTGGCCTCGACGATGCGCCCGCGACGCGTCGCCGGCACGCCGGTGCAGCGCATCCTCGTCGCGCACTACCTGTTGCTCGGCGACACGATCCTGCTCGCGCCGCTGTTGAAGACGCTGGCTGCGCGCTACCCCGATGCCGAACGCGTCGTGCTGGCGAGGCCCGCCGTCGCCACGCTGTTCGCGGCGCGACCGTACGGCGTGACCGTGCTGCCGTTCGATCGCAAGGACTCGACGAGCCAGCGCGCGGTCATCGACAGCGGCCCCTACGACCTCGCGATCGTGCCGGACGACAACCGCTACGCGTGGCTCGCGCGCGCGGCCGGCGCGCGACGCGTCGTCGGGTTCGCGAAAGATCGTCCGGCATGGAAGAACTGGATGCTCGACCGGGCGGTGGAGTATCCGAAGGTGCCCGGGGCGTGGGCCGACATCGCTGCGCGATTGTTATGCGACATAACAATCGAAGCCGATCCGCTTCCTTTTACGGCTGGCGAATGGCCTGCACCCGATGCCGTTCCGTTCGAACGACCGAAGCAGCCT
>CAZZWS010000329.1:0-2685 GCA_964657795.1 Beijerinckiaceae bacterium
GAGATGTCGAACGTGCCGCCGCCGAGGTCGTAGACCGCGATCTTGGAGTCGCCCTTGCCGTGCTTGTCGAGGCCGAACGCCAGCGCGGCCGCCGTCGGCTCGTTGATGATGCGCTTGACGTCGAGGCCCGCGATGCGACCGGCGTCCTTGGTCGCCTGGCGCTGCGAATCGTTGAAGTACGCGGGCACCGTGATCACGGCTTCGGTGACTTCCTCGCCGAGGTAATCCTCGGCCGTCTTCTTCATCTTGCGAAGGACTTCGGCGCTGATCTGCGGCGGCGCGAACTTCTTGTCGCGCACGGCCACCCACGCGTCGCCGTTGTCGGCCTTCGTGATCTGGAAGGGCATCAGGTTGATGTCCTTCTGCACTTCCTTCTCGTCGAAGCGACGACCGATCAGGCGCTTGACCGCATACAGCGTGTTCTTCGGGTTCGTCACGGCCTGGCGCTTGGCCGGCGCGCCGACGAGGATCTCGCCGTCTTCCATGTACGCGATGATGGAAGGCGTCGTGCGCGCGCCTTCCGAATTCTCGATCACCTTGGGCGTGCCGCCTTCCATGATGGCCACGCACGAGTTGGTGGTGCCGAGGTCGATGCCGATGATTTTTGACATGTTCTATTTCTCCGAGCGGTCGTTCAAGTCTGCGTGAATGAGTGGGTAATCCGTGAGTTTCGGCCTCCAAACAGCGAGAAACCGATCTCCTGGCGCCACATCTGGGGCAATCCCATCCGATATCAAGGGTTTTTGCCGGTGCCTGCGACGGCTAGCTCGCCACGGTCACGAGTGCCGGTCGCAGGACGCGATCGGCAATCGTGAAGCCCTGCTGAAGCACGGCCACCACGTGGTTGGCTGGCGTGCCCGCAGGCGCCGGGACGCTCGCGATGGCCTGGTGGCGATGCGGGTCGAACTTTTCGCCGACCGGATCGATCGCGACCAGCCGGTTGCGTTCGAACGCGCTCAGCAACTGCTTGCGCGTGAGTTCGACGCCTTCCTTGATCCTGGCGACGTCGCCGCTGGTATCCGCCAGCGCGCCCTGCAGGCTGTCCATCACCGGCAGCAGCGATTCGGCAAAATTCTCGATTCCGAACTTGTGCGCCTTGCTGACGTCTTCCTGCGCGCGGCGCCGGGCGTTGTCGGTCTCGGCCTTGGCCCGCAGCAAGGCGTCGTAGTACTCGGCGGCCTTGGTCTCGGCCGCGGCGAGCGCCGCTGTCAGTTCCTCGTGCTCGGACGCCGCTCCGGACGCGTTCAGCGCCGGGTCGGCGTCGGTCGTGGCCGATTCGGGGATCGAAACAGGCTCGTCGTGCTTGGCTGGTTCCATGTGCTCTTCGTTTCCGCTGTCGGTGGTTCGAGTCCGGCCGAGATTGCGCCGAACATCGGCTTTTCAAGCCGCGATGACGATCGACGCGCAGCGAGCGGTCGCGACGAACCCGCCTCGCGGCGGATCCGATGTCAGGCGGCGGCGCCCAGCGCCAGCGCCCGCCGGCGGGACGCGTCGAGATCGGCGACGACGACCGCCGGGTCGACCGCATCGCGACGCGTCGGCCAGCCCTGGAGGTGACTCTCCGCCAGCGTGGCGAGCGCGGCGATCCACGCGGGCGCATCGTTCAGGCAAGGGATGTACCGGTAGTCGCGGCCGCCGGCTTGGACCCACGTGTCGCGCCCCTCCATCGCGATCTCCTCGAGCGTCTCGAGGCAGTCCGCCGGAAAGCCGGGACAGAACACGTCGAGGCCGGTGGGGTCGGCTTCGGCCAGCGACTTCAGCGTCGCGGTGGTGTAAGGCTGCAGCCACTCCGCCTTGCCGAAGCGCGACTGGAACGACACGGCCCAGCCGTCCTTCGGCAGGCCCAGGCGCTCGGCCACCAACCGGGCGGTCTTGAGACACTCGCAATGATAGGGGTCGCCCATCAGCAGGCTGCGTTTGGGCACGCCGTGGAAGCTCATCAGCAGCTTGCGCCGCGGCTCCAGCGCACTCGCGCGGCGCGCGCGAAACGCCTCGACGTGCGCGGCGAGCGCTTCGACATAACCGGCGTCGTCGTGGAAGCTGCGCACGAAGCGGAACGCCGGCACGTTGCGGATCGTCGCGCTCCAGGCACTGACGGCATCGAACGTCGAGGCAGCGGTCGCGGCGGAATACTGCGGATACATCGCGACGACGAGGACGCGGTCGCAGCGTTCGGCATGCAGGCGGTCGAGTACGGACGCGATCGACGGATTGCCGTAACGCATCGCGTACGCCACCGAGACATCGTGGCCCCGCTCGCCGAGCGCGCCACGCAGCAGCGTGGCCTGCTTGTCGGTCCAGACCTTGAGCGGCGAGCCTTCGGGCCCCCAGACCAGCGTGTATTTCTGCGCGGATTTCGGCGAGCGGAACGGCAGGATCAGCAGGTGCAGGATGAGCCACCAGACCAGCCGCGGGATTTCGACGACGCGCGGGTCGAGCAGGAACTCCTTGAGGTAGCGCCGGACGGCGGCAGTGGTCGGCGCGTCGGGCGTCCCGAGATTGACGAGCAGGATGCCGGTCCGGCTGGGCGTGCCGTGTGCGTAGGCCGGCTCGGGACGAAAGGGCATGCGGGTGGTGGAGGTGGGAACGCGTGGCGACGGGTAGCCGCGGATGCTAACCGATTCGACAGGGCCGTCGATCCCTCTCAGGGCCCTGCGAGCGGCGGTCCGAACGCTTGTTGACACG
>CAZZWS010000330.1:0-2588 GCA_964657795.1 Beijerinckiaceae bacterium
TTCAATGCATTCATCAGCGTCTTCGCCGAGCGCGCACTCGGCGAAGCCGCCGTGCTCGATGCCGAGCAGCGCGCGGGCCGATCGCGCGGGCCCTTGCATGGCGTTGCCCTCTCGGTGAAGGACAACATCGACACTGCCGGCGAGCGTACGACCGGCGGCTCCCCGGTGTTCCAGATGCGCGTGCCCGAATCGGATTCGACCGCCATCGCGCGCCTCCGCGCAGCCGGCGCCATCGTCATCGGCAAGAACACCCTCAACGAGCTGGCGATGAGCGACGGGCGCCAGTCGTTCTATGGCCGCGTCAAGAATCCGTGGGGCCTGGAACACGAGACCGGCGGGTCGTCTTCGGGATCGTGCGCGGCCGTCGCGGCGAGCCTCGTGCCTGCCGCGATCGGCACCGACACCGGCGGCTCGGTCCGCAATCCGGCAGCCTGGTGCGGCGTCGTCGGACTCAAGCCCACCAGCGGGCTCGTGCCCAATCGCGGCACCCTCGCGCTGTCGCCATCCCTCGACACCATCGGGCCGATCACACGGACCGTCGAGGACGCCGCGCTGCTGCTCACCGTCATGGCCGGCTACGACCGGCTCGACATCACGAGCGAGAATCACCCGGCGGAAGATTATCTGGCAGCGATGCGCCAGCCCGTCGCTGGGCTGCGCGTCGCAAGGCTGCTCGGCCATTTCGATCGACTTCAGCCCGACGTCGGCACCGCCATCGACGCGGCGATCGCGACGATCGCGATGCTCATCGGCAGGCCGCTCGGCGAGGCGGCGTTGCCCGACGGGGGCAAGGCGATGGCCTTGATGCCGTTCGGCGAGACCTATGCCTGGTATCGCGAAAGCCTCGCGGCGCATCGTTATCTTTACAGCGACGTCGATCGGGCCACGCTGGATTCGCTCGCCGATGCCAAGGCGGCCGATTACATCCAGGCCAACTGGGAGATGCAGCGATTGCGGCGCACGGTGAACGACGCGTTCGAGTTGGTGGACCTGATGGTCTTCCCGACCACGCACGTCACGGCACCCGTGTTCGTCAAGGACGCGCCGCCCGACCCGAATGGCGCGCGGGCGCAGAGCGCCCTGTTCGATGCCGGGCTGTTCAATGTGCTGGGTCTGCCCGCCATTTCGCTGCCCTGCGGCTTCGATGCCGGTGGCTTGCCGATCGGGCTCTGCATCGCCGGACCGCGCTTCGGCGAAGGACGATTGTTGGCGCTGGCCTACGCGTTCGAGCAGGCCACGCCATGGCATCGGGCGTATGGTCGTTCGGCCTAGTTCGCTGAATCACCGAAATCGGGACGGTGCCGTTCACGCGATACGGGCACGCTGCGGCATTGCAGATGCTCGCGATGCCTACGGCATCGCTGCGCTCTTCGCCTTGCAGCGCACCTTTCGCGGCTTTTCGTCGCGCGTCCCTCACCGCCCTTTTCAACGATTCAGCGGTCTGGTGTCCTGTCGGGATACCGAGCCGAGCCGACCTACTTCACGCCTCTCCGTATCCACGCCTCCAACTGGGCCGGCCGCAACGAGTCGTACTCCTCGAACGGTTGATGGATCCACGGGTTGTTCGGCAGGCGCTCGACGTAATAGTCCGGCTCGACCTTCGACGAGCCCTTCCACCAGATCACCGCCGTCCGGATCTCCTCGACCTCCGGAAACCGGCGCTTCAGATGCTCGCCGACCTTCTCCAGCGTCACGCCGGAGTCGACCAGGTCGTCCACCAGAAGCACCTTGCCGCCGAAGGTCCCGCGACTGATGGTGATGTACTTCGCGATGTCGAGTTCGCCCTGGCTCTTGCCGCCGTCCTCGCGGTAGGAACTGGTCGCCAGGATCGCGAGCGGCAGGTCGAAGATGCGCGAGATGACGTCGCCGACGCGCATGCCGCCGCGGGCGAGACACAGGATCTGGTCGAACGTCCAGCCCGACTCGTGGATCTGCAGGCATAGGCGTTCGACGAGGCGATAGTAGTCGTCGTAGCCGAGCCAGAGGTCGGCATCGGTCGAAGGCGGCGTACGCATGGCGATGGTCTCCGTCGCGTCAGTCGAAAGGATGCCGCAGCAGGATGGTCTCGTCGCGATCGGGTCCGGTCGAGATCATGTCGATCGGCACGCCGCAGACTTCCGAGAGCCGATCGAGATAGCGCCGCGCAGCAGCCGGCAGCCGGTCGTAGTCGCGGATGCCGAACGTGCTGTTGGTCCAGCCGGGCAGCTCTTCGTAGATCGCTTCGAGGCCTTCGACGTTGGCCGCGCCGAACGGCAGCAGATCGGTGGTCGTGCCATCCGCGCAGCGATAGCCGACGCCGAGCTTGATCGACTCGACGCCGTCGAGCACGTCGAGCTTGGTGATGCACAGGCCCGACACGCCGTTGATCTGCACCGAGCGCTTCAGCGCGGCCGCGTCGAACCAGCCGCAGCGGCGGGCGCGGCCGGTGACCGCGCCGAACTCCTTGCCCTTCGCCGCGAGATGGCGGCCCACCTCGTCGAACAGTTCGGTGGGAAACGGTCCCGACCCCACCCGCGTCGTGTACGCCTTGGTGATGCCGAGCACGTATTCGAGCGCCTGCGGCCCGACGCCCGCGCCGGCCGACGCCG
>CAZZWS010000331.1:0-513 GCA_964657795.1 Beijerinckiaceae bacterium
CGAGGAAGTGCAGCGACTCGCCGAACGTTCGGGCGAGGCGACCAAGCAGATCGGGGCGCTGGTCCGGACCATCCAGACCGACACCCAGGACGCGGTCTCGGCGATGGAGAAGTCGACCGAAGGCGTGGTCGAAGGCGCCAAGCTGTCGGACGCCGCCGGGCAGTCGCTGGCCAACATCGGACGCGTGTCGCGGCAGCTCGCCGAACTGATCGAAGCCATCTCGCGCAACACGTCGGCGCAGGCGCGCTCGGCCGGTGGCATGGCGGCGAGCATGGAGCACATGCTGACCGTCAACGAGCAGACGTCCGAGGGCACGCGACGCACGGCCACCTCCATCCAGCAGCTGGCGGCGCTCGCGCTCGAACTGAAGAGTTCGGTCGCCCGGTTCAAGGTCAACTGATCGCCGTGCCGCGTCCATCCGATGCCGGTGGCAAGGACTTCCTTCGATGAATGACTCATTCGATGCCGACGGCTTCCGCGGCGGCAACGGCGGCGGCGGCGTCGACGGCGGCG
>CAZZWS010000331.1:523-2585 GCA_964657795.1 Beijerinckiaceae bacterium
GTGTCGCCGACGATGTTGTTGTCGAAAGCCTGGCCGAGCTGCACCAGGCTCTCTTTGATCTGACGGATCTTGGTACGGGTGGCCTCATCGCGGTCGACACCGGCACCATCGCGTGGCTGCTGCCCGAGATCGTCGCCGCGCTCGACGCCGCCACCACCGCGTTGCGGGCCTTTCGCGCCGGCGCCGCGGGCGTCGATCGCACCGATGTCGACCTCGGGTCGTTGCGGGTCGCGCGCTCGCATCTCCACCAGGCGCACGGTGCGCTCGAGCTCAGCGAGCTGGCCGGCGTCGGCAAGCTCACCGAAGCGATGGAACATCTCCTCGGCACGTTCGAGGACGACCCGTCGCGCTGCGACGCCACTGCGCTCGACGCGGTGGTCGGCGGCTGCCGCAGCATCGTCGAATATCTCGAAGACCTGCAGGCCGGCGCGCCGCCGCAACCGCTTCATCTGTTTCCGAGCTATCGCGAGCTGCTGACCGCGGGCAAGGCCGATCGCATCCATCCGGCCGACCTCTTCGCCGTCGATCTCGGCGTGCGTCCACCACGGGACGACGACGGCCGGGCGCTGGACGACGCCGGCCTGACCGAGCAGCGACGCGCGTTCGAACAGGGGCTGTTGCGCTACATCCGCAACGACAGCGATACGATCGCGCTCGTCGCGCTCGAGCGTGCGGTCACCGCGATCGATGGTTCGGTCTCGAAGACCGCGAAGCCGGGCCAGAACCAGCAACGCGCGTTCTGGTGGGCGGCACGCGCCTTGTTCGAGGCGTTGGCCCACGACGGCTTCGCGCAGCAGGGCGCGCAGCACGCCGTGCACCGCATCGCGGACCACAACGCCCTCAAGCGGCTGGCGGGTCGCATCAACATGCAGATCCGCAAGCTCGCGGAAGGCTCCGGCGCCGTGGCCGAGCGGCTGTTCACCGACACGCTGTTCTTCGTCGCGATCGCCGCCCCGGTGACCGGGCACGTGCGCGACGTGCAGGCGGCCTATCGGCTGGGCGACGCGGTACCGAAGGATTTCGAGACGCAACGCTACGGCCGCATCGACACGACGGCGTTGAAGAGCGCGCGCGAGGCGTTGGCGGTGGCGAAGACCGCATGGTCCGGCGTGGTGGCGGGCGACCCGCAGCAGATCCCCGTCTTCGCGAAGGAAGCGGCCGCGTTGCTCGGAGCGATCCGGTTCATCAAGCGCCGTGGGCTGGCACAGGTCGCGCAGGTCGTCGACGGCATCGCGACCGATCTGGGGTTCGACCCGCGGCAGCCATCGGCGCCGGTCGGGCTCGACGTCGCGACGGCGCTGCTGTTCCTGGAAGGCGCGCTCGATCGCGCCCGTTCGCTCGACGAGTCCTTCGACCAGCGCGCGGCGCTCGTCGTGGCGCGCGTCGAGGCATCGGCGCTCGGCCGGGACGCCACCGCATCGCCGATCGACTGGCTCGACCGGATGTCGCGCGAAGCCGAGGAGCGCCTCACGACCGCGACGTTCGTCACCGAGTTGCAGGCCAATCTGCGCAGCGCCGAGAAAGTGCTCGACGCGTTCTTCCGCGAACCGACGCAACGCGCCGACCTCGCGCTGGCGCAGACGTCGCTGGCGCAGGTCGGCGGCGCGCTCGCGCTGCTCGGCCACGACGACGTGCATCGCGCCATCGAGCATGCACGCGAGACCATCGCGCGCTTCCAGCAGGACGACCACGTCGCCGACCCGACGGTATTCGTGGCGTTGGCCGAGAGCCTCGGCGCCGTGGGGTTCTACGTCGAGCAGATCAAGCGCGACCGCGTCGACAGCGGGATGTTCCGCTTCGACCCGCTGTCGGGTTCGTTCAGCGCGGAGATGGCGCGGGCGCCCGCGCAGGCCGATACGCCTGAGGCGGCGCAATCCGACGAAGCAGCAGACGACGTCGTGATCGCCGCGCCGGTCGAGGCCGCGCACGATACGGACCGCGCGTTCCTGGCGACCGAGATCATCGAGCCCGAAACCTCGCTGGAGGACGAGATCGTGAGGCGTGCCGCGGACGCGAGCGATGCAGCGAGCCGATGGCAAGTCGACGCGGCCGACTTCACGGC
>CAZZWS010000332.1:0-2582 GCA_964657795.1 Beijerinckiaceae bacterium
GCGCGGCGATGGCCGGCAACGTCGGCCTCGCGGCCATGGTCGAGCACCACACGGCGTTGTATGCGGATCTCGCCGATCCGCTCGCGTTGCTGAAGCGTCGATCAGCGCCAACGTCGGCAGTCCCCGCGGCGACCGCGCTCAACGACGTTTGGGGTTACGCGGCGAACGAAGCCGCACCGGCGCTCGACGCATCGCGCGTGACCGGCTATTCGGCGCTGATGACCCGCTCGCAGCCACTGGTCGCCGGCCAGGTGCTCGATGCGTATCCGTTGAAGCGCCATCGCCGGCTGCTCGACGTCGGCGGCGGCGAAGGCGCGTTCGCCATCGCGGCCGCCGCGCGTCATCGTCATCTCGACGTGGCGGTCTTCGATCTGCCTGCCGTGGCGGCGCGGGCCGACGCGCGCCTGCAGGCGGCGGGTCTCGCCGGCCGTGCGAGGACCCACGGCGGCGACTTCGCGAGCGGCGCGCTGCCGGCCGGCTTCGACCTGATCACGCTCGTGCGCGTCGTCCACGATCACGACGACGACCGCGCGCTGCGCATCCTGCGCAACGTCCATGCGGCGTTGCCCGACGACGGCGTGCTGCTGCTCGCCGAACCGATGGCCGGCACGCCGGGCGCCGAGCCGATGGGCGACGCCTACTTCGGCCTCTATCTGTACGCGATGGGCAGCGGCCGTCCGCGGACCGCGGCGGAGCTGTCGGCCCTGTTGCGGCAGGCCGGCTTCGCGTCCGTGCGCTCCCGCGCGACGTCGCTGCCGATCCAGACGCGCGTGCTGATCGCCCGCAAATGATTGTCGGGCATTGCGGAATGTCGTTTCTCGTCGCAGTGCCGCATCGAAAGTCTGCAGTGTTGCGTCAATTAAAGTTGACACACCCAAACGTAAGCATATGATGACAGCCATGAACACCGCATCAGCACGCGTC
This sequence comes from Beijerinckiaceae bacterium, assembly GCA_964657795.1. Taxonomy (GTDB): domain Bacteria; phylum Pseudomonadota; class Gammaproteobacteria; order Burkholderiales; family Burkholderiaceae_D; genus CAHJXF01. Next base: position 925 of record CAZZWS010000332.1, read on the forward strand.
GCATGATCACCAACGCCGTCGTCTTCGAGCAGCCGGGTCGCCTGAGCGTCCAGCGCCTCGACCTCGCGCCCGCGGCCGACGACGACGTGGTCGTCGACGTGCATCACAGCGGCATCAGCACCGGCACCGAGAAGCTGCTGTGGACCGGCCGCATGCCGATGTTTCCCGGCATGGGTTATCCGCTGGTGCCCGGCTACGAGTCGGTCGGTGTCGTCGCCGAGGCAGGTGCCAGGAGCGGCCACGCGGTCGGCGATCATGTCTACGTGCCCGGCGCGCGCTGCTACGGCGAGGTCAAGGGCCTGTTCGGTGGCGCCGCGTCACGCGTCGTGGTGGCCGGCGACAAGGCGCTCGGCATCGACGCATCGCTCGGCGAGGAAGGCGTCCTGCTGGCGCTGGCCGCGACGGCGTACCACGCGGTTGCCGGCGACGGCCGTCGGGTCGAGCGGGCGCCGGAGCTGATCGTCGGTCACGGCGTGCTCGGCCGCCTGATCGCCCGGATGACGGTGGCCGCGGGCTTCGCGCCCCCGACGGTCTGGGAAACGAACCCGATGCGCCAGGCGGGCGCGACCGGCTACCCGGTCGTGCATCCCGACGACGACGCGCGTCGCGACTACCAGTCGATCTGCGACGTCAGCGGCGATGCGTCGTTGCTCGACGCGTTGATCGCGCGACTCGGCAAGGGTGGCGAGGTCGTGCTCGCGGGCTTCTACAGCGACCGTCTCGGCTTCGACTTCGCGCCGGCGTTCATGCGCGAAGCCACCATCCGCACGGCCGCCGAATGGCGCCGTTCCGACCTGCTCGCGGTCAAGGAGTTGATCGAGTCCGGCCGCGTGTCGATGAGCGGCCTGATCACCCACCGCGAGAGCGCCGAACACGCCGCCGCCGCGTACCCGGTCGCGTTCGGCGACGCGGCCTGCCTGAAGATGATTCTGGACTGGAGAGCTTGTTCATGAGCGCGACCATGCTGTCCGAGAAGCCCGTTGCCGGGTCCGTCGTTGGGTCCGTCGCGTCCTCGCCGATGAAGTTCGTCGAACTGTTGCGCCAGGAAGCCGCGATCGAACCCGCGGCGCCGCTGACGTCGCCCGCTGCCAAGACCACGCAGATCATCGCGATCTACGGCAAGGGCGGCATCGGCAAGAGCTTCACGCTCGCCAACCTCAGCTACATGATGGCGCAGCAGGGCAAGAAGGTCCTGCTGATCGGCTGCGATCCGAAGAGCGACACCACGTCGCTGCTGTTCGGTGGCCGCGCGTGCCCGACGATCATCGAGACCAGCGGTAAGAAGAAGCTCGCCGGCGAAGCGGTGCAGATCGGCGACGTCTGCTTCAAGCGCGACGGCGTATACGCGATGGAGCTCGGCGGACCCGAGGTCGGTCGTGGCTGCGGCGGTCGCGGGATCATCCACGGCTTCGAACTGCTCGAGAAGCTCGGCTTCCACGACTGGGGCTTCGACTACGTGCTGCTGGATTTCCTCGGCGACGTGGTGTGCGGCGGCTTCGGCCTGCCGATCGCGCGCGACATGTGCCAGAAGGTCATCGTCGTCGCCAGCAACGACCTGCAGTCGCTGTATGTCGCCAACAACGTGTGCTCGGCGGTCGAGTATTTCCGCAAGCTCGGCGGCAACGTCGGCGTGGCCGGCATGGTCATCAACCGCGACG
>CAZZWS010000333.1:0-2577 GCA_964657795.1 Beijerinckiaceae bacterium
GGCGTCGGGCAGCGGCGGCGCCGGCGCCCGCTTGTTCCAGCCGGGCACTGATTCGAGGTAGTCGCGCAGGAACTGCTTGTCGAAGCTGGGCGGGTTGGCGCCGGCCGCCAGCGACGCGGCGTACGAATCGGCGGGCCAGAAGCGTGACGAGTCGGCGGTGAGGATCTCGTCCATCAGCGTCAGCGTGCCATCGCGATCCAGCCCGAACTCGAACTTGGTGTCGGCGATGACGATGCCGCGGCTCGCGGCGTGGTCGCTCGCCCGCGCGTACAGCGCGAGGCTGGTGCTGCGCACGCGTTCGGCGAGGTCGGCGCCGATCAGGCTGACCGCCGTCGCGAAGTCGATGTTCTCGTCGTGATCGCCGAGGTCCGCCTTGGTCGCCGGCGTGAAGATCGGCTGCGGCAATCTGGCCGCGTTGCCGAGCCCCGACGGCAGCGCGACGCCGCAGATCGCACCGGTCGCCTGATAGTCCTTCCAGCCCGAGCCCGCGAGGTAGCCGCGCACCACGGCCTCGATCGGCAGCGGCGTGAGCTTCCGGACCACCATCGCGCGCCCGTCGACCTGATCGACCTCGTCCGGCGCGACCACCGATGCGGGATCGACGTCCAGCAGATGGTTGGGGACCACGTCGGCCAGCAGCCCGAACCAGAACGACGCCATGCGTGTCAGCACGGCGCCCTTGCCCGGAATGGGCTCCTGCATCACGACGTCGAACGCCGAGATGCGATCGCTCGCCACCATCAGCATCCGGTCGTCGCCGACCGCGTAGTTCTCGCGGACCTTGCCGCGGCCGAGAAGGGGCAGCGACGTGATCGTGGACCGATAGAGCGCGGCCGTCATGAAGAAACCTGGCCGATGGTCAGTGAACGACCTGCGCCAGTTCGCCCTTCTTGTACTTCTCGGCGATGAAGGTCAGCGTGGCCGGCTTGATCTTCGAGGCCTGGCCGGCCGAGCCGAACTCCTGGTAGCGCTGCACGCAGATCCTCTGGGCCGCGAGCATCGCGGGCTTGAGGTAGTCGCGCGGATCGAACTTCTCGGGGTTCTCGGTGAAGTACTGGCGGATGGCGGCCGTCATCGCGAGGCGGATGTCGGTGTCGATGTTGATCTTGCGGACGCCGAACTTGATGCCTTCCTGGATCTCTTCGACCGGCACGCCGAACGTCTCGCGCATGTCGCCGCCGTTGTCGCGGATGATCTTGAGCAGGTCCTGCGGCACCGACGAGGACCCGTGCATGACCAGGTGCGTGTTCGGGATGCGCTTGTGGATCTCCTTGATGCGGTCGATGGCCAGAATGTCGCCGGTGGGCTTGCGCGTGAACTTGTACGCGCCGTGCGACGTGCCGATGGCGATCGCCAGCGCATCGAGCTGCGTGGCCTGGACGAACCGCGCGGCCTCGTCGGGATCGGTCAACAGCTGCTCGCGCGTCATCGTGCCTTCGGCGCCGTGGCCGTCTTCCTTGTCGCCCATCATCGTTTCGAGCGAACCGAGCGCGCCGAGCTCGCCTTCGACCGTCACGCCGATGGCATGCGCGATGTCGACCACCCGCTTCGTCACGTCGACGTTGTAGTCGTAGTCGGCGACGGTCTTCCCGTCGGCTTCGAGCGAGCCGTCCATCATCACCGACGAGAAGCCGAGCCGCATGGCCTGGATGCAGACCGCCGGCGACTGGCCGTGGTCCTGGTGCATCACGACCGGGATGTGCGGATACGACTCGACGGCGGCCTCGATCAGGTGGCGCAGGAAGATCTCGCCCGCGTACTTACGCGCGCCGGCCGACGCTTGCATGATGACCGGGCTGTCGACTTCGGCGGCCGCCATCATGATGGCCTGCACCTGCTCCAGGTTGTTGACGTTGAAGGCGGGCAGGCCGTAGCCTTTCTCGGCCGCATGGTCGAGAAGTTGGCGCATCGAAACAAGGGGCATGGAATCTCCGGAAGAACGTGAACGCGCAGGATGCCGCAGGGATACGACAGCGCGATTGATGAAGTGCTCGGTCGATCGCCATTTTAGCGTGCCGCGGCCCTCTTCGGTCTGTCATTCCGGCGAAGGCCGGGGCCCGGGTTCGTGCCCCACGGACGGACGACCAGCCTGGATCCCGGCCCGCGCCGGGACGACCGAAAAACCGACCTCCCGCTCACCGGCTTTCGGTCAGCAATGCGCGTTCGGCCGCCTGCAATACGACATCGTCGCCGGCGCGCAGCGCGGCGAGCGTCGGTTCGACGGTCACGGCCGGCAGCAGCGGGTCGGACTCCATCCGGCGATCCTGGGGACTGCGGAAGCTGGCCTCGGCGACCCGCAGCGCTCCGCCATCGGGCAGCATGAACTCGCGCTGGATGCCCACCACGCAGCCGCAGGTGCGCTCGCCGACCGGCAGGGCACCGCGCAACTCGACCAGCGCATGCGCGGTCAGTTCGGCGGCGCTGCCGGTGGAGCGATCGATGAGGATCGCGATCGGCATGAGGTAGGGCCTCGCCGTCGGCGCGCCGTCGATCGGCAGCGTCACCGGACGATCGAGGAAGCGCGCCGTCAGCGTCCCGAGCTTCGCGGGCCGCGCGATGAAGTGATCGACGAACTGG
>CAZZWS010000334.1:0-2567 GCA_964657795.1 Beijerinckiaceae bacterium
CCGGACCAATATCGTCGCCCTGGCGATGGCTGGCACCCGATTCGTCTTCTTCCTTGGGACCCTCTTCGGCATCGTCCCGCGGTCGCGCCTCCGCATAAGCCGCCCGATGGCCCATCGCGTCGTTCCAGTCAGCGGGCTTCCGCATCGCGGCGTTCTCGATGGGCACCATCCGCGACAGTTTGTCGGCGCTGATGATGAAGCCGCCGACGTGCTGCGACAGATGCCGCGGAAAACTGCGCAGGGTTCCGGTGAGTTCGATCAGCTTCCGCACGACCGGGCTGTCGGGATCGAAGCCGTTCTCCTCGAGCCGTTCGCGGCCATCCTTCGCACCGTCCCAGTAGGCATGCGACGACGACAGCCGGTCGACGCGTTCCGCATCCATGCCGAGCGCCTTGCCGACATCGCGGATGGCCGACTTCGTTCGGTATGCGATCACCGTCGCGGCCAGCGCGGTGCGATGGCGGCCGTACTTGTCGAAGATGTACTGGATGACCTCTTCGCGCCGCTGATGCTCGAAGTCCACGTCGATGTCCGGTGGCTCGTCGCGTTCCTTGGTCAGGAAGCGTTCGAACAGCATGTCCTGAAAGGCCGGATTGACCTCGGTGATGCCGAGGCAGAAGCACACGGCCGAGTTGGCGGCCGAGCCGCGGCCCTGGCACAGGATGCCGACGCGGCGCGCGTAACGGACGATGTCGTGGACCGTCAGGAAGAAGGCTTCGTATGCGAGCTCGGCGATGAGGGCGAGCTCGTGCTCGACCTGCTTCCTGACCTTGGGGATCACCCCCTCCGGAAAGCGCGTGATCAGGCCTTCCTCGGTCAGCCGACGCAGGTAGCTGGTCTGGGTGTCGCCCGCGGGCACGATCTCCTTCGGGTATTCGTATCTGAGCTGCTTCAGCGAGAACGTGCACTGGTCGGCGACGACCACCGTCTCTTCGAGCAATGCTTCGTCGAAGAGACGGGATAGCCGCGAGCGCGTGCGCAGATGGCGTTCCGCGTTCGGCGCCAGCGCGTCACCGCAGTCCGCGACCGGACGATTGAGCCGGATCGCCGTCAACGTGTCCTGCAGCGGCTTCCGGGAACGCACATGCATGTGGACGTTGCCGGTCGCCACGCAGCGCAGGCCGGTGCGGTCGGCGAGGTCGGCCAGACGCCTCAGCACCAGCGGGTCGTCCATGCGATGCGTGCGCTCGACCGCGATCCAGGCACGACGCGCGACGAACGAGGGATGCGGCTCGGCCGGTTCGGGCCGATCGGCGAAGGTCGCGGCAAACCACCGTGCGTCGGCTTCGAGTCGGGCGTCGTCGGCATCGCGTGCCGGGATCCACAGCGCGAGGCAGTCCGGCATGCCGGCCAGATGATCGATGGCGCCAGCCGATGCGGGAATGGCCGCGGCCGGTTGCGGGCGGCCATCGAGATCGGCACGGCTCAGTCGATAGGTGCCTTTGTCGCAACGCATCCGCGCCAGCGTGATCAGCTCGGACAGGTTGCCGTACCCGTTGCGGTCGGTGGCCAGCAGCACGAGCTGCAGTCCGTCGTCGAGCACGAAGCTGCTGCCGATGATCAGCTTCAGGCCGCTTTCCTTGGTCTCGCCATGCGCGCGGACCACGCCGGCCAGCGAGCATTCGTCGGTGAGCGCGAGCGCGGCATAGCCGAGCTCGATGGCTTTCGCGGCCAGCTCCTCGGGATGCGACGCCCCTTTCAGGAAGCTGAAATTGGACAGGCAATGGAGTTCGGCGTAGCGGGGCAGGGCCATCGAAAGTGCGGCTCACGCCTGTTGATCCGATGGCGACGCCCCGGATGCGGAAGGCCCGCACGGATCGGTGCCGGACCGGTCGGGCTCCATTCGGTGGGGCCCGGATGCAGCGGCTTGCCCGGTGCCCGGCGTCGTGGCCTCGCACGCGCATGCGCGATCTCGTCGGGGCTCATCGGATTGCGGGGGAAGAATCGTGGGCGGATCGCGATGGACTGCAACCGACCCGAGCGGAACGGAACATGATCCGGCCGCACTCGTTTCGATGGAAAGCGGCGGGTACGCATGCGTCGCATCCGAAGCGGCCCGATACAAGGGCATCACGATCATCCCGTCGATCCTGCCGACCAGCAGTCGATAGACATCGTGATCGAAGGGTCGGGCGACGATGGCCAGACGACGGGCTGCGTCGAGGTCGCACGCCATGCCGAGATACGCCCAGCCGTCGACGACATGCAACGTGTCGCCTTCGCGGAAGGCGACCGCTCCGTCGAACGGCCAGGGTCGCAGCGCCGTCGAGGCCAGTGCCAGCTTGAGTCGTGCGGTGTGTTCGGCGATCGTCTCGAGGCCGACGCACGCGCCGTGACAACGCTTGACCTGATGCGAGAAGCAAGGCTTGCCGGCTTGTCCCTTATCGAGCTTGAGAACCGTCGGACACAGCCCGTGCGCATCGGCGATGGCCCGCAATGCGACTCCTGCCTGCCGCGGCGTGGTGAACGGCCCGTAGAGGTTCGGCTCCATCGCGAAGAAGAGGTCGTCGGGACGGGCCAGCGCCAGCTTCCAGCCCGGTCTGGAGGGCCGGGATTGATCACGAGCG
>CAZZWS010000335.1:0-2553 GCA_964657795.1 Beijerinckiaceae bacterium
GTCGGCGACCCACTGGGCACGCGCCGCATGCAGCCATGCGGCGAGCAGGCCCTGGCCGCAGCCGAGGTCGATCAGGCAGGCCGCATCGGGGATCGCGCCGGTCCGCAGCAACGTCGCGAACAGCGGGTCGCGCATCAGCTTGCCCATCGCGAAGCGCCGCGCGAAGTTGCCGCGATAGAGCGCCGCGGCCGTGGCGGCGATACGTCGCAAGTCCAAGTCCGTCGAAGGCTTCATGCCGAAGCCATCGCCTCGTGCAGCGTCACCGTCGTCAGGCCCTGCGCACGGAATGCGGCGTCCAGCCGCGGCAGCGCGTCGAAGATGACCGGCGTGCCCGCGCCCGTCCGCGCGGCATGGCCGTCGTGCAGCAACAGGATGTCGCCAGCGGCCAGCCGCTTCGTCAGACGCCCCACGACACGGTCGACATCGGTCTCGACGGTGTCGAAGCCGCGTCGCGTCCAGCTCGCGAGCGTCAGCCCCTGGCGTTCGAGCGCGCCCTGCAGGAACACGTTGCGCAGGCCGGCCGGCGCGCGAAAGAAGCGCGGCGCGACACCGACGGTGTCCGCGATCGAGCGTTGCGCGGCATCGAGTTCGCGTTCGAACGCGCCCGGACCGAGCAGCGAGAAGTCGTGACGATGACGCTGACTGTGGTTCTCGATGGCGTGGCCGCGCGCGACGATCGTGCGGGCCAGCGCGGCATAGCGTCGCACGCGTTCGCCGATGCAGAAGAAGCTCGCCTTCAGGGCGAGTTCGTCGAGCAGGTCGAGGACGCGGGGCGTGACCTCGGGATCGGGTCCGTCGTCGATCGTCAGCGCGACCTGGCGCCGCGCGATGGCGGCGGGCGGCAGTCGGCGCAGGTTGGGGCCGAGGAGGGTGCTGGTGGGCCACAGTCCCGCCGCCGTGATCGTCGCGTGGTCGGCGACCAGCGCCGCGAGGGCCATCGGCCACCACGACGGCTGCATCGTGAGCGCGCCGGCGACGAAGACGTGCAGGCCGATCGATCCGCGCACCAGCGTCGATGGACGGTTCAACGCAGCGCCTTGCACGCAGGCTCGCGCGGCAGCGGCGCCGCATCCAGCATGTCGTTCCACACGATGCGCCATGCGGGCCAGTCGTGACCGCCGGGCGCCGTGAAGACGTGGTCGGCCGGCAGCGCCGCGGCCAGCAGGCGATGCGCGGGGGCGAAGCGATCGTCGACGCCGAAGCCGAGCCAGACGGGCGGCAGTGCGCGCTCGCGGTGTTCGTCGCGTCGTTCGGTCAGTGTCTGCAGCCATTGCCACAATCGGCGATCGAGATCGTCGCCGGCAACGGCGCCGGGCGACCAGCGTGCGAGGCCGCCGGCATCCCCGACTTCGGCGACGATCTTCCGTTCACCGAGGTACGGCGCGACCAGCAGCAGCCCGTCGACCGACTCCGATCGTTCTCCCGCGCGCCGCTCGTTCGCGTAGATCAGGCTGCCGAGGCCGCCGATCGAGACCCCCGCGAGCCACACGTGACGAATCCCTCGCGCGCGGGCGGGCGCGATCACCTCGTCGTCGAGACGCCGCACGACGTTGTTCGCGCGGTAGTAGGCCACCGTCGCGCCGACCACCGCGACGTCGGCCGCGATGCCGCGCGAGCGGACCGCCTGCACGAACCCTTCGTCGATGAAGTCGTCGCCGCGATCGCCCGCACCCGGCAAGAGCACGAGCAGCGCGTCGACGGGTCGCGCGCACGGCGCCGCGATGATGCGCACCGGCAGCGGCCGGGTCGCGTCACCGGATGCGACGCAGGCGGCGAGCATGCAGGTCAGCGCCACCCCGAAGATGCGCCGGGACATCAGGCGATCGCCTCCCGGGCATCCGGTCGCGCGAACACGGCCGCCAGCCAGAGCGCCAGCAACGCACCCGGCGCGACCGTCGTGCCGATCGCGTTGAGCACGCCGATGGACGACAACGCGAGCACGCCGAAGCCGATGACGGCCGTCAGGTTGGCGACCAGCAGCGACAGCAGCACGCGCGCGTCGTCGTCCGCGTCGTTCGACGCGTGACCGCGGCGATCGAAGAACAACGCGTAGTTGGAGCCGACGCCGACGATCAGCAACAGGCCGACGAGGTGAAACAGGTTCATCGTGCCGCCCGCGACGACGTGTCCCGCCGTGACGAAGACGACGGCGAGCGCGAGCGGCATGAGCACGCGGAACAGGCGCGCCGCGCTGCGCAGCGTGACGGCCAGCAGGACCACGATGGCCAGCGCGCCGAAGCCGGCCATGCGCACGGCCACCGACAGGTAGCCGGCGTAGAGGTGTTCGGTCTCGCTCTTGATGTCGACGTAGCGGATCGTCGTTGATCCGTTCGCGCTGCCGATGGGGTCGACTTCGGGGTCGACGGCACGGACGACGCGGGCACGGGTCGCGGCGGCCGCGTCGTCGCCGGCGTCGGCCGGCGAACGCAGCGCGACGACGGCGGTCCAGCGCGGTCGTCCCGCTTCGTCGGGATGCATGTCCAGCAATGCGCGCAATGCCGGCGCGATCGACGTGCCGGCCAGATCCGCCGCGTGCAGGACGTCGCCCGCCTT
>CAZZWS010000336.1:0-2516 GCA_964657795.1 Beijerinckiaceae bacterium
TTTTTTCCGGGGGCCGAACCGCGGCCCTTGCGACGCAGGGTCAGACCTTGGCGACCTTGCGACGACGGGAGGCGGCGAGGCCGGCGATGCCGATGCCGAGCAGGCCGATCACGCCCGGCTCCGGGATGGCCGCGACGTTGCGGGCGGCGTATTCGAAGTTGGCCGACTCGAATGAAGGCTGTCCGCTCTGACCGAGGATCACCGTGTCGAAGGTGGTGCCGTTCAGGAAGTTGACCAGCGTGTACTGGCTGCCGCCGAACCCCTGCGCGCCGTTCGCCCCGTTGAAGCCAACCGCGGCGTTCATGGCGTTCGTGCCCGTCACGGTGGCGATCGTGGCGCCGGCGCTCTTGAACGTGATGAAGTCACCCGTGCCGATCGAGCCCCACAGCAAACCCAGATACGACTGGACCGACGCGAACGTCAGCGTGATCGTGCCGGGGGTGCCGCCGGTGGAGAAATAGGGCGTCGTGACCGTCGCGCCACTCGCGCCGGTGACCGGAGCCGCGTACGCACCGGAAGAGCTGCCTTGCACGACGCCGCCGCCGACCGACGTTGCGCCGGTCGTGTTGACCGTGACCGAATTGCTGCCGGTGTTGAGCGTGAAGTTGGTGGCGCCGACCTTGCCGGTCAGGTCGATCGTCGAGATGCCGCTGGTGGGCGTCGCGGGCGGCGTGATGGGCGAGCCCTGCACGGTGGTGTTCGAGTTGACCGAGATCAGCGCGGCATTGGCCGCGGGGGCGAATGCGAGCGCTGCGGCAACGGCAACGGTGCTCAAAGCAAAGGATTTGGGGAAGAGATTCATGAAGATTCCAAGTCGAAGGGATAGCGAATAGCGGTCAGTAACTGATGAATTGATAGAGCAGTTAATGTGCCAGACAGCAACAATCGACTCGTAAATGCAGACGGAACAGGTGCTTGCGTCGTTTTTGTGAAATTTTGAACAGGACGAAGACTGAACGCACGAGCGGCCGTTTGTAAGAGTTTTCGACAAGTTGCTCCACCGTTACGCCTTGACGATCCGTCTCGAGACGCGCTCCGTCATCGGTGGCGAGCCGGCAGCCCGCCATGGCGGCGCGCGACGTCAGCCGGCTTCGCGGACGCTCGCGCGGGCCATCTCGGCGGCCGCACCGACATAGCCGGCCGGATCGGTGAGTTGCCCGAGCCGGGCTTCGCCGATCGCCTCGACGATCGACGGGCGTGCCTTCAGCGCATCGAGCAGCGTGATGCGATGCTCGATGGCGTCGCGACAGGCGTCGTACACGAGGTCGTGCGCTGCCTGCCGGCCGAGCGTGGGCGCGAGCCCCATCATCACGGCTTCGGCCACGATCAATCCACCCGTGAGGTCGAGGTTGCGACGCATGCGCGTCGTGTCGACCTGCAGACCGCGCAACAGGAACGCCGCCTGGTGCAGCGATCCGGCGGCGAGCAGGAAGCTCTCCGGCAAGGCGCTCCATTCCAGATGCCAGGGTCCGCTCGCGCGTTCGAAGTCGCTCATCATCGCGTCGAGCATCAGCGCGGCGCGCTCGCGCAGCATCTTGGCGGACGCGAACATCAGTTCGCTCGAGATCGGATTGCGTTTCTGCGGCATCGTCGTGCTGCCGCCGCGACCCGGCACGAACGGTTCGGCCACCTCGCCGAATTCCGACGACGCCATCGTCATCACATCGACCGCGATCTTGCCGAGCGACGCGCCGATGGCGGCCAGCAGCGCTACCCATTCGTTCGGGGCGTCGCGTGCCACGTGCCACGTGATGCCGGGGTCGGCGAGGCCGAGCTCGTCGGCGAGGTGGGCGCGTACCGCGAGTCCGTTGGCGGCGGCGCCGAGCGAAGCCATCGTCCCGGCCGCGCCGCCGAACTGGACCATCAGGCAACGCGCCCTGGTCTGTCGCAGCCGGTCGGCATGGCGATCTAGCGCCGACCGCCACACCGCGGCGCGGTAACCGAACGTGACGGGCAACGCGTGCTGGAGATGCGTGCGACCGGCCGTGACGGTATCCGCGTACTTCGTCGCGAGGTCGCGCAGCGCGGCGCGGACCTCGTCGAGCTGCGCCTCGATCAGCGCCGCTGCGGTCCTGCACTGGAGCATGGCGGCGCTGTCCATGATGTCCTGCGTCGTCGCGCCCCAGTGCACGTAGCGGCCCGCGTCGCCGCACTGTCCGGCGAGCTGGCGGACGATCGCCATCACCGGATAGCCGACCAGCGCGGTCTCGGTCTCCAGGTGATCGAAGTCGAGCGCATCTGCGTCGGCCTGCCGCGTGATCTGCACGGCCGCGTCGGCCGGGATCAGTCCGGCGCGTGCCTCGGCTCGCGCGAGTGCGGTCTCGACATCGACGCAGCGCGCGACGAACGCGCGATCGTCGAACACGGCTCGCATCGCCGGTGTGCCGAACATGTCGCGCCACAGGCGTGAATCGAAAACGGAGATGGCCATACGGTCCTGTCGGGGAGACGGCGGCATGCTGCCGCGAGCGCCTAGAATAGAGGGCTTCGCGACGGACCGCCGCGCGGTCCGTCCG
>CAZZWS010000337.1:0-2509 GCA_964657795.1 Beijerinckiaceae bacterium
ATTCGATCCGCATCGCGTCCATGCCGGGCAGCGCATGCGTCATCGCGTCGGCGTTCGGTCCCACGCCGGCGGCGAGCAGCAAGCGGTCGCCGAGGTACACGAGCGGCAGCCGCTCCCGTTGCCAGGCGGCGATGCCGGCTTCCTGATAGAGATTCTTGAGCGTGCGGCTCGGGCCGTCGGGTCGCACGCGGAGCCGCTCACCGCCGCGTCGCTCCCGCAGCGTCAGCGGACCTTCGCGCAACACGAACGCGTCGAAGCCGCGCTCGTCGACAGCGTGGGTGAAGTGCAGGGCGCCGTTCCATTCGGGCACGTCGATGCGGCCCTCGCCGTTCCATGCGATCGCCTTGAAGCCGACGCGCGGCGGGCCGCCCCGATCGATCGACAGCCGTCCGCGATAGACCCGCAGCGTCTGCTGCTCGTGCAGCAGCTCGATCTGTGCATCGGGTGCGGCATGGGTCAGCTGGGTCAGCATCTCCTTCAGCGCGGCGGCCGATGGCGGGCGCATGCCGCGATGCGCGAGCCACACGCGCAACGCGTTCGCGGCGCGTGCCCGCGACAGCGCCGCGAGTCGATCGACCTCGAGCGCGTCGTTGCGACCCGCCGGCTCGTCCGGGTCGTCCTGACCATGACCGAGGTCCTCGAGCCCGATCTCGTCGAGCAGGCTCTGCATCGTCGCGGCGTGCGCGGCGGTCTGGGTCAGGCGTGTCGCGATCGACGGGACGATGCGTCGTAACGCCGGCATGACCTCGTGGCGGATCGCGTTGCGCGTGAAGCGACGATCGTTGTTGGACGGATCGTCGACATGCCGCAGGCCATAGGCCTTGAGATAGCCGCGCAGCCGGATGCCGGGCAGGTCGAGGAAAGGCCGGAGCAACACGATGCCTGCGAAGTCCGGAGACGGCAGCATGCGGCTGCGTGCCGTGGCCGCGAGCCCGCCGATGCCCGCGCCACGCGCGAGGTTGACGAGCACGGTCTCGGCCTGGTCGTCGGCGTGATGGGCGGTCAGCAGGGCGACGCAGCCGCGTCGTGCCGCGAGTCGGGTGAGCGCCGCGTAGCGCAGGCGACGCGCATCGGCTTCCAGTGAGACGCCGCGCTGACCCGGGGTGACGTGATCGGCATCGAACGCGACGCCGAAGGCCGCAGCGATATCCGCGCAGTGCGCGAGCCACTGGTCGGCGTCGTCCGCCAGTCCGTGATGAATGTGGAACGCGAAGACTTCGACGAGGCCGCGCTTCTGCAGGACGGCGGCTGCGTGCAGCAGGGCGGTCGAGTCGCCGCCGCCGCTGAAGGCGACGGCGATGCGCGCGGGTCCGATGCCGGCTGCGGGATCGGGCAGCGAGAGCGCCGCCTTCAGCGCGCCCCGCAGCGTGCTTTCGAGTCCCTCATCGACCCGCATCGTGTCGCGCCCGAAGACCGCGAAGAAAGGATCGCACCATCACTCCTGCGGCACGGTCTCCTTGAATTTGCCGTAAGCCGCGAGGCGCTCGTAGCGTTGCGCGAGCAGGTCGACGGTCTTCAGGCCCTGGAACTGTCGCAGCGAGTCGGCCAGCGCGCGCTTGAGCATCTGCGCCATCTGCGTCGGAGCGCGATGTGCGCCGCCGACGGGCTCGGCGACGATCTTGTCGATCAGCCCGAGCGCCTTCAGCCGATGCGCGGTGATACCCATGATCTCCGCCGCGTCGGGCGCCTTGTCGGGATTCTTCCAGAGAATCGACGCGCAGCCTTCGGGCGAGATCACCGAGTAGGTGGAGTACTGCAGCATCAGCACCTGGTCGCCCATCGCGATCGCCAGCGCGCCGCCGGAACCGCCTTCGCCGATGACCGTCGCGATGATCGGCACCTTGAGCTCGGCCATCGCGTACAGGTTGTGCCCGATGGCCTCGGACTGCCCGCGCTCCTCGGCGTCGATGCCCGGATAGGCGCCCGGCGTGTCGACGAACGTGAAGATCGGCAGGTCGAACTTCTCGGCCAGCTTCATCAGCCGCAACGCCTTGCGATAGCCCTCGGGCTTGGGCATGCCGAAGTTGCGGGCCGCGCGTTCCTTCGTGTCGCGACCCTTTTGGTGGCCGATGACCATGCAGGCCAGGCCGTTGAAGCGCGCCATGCCACCGACGATCGACAGGTCGTCGGAGAAGCTGCGATCGCCGTGCAGTTCGTGGAAGTCCGTGAAGATGTCGCGGACGTAGTCGAGCGTGTACGGCCGCTGCGGATGCCGCGCGACGAGGGCCACCTGCCACGGCGTCAGCTTGGCGTAGAGATCCTTCGTGAGCGCGTCGCTCTTCTTCTGCAGGCGGCCGATCTCTTCCGAGATGTCGACCGCCGAGTCGTCTTGCGCGAACCGCAGCTCTTCGATCTTCTCCTCGAGCGAGGAGACCGGCTGCTCGAACTCGAGGAAAGTGGTCTTCAGTGCCATATCGTTCGCTCCGTTCCCGCGCCAGCGGTCTGACCCTGTCATCCCGGCGAAGGCCGGGACCCACTCAATCGAACACTCGAAGGCCGGGACCCAATC
>CAZZWS010000338.1:0-282 GCA_964657795.1 Beijerinckiaceae bacterium
GCATTTCTGCTCGATGAAGATCACGCAGGACGTGCGTGATTACGCGGCGAAGCTCGGGGTGGCGGACGAGACGGCGATCGCGGCGGGAATGCAGGAGAAGACGGTGGAGTTCGTGAAGCGCGGGTCGGAGATCTACGCGAACAACTGAGCGGGCTCCGCGTCGCCGTATGACGTGGCTTGTCGAAGAACGCCGCTGGGTTCCCGCGTTGATCTTTCGCGATTCATTCAGCTTCGTCGTTCCCGCGAACGCGGGAATCCAGTGGCGTTGCCCGGTGTAGCAAC
>CAZZWS010000338.1:292-2458 GCA_964657795.1 Beijerinckiaceae bacterium
CTTGTGGATGCGTGTGGCGCGAACTTGGGTCCCGGCCTTCGCCGGGACGACAAAATGAGATGCCGTGAGGCTCCTCAGATCCACCCCGTCTTCTGCAGTCGCTTGTACAACAGGAAGCAGGCCACGACCGTGAACCCCACCGCGGCCGGATAGCCGTAGTGCCATTCCAGCTCCGGCATCCACTTGAAGTTCATGCCGTACAGGCTGAACACCACGGTCGGCACCGCCAGAATGGCCCCCCAGCCGGCCAGACGCTTGACGACCTCGTTCTGGCTGACGCCGACCAGCGCCAGGTTCACCTGCATCGCCGAGTTGAGCAGCTCGCGCATGTTGTCGGCCATGCCGACCAGCCGCGCCACGTGGTCCTTCACGTCGCGGAAGTAAGCGCGCAGGTCCTTCGGGATCAGCTCGTCGTGGAAGCGCATCAGTTCGTTGGCGATGTCGCCGACCGGCAACGCCGCGTTGCGCAGCTGCAGAAGCTGCCGCTTGAGCTCGTAGATGCGGCCGATCAGCAGGCGATCGAAGTCGCTCTTGAAGATGCCTTCCTCGAGCACGTCGAATTCGTCCTCGAGCTGTTCGATGATCGGCTGGAAATTGTCGGCGACGAAGTCGAGGATCGCGTAGACCGCGACGCCCGGGCCCTTCGCGAGCATGTTGGCCGTCTCCTCGCAACGCTCGCGCACGACCGCATAACCGGCCGACTCGCCGTGTCGCACCGACACGAGGAAGTTGGCGCCGACGAAGAGATGCGTCTCGCCGTAAGCGATCTGCTTGTCCCTCAGGTTCGCGGTCTTCAGCACGATGAACAACGAGTTACGGTAGGTCTCGATCTTTGGCCGCTGATGCGCGAGGCGCGCGTCCTCGACCGCGAGTTCGTGCAGACCGAACTCCTCCTGCATCTTCGCCAGCAGCACTTCCTCAGGCTCGTAAAGCCCGACCCACACGAACGTGCCCGCCCGCGCGAGCACGTCGCTGATCTGGTCGATCGTGATGTCGCCGATGCGTTTGCCGCCTTCGTAGGCGCTGATGTTGACGATCATGGCGTGTCGTCCTCCTGGTCGAGCAGGTAGCGCCGCATGAACAAGACCTGCGCGTAGAACTGATAGTCGGCGTTGGGCTTCCGTGCGAAGCCATGGCCTTCGTTGTCCGCGACCAGATGCCAGACCGGCACGCCGTTCGCTCTCACCTTCGCGACGATTTGCTCGCCTTCCTGATACGGCACGCGAGGGTCGTTCTGACCCGCGACGACGAACAGCGGCTTGCGAATGCGGTCGGCGTTGGTCAGCGGCGAGATGCGCTCGAAGAACGCGCGCGTCGCCGGGTCGCGCTCGTCGCCGTACTCCACGCGACGCAGGTCGCGACGATAGGTCTCGGTGCGTTCGAGGAAGGTCGTGAAACTGGAGATGCCGACGACATCGATCGACGCGGCGATGCGGTCCGCGTACATCGTCGCGACCGCCAGGCTCATGTAGCCGCCGTAGCTGCCGCCAGCGACCATCACACGGCTCGCGTCGAGGTCAGGCTGCGTCGCGATCCAGTCGAGCAGCGCGCCGATGTCCTTCACCGAGTCCTCGCGCCGGTAGCCGTCGTCGAGCGACACGTAGGTCTTGCCGTAGCCCGACGAGCCGCGGACGTTGGGCTGGATGTACGCGATGCCGAGCGCGTTGACGAAGTAGTTGTTGCGGCCGAGAAAGCCGATCGTCGACTGGCCTTCGGGGCCGCCGTGGATGTTGATCAGCACGGGCCGCTTGCCGGTGAAGCCGGCTGGTGGACGATTGACGAGCCCGCTGATCGTGCGTCCGTCGAAGCTCTTCCATTGCACGATCTGCGCTTCGCGGAACGGTGTCGGGTCGACGCCGTCGACGACCGCACGGGTCCACTGCTCGGCCTTCGTCGCTACGCCAGGGACTGCGAGGTCCAGCGTGTAGACGTCGCCGGGGCTCTGCGCCGAGTCGACGGTGAACGCGATCTCGTCGCGATGGCCGCTGCGTGCGAAGCGGACGCGCGACACGCTGCCCGACCGCGCCGCCGCAGGCAGCGCCGGCACCGCGATCTCGCGTCCGCTGTCGAGATCGAAGACGTGCAGGGCATGCCGACCCGCGACGTTGACGATCGCGCAGGCGATCTCGCGTTTGCTGCCATCGTCACCCTTGCCATCGTCACGCT
>CAZZWS010000339.1:0-2376 GCA_964657795.1 Beijerinckiaceae bacterium
ATCGTTGCTCTCCCTCCCGACCGCGGTCACGTCAGCGCCCGCGACAGGCATTGCTCGACGCTGCAAGACGGCTGTCGGCGCCGGCGACGGCAAGCGCTGTTCCTCGGCGATCAGGCGGTCGAGTACGCGACGCGCGTGCACGCCTCCGGCATCGATATTGAGTTTGAGCAGGACGCGGTCCGGATGGTCGAGCAGGTTGCGCTGCTGACGTTCGAGCAGCGCCAGATCCTCGGAGAAGATCGTGTGCTGGCCGGCGCGAATGGCCTCGGTGAGCGCACCGTCCGCGACCTTGAAACGTCGCGCCATGCCCCAGAAATACCAGATCGACGTGTCGGTCTCCGGCGTGATGAAGTCGGTGACGACGCTGGACGCCTTCAGGGCGTCGGGCGCGTCGTAGCCGCCGTGGCCGGCATGCGCCACGCCGACCTCGATCAGCACGTGGCTCGGCGGCGTGAAGCGACACACCTGCCAGCGATCGACCGGTACATCGTCGGCGAGACCGTTGCCGCGCAGCGCCGTGCGCCAGAACGGCGGCGGCATGATGCCTTGCATGAAGCGGCTGGTGACGACCTCGTCGCCATGCACCTTCGTGTCGACCGGCGCTTCCTCGATCTCCGGCTGGCCGATGCTGCTCGCATGCACGTAGGTCTCGTGCGTCAGGTCCATCAGGTTGTCGATCATCAGCCGGTAGCCGCAGCGGACGTTGAACAGGCCCCCGCCGTAGGTCCAATCGGGATGGTCGGCCCAGGCCAGCGCGGGCAACTTCGCTTCGTCGGCGAGCGCAGGGTCGCCGGGCCAGACCCAGACGAAGCCCGCGCGTTCGACGGCGGGAAACGTGCGATTGGCCGGGAAACCGTGGACGCGCTGGCCCGGCATCGATGCGCATTTGCCGTCGCCCCCCATCACGAGCCCGTGATAGCCGCAGACCAGATGGCCGTCGCGCAGGAAGCCGAGCGACAGCGGTGCGCCGCGATGCGGGCAGAAGTCCTCGACCGCGACGACGCGGCCGGCATCGCCCGCGTGGTCGTCGACGCGCGACCGGAAGATCACCATCGCTTCGCCACAGATCCGCCGGCCGAGCGGCTTGCCGGCGATCTCGTCGGCCGTGCACGCGACGTACCAGGTGTTCCTGAGATACACGTTCGCTCCTCCTGCTAGTCCTTGATGCCGACGAGATCCAGCATGAACGCATACTCTTCCGCGACTTCCTGCAGCCGCTGGAAGCGCCCCGACTTGCCGCCGTGGCCGGCTTCCATGTTGATCTTGAAGACCAGCGGCTGGTCGCCTTCCTTCAGCGTGCGCAGCTTCGCCACCCACTTGGCCGGCTCGTAGTACTGCACCTGCGAATCGAACAGACCCGTCGCGATGAACATCGCGGGGTACGGCTGCTTTCTCACATTGTCGTAAGGAGAGTACGACAGCATGTAGTCGTAGTAGGCCTTCTGCTTCGGATTGCCCCACTCGTCGAACTCGTTGGTCGTCAGCGGAATGCTCTCGTCGAGCATCGTCGTGACCACATCCACGAACGGCACCTGCGCGACGACGCCGCGGTAGAGGTCGGGCCGCATGTTGACGACCGCGCCCATCAGCAGGCCGCCGGCGCTGCCGCCCTCCATGAAGACCTTGTCCTTCGCCCCATAGCCCTGCTGCACCAGCGCCTCGGTCACCGCGATGAAGTCGGTGAACGTGTTCTTCTTCTTCAGCTTCTTGCCGTTCTCGTACCAGGCGCGGCCCATCTCCTCGCCGCCGCGGATGTGGGCGATGGCATAGACGAAGCCACGATCGAGCAACGACAGCACGGTCGAGCGGAAGCCCGGGTCCATCGACAGGCCGTACGACCCGTAGCCGTACTGCAGCAACGGCGCGCTGCCGTCCTTCCTGAACCCCCTGCGATAGACCAGAGAGACCGGGACGTCGGCTCCGTCGTTCGCCTTCACCCATACCCGCTCGGTGACGTAGTTCTTCGCGTCGAAGCCACCGAGCACCGGCGTGGTCTTCAGCAGCTTCTTCTCGCCGGTCTTCATGTCGATCTCGAAGACCGAGGCCGGCGTCGTCAGCGACGTGTAGCCGTAACGCAGCGTGTCGGTGGCCTGCTCGAGGTTGGTCCCGAGCGTCGTCGTGTAGGCCGGCTCGCTGGAGTCGATGTAGAAGGACTTGCCATCGCTCCAGGACACGACCCGCAACCGGCGCAGTCCCGCGCTGCGCTCGTCGATGACGTAATGATCGGCGAAGAGATCGAAGTCGTTGATGAAGACCTGGTCGCTCACCGGCACCAGCGGCTTCCAGGCCTTGCGATCGCCGACCGCGGCATCGGCCACCTGCATCAGCTTGTAGTTCGGCGCATCCCAGTCGGTTCGCACGATCCAGCGCGAGCCG
>CAZZWS010000340.1:0-2368 GCA_964657795.1 Beijerinckiaceae bacterium
ACCCAGTCCTCGTCGGCCGCGACATCGCGCAGTGCAGCGAGGCCATGGGCGACGCTCGCAGCGCGCGTCGCGCCGCCGTCGTGGACGACGCGGATGCGATCGACCGAGTCGGCGTCGAGCACGATGCGTTCGAAGCGTTCATCGTCCGGGGCGACCACGACGACGATGGCCGCGATCGCCGCGACCCCCGTGAAGGCCCGCACCGTGTGGACGATCATCGGTGCGCCCGCCACGGTTAGATACTGCTTGGGGATGGCGGCGCCCGCGCGGGCGCCGACCCCTGCAGCGGGAATCAACGCGAAGCGGCGTGCGGTCACAGGACCGGAGGCTTGCCGTCGCCGACGTTGCCGACCCCGGTGACACGCTGCGCGAGCCGCCGGCGCTTCGGTCGACGGGTGCGCGCGAGGATCTTCGGATAGGCACGGCGCATGTAGTAGGCCATCGACCACACGGTCAGCAATGCCGCGACCCAGATCAGCCGCGTGCCGAGCCAGTGCGAGTCGAAGAAGACGAACCAGTCGTCGTACAGCAACATGGGTATCGCGATCATCTGCGCAATGGTCTTGATCTTGCCGAGCCAGTGGACCGCCACGCTGCGGCTCGCGCCGAGCTGCGCCATCCATTCGCGCAGCGCCGAGATGGCGATCTCGCGACCGACGATGACGAGTGCGACCAACGCGTTGATGCGCGACAACTGCAGGAGGATCATCAGCGCGGCGGTCACCATCAGCTTGTCCGCGACGGGGTCGAGGAACGCGCCGAAGCTCGACGTCTGGTTCCAGCGGCGGGCCAGCCAGCCATCGAGCCAGTCGGTGACGGCGGCGACGATGAAGATGATCGTCGCGGTCGCGTTCTTGGCGGCCCCGCCGAGCCACGCGTCGGGCAGGAAGAACACCCCGACCACGAGCGGGATCAGGACGATGCGCAGCCAGGTGAGAAGAATCGGGAGGTTGAGCGGCATGGGTGTCGGCCGGCACGACGAAGTCCGACGAAGCGTGCGCGGATTATAGGCGCGGCGCCATCGCGGCCCGCCGGCGCGGCCGAGCGACCGACGCGCCGTTCGATCGAGGGACGCTGCAGTAGAATGACGACCTCATTTTCCGCCGACGGCCCTGCAACGCGACCGTCGACTCATGGAGTCCCTGCATGACGCACGTGGTCACTGAATCCTGCATCAAGTGCCGCTACACCGACTGTGTCGATGTGTGCCCGGTCGATTGCTTTCGCGAAGGCCCGAACTTCCTGTCGATCGATCCCGACGAGTGCATCGACTGCGCGGTGTGCATCCCCGAGTGCCCGGTCAACGCGATCTACGCCGAAGAGGATGTCCCGGCCGACCAGAAGCACTTCACCGCGCTCAACGTCGAGTTGTCGAAGGGATGGCCCAGCATCACGCGGATGAAGCCGCACCTCCCGGACGCGGACGACTGGAAGGACGTGAAGGACAAGCTCGGGATGCTCGAGCGCTGAGCTTCGGTATCGATCGTCGGTGCGAAGCCCGGACCAGAGGCCGTCGTTCCCGCGAAGGCGGGAACCCCGTGTGGTTGTCCGGTTCTCGGGAGTTCCACCGCACACGCCGCCGGATTCCGGCCGTCGCGGGCACGACGAAGAGACGTCGCGCCGGCACGGCGATGGCGTGAGAGCGGGATGGTCGTTCCCACCGATCCGGCCATGAGTGCGGCCACCGCCTCCGACGATCGCGCGATCGCCTGCGCGATCACGTCGCGATTCGACTGGGCGTCCCACCTCTTCTCGTTCACGACGAGCCGACCGTCGGGCCTCAACTACATGCCTGGGCAGTTCGTCAGGCTGGGCGTCGACGCGGACGACGGCACGACCGTGTGGCGCGCCTACTCGATCGCATCCGCGCCGAGCGAGGCCGAGCTCCTCTTCTATTCGATTGTCGTCCCGGACGGACCGTTCACGCAGCCGCTGGCACGGCTCGGTGTCGGCGATACGATCCTCGTCGATCCGACGGTCTACGGCTTCCTGCGGACCGATCGGTTCAGCGGCGGGCGGCACCTGTGGCTGCTCGCCACCGGCACCGGCATCGCGCCGTTCCGCGCGATGCTCGCCGACCCGGCGGTGTGGTCGCGCTTCGACGAGATCGTGCTCGTGCACAGCGTACGGACCGAGGTCGAACTCGCGTATCGCGAAGATGTCGAGCGCTGGCAGGCCACGCCGCCCGAGGGACGTGCGCGGCTGCGTTACGTGCCGACGCTGACGAACGAGTCGACGAGCGGTCTCGGTCGTGGCCGCATCACGACCCTGCTCGCGGAAGGCCGGCTCGAGGCGATCGTCGGGTTGCCGATGACGCACGACGGCACGCGGCTCATGATCTGCGGCAACCCGTCGATGATCAAAGAGA
>CAZZWS010000341.1:0-2317 GCA_964657795.1 Beijerinckiaceae bacterium
GCGACAACGGAGTGAGCGAGAAATCTCACGTCCCGCGAATCGCAACTCCGCCGCTACCACTCAATCCGCCGCCCGCAACTTCTTCACCTCCGCATCGCTCGGCAGGTACTTCGCGCCGTCGAAGTACGTGTAATCCACCATCACCCCCTTGCCGCCTTCGTTCTTCGTCTTGCCGACGAACGCGCCCATCGTCGACTGATGGTCCTGCGCGCGATAGGTGATCTTGCCGAACGGTGACTCGACCGCGAGTCCCGCGAACGCCGCACTCAGCTTGTCGGCGTCGACGCTCCTGGCCTTCCTGATGCCGGCCGCGAACGATTTGATCATCGTGTAGCCCACTACCGAGCCGAGACGCGGGTAGTCGTTGTACTTGGCGTGATAGGCCAGGAAGAATGCCTTGTGCTCCGGCGTCTGGATGCCGTACCACGGGTAGCCGGTGACGATCCAGCCGTTGGGCGTCTCGTCCTTCAGCGGGTCGAGATACTCGGGCTCGCCGGTCAGCACGCTGACCACGTCGCGACCCTGGAACAACCCGCGCGTGTTGCCCTCGCGGACGAACTTGGAAAGGTCGGCGCCGAACAGCACGTTGAAGATCGCGTCGGGCCTGGCATCGGCCAGCGCCTGCACCACGCTGCCGGCGTCGAGCTTGCCGAGCGGCGGCGCCTGCTCCGCGACGAACTCGACGTCGGGCTGCGCGGCCTTCAACAGGTCCTTGAAGGCGGCGACCGCCGACTGGCCGTACTCGTAGTTGGGATACACGATGGCCCAACGTTTCTTGTGGAGCTTGACGGCTTCCGGCACCAGCATCGCGGCCTGCATGTAAGTACCGGGACGCAGGCGATACGTGTATTTGTTGCCGGCGCCCCAGATGATCTTGTCGGTCAACGGTTCGCCGGCGAGATAGAAGACCTTCTTCTGCTTCGCGAAGTCGGTGAGCGCGAGGCCGGTGTTGGACAGGAACGCGCCACCGATCACCGCGACGTTCTCGCGCGAGACCAGCTCTTCGGCCACGCGGACGGCGTCGCCGGGGCTCGCGTTGTCGTCGCGCGTGATCAGCTCGAGCTTCTTGCCGTCGACGCCGCCGGCGGCGTTGATCTCGTCGACCGCGAGCTCCATGCCCTTCTTGTACGGCTCGAGGAACGCGGGCTGGGCCTTGTAGCTGTTGATCTCGCCGATGCGGATGATGGACTGCGCGGTCGACTGCGCATGCGCGATGGTCGCCATGAACAACGTGAGTCCGAGAGCGACGGTGATTCGTTTTAAGGTTCCAGCGTTATGCATCTCTGCTCCCTGAGTCGATAGAAAACTTTTCGTTGTCATCCCGGCGAAGGCCGAGACCCAATCATGTACGGAACCAAAATTGGGCCCCGGCCTTCGCCGGTGTGACATGCACTGTGGAACCACTGCACCCGACGTCGCTACCGCAATCCGTCCGTCCCCACGATCTCGCTTACTTTCAATCCGCCGACCCGCGCCAGCGGCCGTCCGCTATCCGTCACCGCCACCGCGACGACGATCTCGTTGGCCCGCGGCGCGTCCGACACGCGCGCTTCGATCGCGTCGAAGTGGCTGCGCACGAAGGCCGCGTCCTTGTGGCCGAGCGGGACGTCGATGGCGGTGCCGAGACCGCCGCGCTTCTTGGCCGAAGGAACCAGCGCCGCACCCTTCCCGACCGCCTTCCGCAACGGCGCACCGAGCTTCGGATGCAGGATCGCGGCCGCGTGTTCGAGCTCGCCCGCCTCGCCGACGATGGCCGCCTTGCCGTAGCTTTCGGCCTCGGCGGCAGCGATGCCGAGTGCCGCGATGCACTTGTAGCCGAGCAGGCCGCCGAGCTCTTCTCCGATCGCGATCAGCGCGTCGAGGTTCTCGACGTAGCGTCCCGCGAACGGGTTGTCGATGACGGCGATGGCGAGCGCGCGACGCGTCGGCGGATCGATCGCGCAACCCATCTCGATGCGGGTCTCGTCGACCTGGACGATCAGCTTGCGGATGTGAGCGGGCATGAGGTTTTAGAAAGCGGTTTTCATTGAGCGTTCGTCGATCAGCGCAGGCCGTTCCACAACGCGATGTCGGCAGCCTTCAGTCCGCCGACGCGCGCATGCACGCGGGCGCCCGTGGCCATGGCCAGGATGAAGACGATCTCGTCGGCGGCCGGCGCTCCGGGCACGCGCACCTCGATGGCATCGAAGTGGCTGCGCACGTAGGACGCGTTGATGTGCGTGAGCGGCACGTCGAGCGTCGTGCCGGGACCACCGACCTTCTTCGTCGCCGGCACGATCGCCAGGGCGTTGCCGGGCTGACCGGTCGCCGCGGCGTC
>CAZZWS010000342.1:0-2252 GCA_964657795.1 Beijerinckiaceae bacterium
GCGCCCCGCCATCAGCGGCGCGGTCGTCACCGTGCTCGCGGCGCTCGTCGTGGCGCCGACGCTGACCGCGAACGAGGTGCTCGCCGCGCTGCGCACGCGCATCGATCCGGTCTTCCTGCCGCGTCCGCTGTACCGCGTCGACGAGCTGCCACGCAACGCCACCGGCAAGCTGACGCACGCCGCCTTGCACGACCTCGTGGCGGGCTTGCGGCATCACCGGGCGCCTGAGGTCTCGACGGCGGTCCGGACCGGCAGCAAGCCGTTCGCATGACCCGCGTCAGGCTTCCGATCGCCGCCGATCATCCGGCGCTCACCGGCCACTTTCCGACGCGACCGATCGTGCCCGGCGTCGTGCTGCTCGACGAAAGCCTGCGCGCGATCGACGACGCGCTCCATCACGTGCGCGCCCACTGGCGCATCGCATCGGCCAAGTTCCTGTCGTTCGTGCTGCCCGGCGAAACCGTCCATCTCGAGTACGAACGCGCGTCTTCCGACGGCCAATTCCGGCTCCGCGTCCTCGCCGGCGAGGCGGACGAAGAACGTGTCGCGGTCGCTTGCAGCGCGTCGCTGGTGATGTCCGAAAAGTGCCGGTCCAGAGAGGCGCCCTGATGGCCGCGACCTGGACCACGCATCGCGAACGCGGTCATCCGGTGTTTCTGCGCCTGTTCACGTGGATCGCGCTGAAGCTCGGGCGGCCGATCGCACGACTGCTGCTCTATCCGATCGTCGTGTACTTCGTCTTCGCGAGCAGCGCCGCCCGCAACGCGTCGCGCGACTACCTGCGGCGCGTGCTCGGTCGCGAGGCGCGCATCAGCGACGGCTTCCGTCACGTGTTCTGCTTCGCATCGGTGATCCTCGACCGGCTATACCTGCTCAACGACCGCCACGACCTTTTCCGCATCGACGTCGTCGGCAGCGACGTGATGCGACGGACGATGGAACGCGGCGACGGCGCGTTCGTCGTCGGGGCCCATCTCGGCAGCTTCGAGGCGGTCCGCGCCACCGGCCGCGGCCAGGTTCCGAACGAACGCGCACTGCGCGTCTCGATGGTGATGTATGAAGAAAACGCGCGCTATCTCAACGCGGTCTTCGCGGCCATCAACCCCGCGTTGGCCGAGTCGATCATCGCGCTCGGCCACGTGGACTCGATGCTGCGCGTCAAGCACGCGCTCGACGACGGCGGCCTGATCGGCATGCTCGCCGACCGGACGCTGGCCGAAGAACGCGGCACGACCGCAGTCCGCGAGACGATGCTGCTCGGGGGGCCGGTGGCGATCCCGACCGGTCCGTTCCGCATGGCCGCGATGCTGCGGCGTCCGGTGGTCTTCATGACCGGTCTGTATCGCGGCGGCAATCGTTACGAGGTCCACTACGAGGAGTTGCACGACTTCTCGACGCTCGCCACCGTGCCACGCGACCAGCGCGCCGCGGCGATGACCGTCGCGATCGATACCGCGATCGCGCGGTACACCGCGCGCCTCGAACACTATTGCCGCGAGGCGCCTTACAACTGGTTCAACTTCTTCGATTACTGGCGAACGATGGACACGGCTCACACCACGACACCGGAGTGCGAACGATGAGGCAGTCGAGGTCGCTGGCTCTCGTCTGCCTGATCCTGTGGTCGTCCGTCGCTGCGGCGGCCGAGGGCTTCACACCGCAGCAGCTGCTGCAGGCGTTCGCGGCCAACAAGGTCAGCCGCGTGACCTTCGTCGAACGCAAGTTCCTGTCTTCGCTGGACCGACCGCTCGAGTCGTCCGGCGAGCTGTCGTACACGGCGCGGACTTCGACGTCGTCCTCGCGGCTCGAGAAGCGGACCATCAAGCCGAAGCCCGAGACGCTGGTGATCGATGGCAACACGCTGTCCATCGAACGCGACGGCAACCGCCGCAGCATCTCGCTCGCGTCGTATCCGGAGGTCGCGGCGTTCACCGACAGCCTGCGCGCCACGCTGGCCGGCGATCTCGATCGACTGCAACGCGACTACCGCGTGATCGTCGACGGCTCGCGCGCGCAATGGCGGCTCACGCTGCTGCCTTCGGACCCGAAGATCGCCAACCTCGTCAGTCGCGTGACGATCGAAGGCCACGACGATCGCATCGCGAGCTTCGAGACGCTGCAGGCCGACGGCAATCGATCGGTGACGACGATCACGTCCGAAGCGCCGCAGCCATGATGACGTCGGACCGACGATGAGCGCCGCGCCGTCGTCCGCGTCGTCGCCACCCTCGCGCAGCACGGGCGGCCGGGTC
>CAZZWS010000343.1:0-2210 GCA_964657795.1 Beijerinckiaceae bacterium
CGCTGTTCGACTCGCTGTTCGACTTCTTCGCGGCGTCGCCGCCGTAAAGCGTGTCGCGGCGGCTCCAGCCGCCCGCTGCCACGATCACGCCGTCGTCCTCGATCACGACGTACGTCGCGTCGGCGATCAGCTGCGTATCGACGCCGAACACCTGGTCGGTCAGCGCGCGGGCCTGTTCTTCGCTGTAGAAGCCGCGGCTGAGCGCGATCGCCGAGTCCTCGATGAGACGCTCGATCGCAGGCACGTCGGCGAGGGTCGCGATGCGCAGGTTCATCGGGCGCATCCATCGTCGTCTTCGTCGTCTTCGTTGTCGTCGATGGGCGGTTCGGTGAACAGGTCGCGCGTACGCCAGGCGACGTCGTCGCGCGATCGTGCAGCCGCCTCTTCGACCCGCATCAACGAGCCGGCGCGCACGCCGAGCAGGCGGATGCGCCGCTCCAGCGGCGCGCGTCCCGCGCACTGGCCGGCGACGCGGCGGATGGTCGCGACATCGGCGATCGGCACGGCCAGCGTGACCGCGCGCGTCGCGATGCTGAAGTCGTCGTAGCGCAGCTTGACGCCGACGTTGCGCGTCACGTAGCCCTTGCGTTGCAGGTCGCCCGCGAGCTTCTCGCACAACGCGGTGAAGATCTCCGACAGTGCCGCGCGGTCGCGCGTCGCGTGCAGGTCACGTTCGAAGGTCGTCTCGCGGCTGATCGATTTCGTGTCGCTGTGCGGCGCGATCACGCGCCGGTCGCGGCCGTGCGCCACCTCGTGCATCCAGCGCGCGCTGTTGACCCCGAAGCGATCGCCGAGCGCACCGAGGTCCGCGGCCGCGAGTTGTCCGATCGTCTCGATGCCCATCGCGGTCAATCGCGCGCTGGCCTTCGGGCCGATGCCGTTGATCTTCTTCGCGGCCAGCGGCCATATCCGCGACGCGACATCCCCGGCATCGAGGATGACGAGGCCGTCCGGCTTCTCGAGATCGGAGCCGATCTTGGCGAGCAGCTTGTTCGGCGCGATGCCGATCGAGCACGACAGCCCGGTGGCATCGCGGACCGCGGCCTTGAGGCGGCGGGCCACCGCGGTGATGGCGTCGCGATCGAAGCCGTCGGCCGCGACGACGTCGGTGAGGTCGATGTAGATCTCGTCGATGCCCCGATCCTCGACGGCGGGCGCGATGGCACGGACCGCGGCCTTGAAGCGCTGCGATTGTTCGCGATAGGCGTCGAAGTCGCTCGGCAGGAGGATCGCCTGCGGCGCGAGCTTCGCGGCCTTCATCAGTCCCATCGCGGAGTTGACGCCGAAGACACGGGCCTCGTAGCTCGCGGTCGTCGCGACGCCGCGCCCGACGTAGCCGGCCAGTGTCGTGAAGTTCCGTGTGATGGCGCCGGTCTGCGGGTCGATCGTTTCTTCGGGCTGATGGCGCCGCCCGCCGCCGACCACGACGGGACGCCCGCGCAATTCGGGATAGCGCAGCAGTTCGACCGACGCGAAGAACGCGTCCATGTCGAGGTGGGCGATGATGCGGCCGGTCTCTTGCATGATCACCGGAAAGCATAGCGTGGCATGAACCTGGAACTCGCCGATCGGGCGAGCGATGCGCGGCCGACGAAGCCGGCGGCCGTGCGGACGCCACCCGATGCGCCGTCCGGCCGAACCCGCGATGCCGCGATCGACGTGCTGCGCGGACTGTCGATCGTGCTGGTCGTCCTGCATCACGTCGGCCTGCGCATTCCGCTGAGGCGGGGTGTGCTCGCGGACTTCCTGCCGGCGCGACTGTTGGTCGCGTTGACCGGCAACGGCTACGAAGCGGTATTCGTGTTCTTCGTCATCTCGGGCTTCCTGATCACCTCCAACACGCTGGCGCGTTGGGGCGCGCTCGGCGCGATCGACATCCGCGCGTTCTACCGCCGACGCGCCGGCCGCATCCTGCCGTGCCTGTCGCTGCTCGTCGCGGTGCTCGCCGTCCTCGATCGTATCGGCGCGAACATTTCGTGATCGACGCGTCCCGCCAGTCGCTGGCGCGCGCGCTCCTGGCGGTGGCCGGATTGCATCTCAACTGGTACGAAGGCATGACCGGATGTCTGCCGGCGAACTGGGACGTGTTGTGGTCGCTGTCGATCGAGGAGGTCTTCTATCTCGCGTTTCCGGTGGTCTGCCTGCTGCCCGGCGCGGGTCGCTGGCTGCTGCCGCTGGCGCGCGTGCTCGTGCTCGTCAACCGCGGCGTG
>CAZZWS010000344.1:0-2201 GCA_964657795.1 Beijerinckiaceae bacterium
TGACCCGAACGAACAACCCGAGCCGCATATGACCGTCCTCGAAGTCCAGCCGACCACGCTCGATCGACCCGTCGAGACCGCGCGCGACGCGATGCTCGATCGCGTGCGCGTGATCGCAGAAGGCCCTCTGGCGCGCGACGCCGAACGCATCGATCGCGAAGGCCACTATCCGGTCGACGTCATGCAGGCGCTCGGCGAGGCGGGAGCGCTTGGCGCGCATCTGAACCGCAACGGCATGGACTTCGTCGCGGCCATCCGCGCGATGACCGAGGCCGGGCGGGTCTGCGGCTCGACGGCCTTCCTGATGTGGTGCCACGACGTCTGCGGCCTGTACATGGAGCAGTCGGGCAACCCGGCGCTGGCCGGCGCGCGGCTCGATGCGCACGCGCGTGGCGCGACGATGGGCGGCACCGGCATGTCCAACCCCATGAAGACCTTCGCGCGCATCGAGGCGATGCTGCTGAAGGCCCGTCGTGTCGGTGGCGGCTACCTCGTTTCGGGCACGTTGCCGTGGGTCAGCCACATCGCGCCCGACCACTATCTCGGCGCGGTGGCGGCCGTGGTCGACGGCGGCCCCGACCACGAAGTGATGTTCCTGCTCGACTGCGATGCGCCCGGCGTCGAGCTCAGGCATTGCCCGACGTTCTCGGCGATGGAAGGCACTAGCACGTGGTCCGTCCGGCTGAACGACGTCTACATCGACGCCGACCACGTCATCGCGGACCCGACGCGCCCGTTCATCGCGCGCATCCGCGCGGCCTTCATCCTGTTGCAGACCGGCATGGGCCTCGGCGTCGCGCAGGGCGCGATCGATTCGATGTGGCAGGTCGAGGGCCAGCTCGGGCACGTCAACGAGTTCCTCGACGATCGACCGTTCGCGCTGCAGGCCGAGCTGGACGACCTCACGGCGCGCATCGAGACACTCGCGCAGACGCCGTACGAGACGCGCAACGACTACCTGATCGACGTGCTCGACGTTCGCGCGCACGCGTCGGAACTGGCGTTGCGGGCGGCGCAGTCGGCGCTGCTGCACCACGGCGCCCGCGGCTATCTGATGAGCGCCGCGCCGCAACGCCGCGTCCGCGAGTCGCACTTCGTGGCGATCGTGACGCCGGCCATCAAGCATCTGCGGAAAGAGATGGCGCGGCTGATGGCGCCGGTCACGCCGGGGTGAACCCATGAGCGCCGTGCTGGTGGATTCGCTGCCGTGGCGTCAGTTCATCTGTCGCGCGTGCGGCTACATCTACGACGAGAAGGACGGCGATCCCGACGGCGGCCTCGCGCCGGGTACGCGTTACGAGGACATTCCCGACGACTGGGCCTGTCCGCTGTGCGGCGTCTCGAAGATGGACTTCGATCCGTACGACGGACCGTCGACCGCGAGCGGCACGCGGCCGGTCGTGGCACACGTGTCGACGGCCACGCGAGCGCGCAAGGGCGTCGTGATCGTCGGTGGCGGCCCGGCCGGCTGGTCGACCGCCCGGGCGTTGCGGTCCCGCGATCCGGAAATCCCGATCACGCTGGTCGCGGCCGACGGCGCGGACGTCTACCCGAAGCCCGCGCTGTCCCTGGCCTTCGGACAGCGCAAGCGCGCAGCCGATCTCGTGGCGGCGTTCGGCCAGGACGTCGCCGACGATCTTGCGATCCGACTCGTGCCGCACGCGTTCGTGACGTCCATCGACGCACGCGGCAAGCGGTTGCGGACCACGCGAGGTCCCATCGGCTACGACGCGCTGGTGCTGGCCCTGGGGGCTCGGCCCGTCGAGACGCCGACGCTGCCGTCCGACCTGTGCTGGCGCATCAATTCGCTCGAGACCTGGTCACGGCTGGACACCGCGCTGCAGGGCGGTCCGCAGCGCATCGCAGTGATCGGCGCCGGACTCGTCGGCTGCGAACTCGCCGACGACCTCGCGCACGCGGGTCATGTCGTCGCGGTGTTCGATCCGTCGCCGCGCCCGCTGGCCGCATGGGCGTCGATCGAAGAGTCGCAGCGGCTGCTCGATGGCTGGCAACGGCTCGGCGTGCGCTTCATGCCGTCTACCACCGTGTCGCGGATGGAGCGTCGTTCGATCGGCGGCAAGCCAACGATCGTGCTGCATCACGACGACACGTTCCACGACGCCGACATCGTGATCTCGGCGATCGGTCTGTGCATCGACCGGCGGCTCGCCGCGACGGCCGGCCTCGCGGTCGACGTCGGC
>CAZZWS010000345.1:0-2193 GCA_964657795.1 Beijerinckiaceae bacterium
TAGCTCGTGGAGGCCGTGCCGATCACGCCAATATGCGACGTCGCCGCCGCGATGATGGAGCCGCCGGGCGGCACCGCGCTGGTCGAGGAAAGCATCCTCGAGGCGCTCGACTTCCGGCGTGCGATGCGGAAGATCGACGCCGAGTTCGGCGACGACTGGTGGTTCCAGGTCTGGGGTCCCGAGTACCTCGTCGAGGACGGCATCGGGTCGCAGTCGGACTGGATGCTCAAGTCCGACGACAACTGGCACGGCTTCGGCAACCTCGCGACCGACTTCAACATGCTGGACCCGATCAAGTCGACGGTGGTCACGCCGGGCCTCGACGTGTCGGGCAGGTTCGCGGAGGTCGGCATCCCCGCGTCGATCGTCACGCGCTACCTCGCGGAGCACGGCGTCATCGTCGAGAAGACGGGTCTCTACTCGTTCTTCATCATGTTCACGATCGGCATCACGAAAGGCCGCTGGAACACGCTTTTGACCGCGTTGCAGCAGTTCAAGGACGACTACGATCGCAACCAGCCGATGTGGCGCATCCTGCCGGAGTTCGTCAAGTCGCAGCCGAGCTACGAGCGCGTCGGCCTGCGCGACCTGTGCCAGCAGATCCACGACATCTACAAGAAGCACGACGTGGCGCGGGTCACCACCGAGATGTACACGTCCGACATGCAGCCTGCGATGAAGCCGTCGGAGGCCTACGCCTGCATGGCCCACCGCGAGATCGATCGCGTGCCGATCGAGGAGCTCGAGGGGCGCATCACCAGCGTGCTGCTGACGCCCTACCCGCCGGGCAT
Source organism: Beijerinckiaceae bacterium (assembly GCA_964657795.1). Lineage (GTDB taxonomy): Bacteria > Pseudomonadota > Gammaproteobacteria > Burkholderiales > Burkholderiaceae_D > CAHJXF01. Next base: position 792 of record CAZZWS010000345.1, read on the forward strand.
CCCGTTGCTGATCCCCGGCGAGCGCTTCAACAAGACCATCGTCGAGTACCTGCAGTTCGCGCGCATGTTCAACCTCGCGTTTCCCGGCTTCGAGACCGACATCCATGGCCTCGTCGAGCAGAAGGTCGACGGCAAGGCACTGTTCTACGTCGACTGCGTCAGGGCGGATCGAGCGTCAGCCGATCGTTGACAAAGCAACGATCGGCCGCGGACGACACTGACCGTCAGGCCATCACCATGCCGGTCATCGACATGGTGCCGTTCGAACCGAAGAGGGCCTTGCGACGACGGGCGACCAGCGCCGCGGCGACGCCGAGGCCGATCAGAGCGAAGGTCTCCGGCTCAGGCACGTTGATCGACGCGGCCGGCGACACGGTGGCCGTTGGGGCGGCCTCCACCGGCACTTGCTGGACCGGCGCCCCGCTACGGCTCGCGAACTCCATCTGGCTCGCGCGCAAGGCATTCGGGCCACCGTTGACGAACGCGCCGCTGACCAGCGATCCGGTCGCTTCGAAGTAGCTGTTCGCAGCATGGTTGCCGGCGTTGAATCCGACCGCGGCGGACGTCGTGTCGGCGGTCGCGTCCCACTGGATGTCGCCGTAGTTGAAGTAGATGTCGAAGTCGCCGACGCCGATGTCCGAGCGATCGGTGAGGATGACCTGGAACGTGTTCAGCTTGTCGGCGGCGTTCGAGTAATAGCCGACGCCCGCCCAGGTGGCGCCGAACGCCGCATGGCCGTTGTAGGTGCCGGTTCCGTAGGCCGTGATGCCGCTGGCGGCGTTGCGGGTGTCCACGTCGTCGTAGAACGGCGCGATGATCGGGTTGCCCGAATACGAGGCGCCCAAGCCCTGCGGCGTGTAGTTTCCCTGGCCATGGCCGAACGTCAGATAACCGTTGTTGCTGACGTAGACCGTCGAATAGGTGTTGCCGAAGAAGTTGGCATCGAAGCCGAGGCTGATGGCGGCCGTGTAGCCGTCGTCGGTGCGGCCCATCGAGACCGAATCGAAGCCGGCGGCGACGGGACTGGCCAGGACAGGAGCGGCGAATGCGGCGCTGAGGGCGGCCACGATGATCATGCGCGTTGCGTTCATTTTGCTTTCCCTTGGTGGATTCAACACGCAAGGGATAAGCGCAATAGCCATGCCACCACCACCACACCCCGGGGAAGTAGGTCGAAGTCCCCGGGTGCCACCCGCCGCTTCGCTGAAGATGTGCCGAAATTCGTCGACGACCGACGTGGCTTGTCAGCGCCAAAAGCCGGGCCAGGACGCTCTCGCGGCCGGGTCGTGCGACGGAACCCCGTGGCACGACGAAGAGCCGCCGACCCGGAATCCCGGTTGGATGCTGCTCCGGACGCTCAATCCTCGTCCGCAGGGATGCGGCGACGTCAGCCCCGACGTCA
>CAZZWS010000346.1:0-2141 GCA_964657795.1 Beijerinckiaceae bacterium
TCGTCGTGTAGGTCGTCGCGGTAATCGTCGTGGTGGTCGTTGTCAAGGCTCGTTCAAGGCTCGTTCCAGGGTTTGTCTTCGACACTCGCTCGACGCTCGTTTCGACGCTACTTGCAACGGCGACGATGCGCGTCAGGTCGGCTGCAGCGCGACCGCCCGCAACGCGACCGACGTCGATGTCGAAGTCACCCGACTCAGTCCCGCCGCGCGGAGCCCGTGTCCAGCCTGCTCGTTCGCAGGACATCGGCGATCCGTCGTTTCCCGGCCGACCGACTCGATCTCCGCGCCACGAGCCGGGTTCGACCGCAACCGCGTCGGCGGCAGCCGGTCGCAGGCGGCTGGACGACGGAGCGGACGGGCGTTGTCGAACAGCGGATCGAACAGCAGACCAGGAAGCGCACGAGTGGCAGGCAGATGATCACGAAGGTCTCCCGGCCGGGTCGCGACGATCCCGCGGTCGCCTTTCAACAACACAGCGAGACCGACCGCGCGAGATGATGACCGAAGACACGTTTATCGAGAGCCCGGTCGAAGCCGCGATGACCACGACCGCGGCGGCCACCCCGCCGGTGACGTCCGCAGCGATCCCGCCTGCGACCGGAGAGACGACGGGTGGCGGTGATTTCTGGCGCACGTGCGCGGAACAGTTGCGCGGCGAGTTGACGCCGCAGCAGTACGCAGCCTGGATCAAGCCGCTGACTTCGGTGAGCTTCGAACCCGTCGCGCGGCGCCTGCGCATCGGCGCACCGAACCGCTTCAAGCTCGACTGGGTGAAGGACCAGTTCGCGAGCCGCATCGAAGTGATCGCGCAACGTTACTTCGAGGGGTCTGTGCAGCTCGAGTTGTTCCTCGACGTCAAGCCCGCGGACCACGAACCCCGCAGGCCCGACGCCAATGCGCCGCAGACGTCCGCTGCGGCGCCGTCACCCGCGCCGGGCGAGGACCCCGGGCACCCCGTCGCGTCCGACGCCGCCAACCATGCCGGCGACCCGTTGCGCTCGCAGGGTTCTTCGGAACGCTCCCGTCTCAATCCTTCGTTGACGTTCGACTCGTTCGTCACCGGCAAGGCCAACCAGCTCGCGCGCGCCGCGGCCAACCAGGTCGCCGACAACCCGGGCAAGTCGTACAACCCGCTGTTCCTGCACGGCGGCGTGGGCCTCGGCAAGACCCACCTGATCCAGGCCGTGGGCAACCAGATCGTGTCGCGCAACCCGACGGCACGCATCCGCTACATCCACGCCGACCAGTTCGTCGCCGATGTCGTGCGCGCCTATCAGCGCAAGGCCTTCGACCACTTCAAGCAGCTCTATCACTCGCTCGACCTGCTGCTGATCGACGACATCCAGTTCTTTTCGCGGAAGGACGGCACGCAGGAGCAGTTCTTCTACACGTTCGAGGCGCTGACCGCGGCCAAGAAGCAGATCATCATCACCAGCGACACCTATCCGGCCGAGATGGAAGGCATCGACGAGCGCCTCGTGTCGCGCTTCGGCAGCGGGCTCACGGTGGCCGTCGAGCCGCCCGAGCTGGAGATGCGCGTCGCCATCCTGTTGAAGAAGGCCGAGCAGGAAGGCCGGCCGATCTCCGACGACGTCGCCTTCTTCGTCGCCAAGCATTCGCGCTCCAACGTGCGCGAGCTCGAAGGCGCGTTGCGCAAGATGCTCGCGTATTCCGATTTTCACGGCAAGGAGATCACCATCGAGATGGCGCGCGACGCGCTCAAGGACATGCTCAGCGTGCAGCGCGCGCAGGTCTCCATAGAGAGCATCCAGAAGACCGTCGCCGACTTCTACAAGATCAAGGTCGCCGACATGTATTCGGCGCGCCGACCGACCAACATCGCGCGACCCCGTCAGATCGCGATGTATTTCGCCAAGGAACTGACGCAGAAGAGCCTGCCGGAGATCGGCGAACTGTTCGGCGGCCGCGACCACACGACGGTGCTGCATGCGGTGCGGAAGATCAACGAGCTGCGCGGCAAGCATCCGGAGCTGAATCGGGAGCTGCATGTGTTGCTGCAGACGTTGAAGGGGTGATGGGCGTGACTTTCCTCATCACTCTTTCCGTCGTTCCCGCGAAGGCGGGAACCCAGTGTCGTTGCTCGGTTCTCGACGGCCAGACCGCGTACGCCGCTGGGTTCC
>CAZZWS010000347.1:0-2137 GCA_964657795.1 Beijerinckiaceae bacterium
CGGCGATGCCCATGAAACTTGCGTCGGCATCGTCTCGATCCGCATCGTCCCGCTCGGCATCGTTCCTATTCGCATCGTCCCGCCCGGCACGGGCACCGACTTTCGTTCGCATCCCGTCCGCGTGAACACAACGTCCAGCCCGAACGTCATTCGCGTCGCGATCGCGCAGATCAACTGCACGGTGGGCGATCTCGCGGGGAATGCGGAGAGGATTTTCAATGCGGCGCGGGAGGCTGCAGCACGCGGGGCCGACATCGTCGTCACGCCGGAACTCGCGCTGACCGGATATCCGCCCGAGGACTTGTTGCTTCGCCCTGCATTGTATGCGAGGTGCCACGAGGCGCTCGATGCGCTGGTCGCCCGTCTTGCCGCGTTCCCCGACCTCCATTGCGTGATCGGACACCCGTCGCTGGCCGAAGGGCGACGCTACAACACTGCGTCGGTGTTCAAGGGCGCTGCCTTCGTCGGTCGCGTCCACAAGCGCGAGCTGCCCAACTACGACGTCTTCGACGAGGAACGCTACTTCGCGCATGGCACCGAGCCGTTGGTGTTCGACGTCAAGGGCACGCGCTTCGGCGTCGTGGTCTGCGAGGACACGTGGTTCCCGCATGCGCCGCGCGCGTCGCGCGAGGCCGGCGCCGAGGTGCTGCTCGTGCCCAACGCGTCGCCGTTTCATGTGGCCAAGCTCGCACAGCGTCACGACGTGATGCGCGCCAACGTCACGGCGGCGGGCCTGTCGCTGGTGTACGCCAACCTCGTCGGCGGTCAGGACGAACTGGTCTTCGACGGCGGTTCGTTCGTGCTCGGTCGCGACGGCCGGGTCATGGCGCAGATGAACGACTTCGTCGAGGCCGTCGCGGTGTTTGACTTCGACGGCGCCGATCCTCGGCCCGCGGCCATCGCACCACCGCTGGCCATCGAGGAACAGGTCTACCGCGCGTTGGTCCTCGGCGTGGCCGACTACCTCGGCAAGAACGGCTTTCCCGGCGCGATCATCGGCCTGTCGGGCGGGGTGGACTCGGCGCTGACGCTCGCCGTCGCCGTCGACGCGCTCGGTCCCGAGCGCGTGCGCACGGTGATGATGCCGTCGCGCTACACGGCCGACATCTCATGGATCGACGCGCGCGCGATGGCCGAACGGGTCGGCGTGCGATACGACGAAATCCCGATCGCGCCGATGTTCGACGCGTTCCGCGCGCAGCTCGCGCCGCAATTCGAAGCGAATGTTGAAAACTCGGCGGGAGACACGACCGAAGAGAACTTGCAAGCGCGCGTGCGCGGCACGCTGCTGATGGCGCTGTCCAATAAGACCGGCCGCATCGTGCTGACCACGGGCAACAAGAGCGAACTCGCGACCGGCTATTGCACGTTGTACGGCGACATGGCCGGCGGCTTCGCGGTGATCAAGGACGTCGCGAAGACGCTGGTCTACGACGTCTGCAACTGGCGCAACGCGACGACCGCTTACGCGCTGCGCGACGTCATCCCTCGACGCATCATCACGCGACCGCCATCGGCGGAACTGCGCGCCGACCAGACCGACCAGGACTCGCTGCCGCCTTACGAAATTCTCGACGGCATCATGCGGCGCTTCATGGAAGAAGACGAAAGCGGCGCGGAGATCGTCGCGGCCGGTTACGACGAGGCCGACGTCCGCCGCGTCGCGCATCTCATCAAGCTGTCCGAATACAAGCGTCGTCAGTCGCCGGTCGGCATCCGCATCACGCACCGCGCCTTCGGGCGGGACTGGCGTTATCCTATTACCAACCGTTTCGAAGGTTGACGCGTCGGCGCGCCTTGCAGCCGACGCGGGATTCGACCCGAAACTTCCAGCGTCTCGCGCATTCGGCGGACGGTCCCAACAAGACGAGGCGACAAGTCCATGAAGCGCATCACGGCAATCATCAAACCCTTCAAGCTCGACGAGGTCCGCGAGGCGATGGCGGTCGTCGGCATCACCGGCTTGACGGTCACGGAGGTCAAGGGCTTCGGGCGACAGAAGGGACACACCGAGCTCTATCGCGGCGCGGAATACGCGGTGGACTTCCTGCCGAAGGTCAAGATCGAGGTCATCGTCACCGACGACGCGTCGCAGCGGACCATCGACTCCATCGTCGCGGCCGCGCGGACCGGCAAG
>CAZZWS010000348.1:0-2062 GCA_964657795.1 Beijerinckiaceae bacterium
CCATCACGATTCTTTCGGAGACTCCATGGGCTTTCTCGCCGGCAAACGCATCCTCGTCACGGGCGTCCTGTCCAATCGATCGATCGCCTACGGCATCGCGCGCGCGTGCCATCGTGAAGGCGCCGAACTGGCGTTCACCTACGTCGGCGAACGCTTCCGGGAGCGCACCGAAGGCTTCGCCGCGGAGTTCGGCTCCAGGCTGATCTTCACCTGCGACGTGGGCAGCGACGACGACATCGCCGCGCTCTTCACCGACCTCGGCAAGTCCTGGGACAAGTTCGACGGCCTCGTCCACGCCATCGGCTTCGCCCCGCGCGAGGCGATCGCCGGAGACTTCGTCGAAGGCCTGTCGCGCGAGGGCTTCCGCATCGCGCACGACATCTCGGCCTACAGCTTCCCCGCGCTCGCCAAGGCCGCGCTGCCGTTGCTGTCGGACAAGGCGTCGCTGCTGACGCTGACCTATCTGGGCAGCGACCGCATGGTCCCCAACTACAACACGATGGGCCTGGCCAAGGCCTCGCTCGAAGCCAGCGTGCGCTACCTCGCCGCGTCGCTCGGCGACAAGGGCATCCGCGTCAACGGGATCTCGGCCGGACCGATCAGGACGCTCGCCGCATCGGGCATCAAGGGCTTCGGCCGCATCCTCGACTTCGTCGCGGGCAACTCGCCGATCCGGCGTAACGTGACGATCGATGACGTCGGCAACGTCGCCGCCTTCCTGTTGTCGGATCTCGCTGCGGGCGTGTCGGCCGAGATCACCTATGTCGACGGCGGCTTCAACACGGTCGTCGGAGGCATCGCCGGAGCCTGACGTGGCCGCGATCCCTTCTTCATCGAACGCATCATCGAGGGCCGACGTGGCAGCACCATCGCAGTCTTCGCAGGTCACGGATCGTTTGCTCGCCCATTCGGCCAACGCGGCCGCGACTGCTGCGGGCGCCATCGGCACGCATGCGATCGATCTCCTGCGCGCGGTCATCGCGGATCGCAAGCTCGTCGTCCCGACGGACCTGGTGTCCGACGTCGGCGCCGGCACGACGACGTCGTGGCAACTCAATGCCGCGCAGACGCTGGTGGTCGCCAACACCACGCGCGACGCGACGCTGAGTTCGACGACGCGCGATGCGTACGACTGCGGGCGCATCGCGGCCACCGCCGCGTTGTCTGCCGTTCACGCGCGTGCCGCGGCCCCGCTGTTCGCGCGGCTGACCCTCGCCTGCCCCGCCGACGCCGGCGAAGCCGCGAAGAAGTCGCTGATCGAAGGCGTCGCCGTGGCGATGGCGGCGTCGGGCGCGTTCCTCGCCGATGTCGAACTGGTCGACGCGGCGGTCCTGCGCTTCGACGTGCTGGTCGCCGGCATCGTCCGGCCTGACCGGGTGCGCGGCGTCGCCGGCGCGCAGGCCGACGACGTGCTGATCCTCGCGGGCCCTCTCGGCGCGGGCATCTACGCCGCCGCGCATGCCCGGCAGAAGCTCTCCGACGACGACCGCGGCGCGCTGATCGCACAGGCCACGCGGTCCAACGCCGCCGGCATCGCGCTCGGCAGCATCCGCAACGTGCATGCGGTGGCCGCGGTCGGACCCGAAGGCCTGATCGCCGCGACGCTCGCGCTGGCCGACTCGGCCGGCCTGCACGGCCGCATCGACGCCGCGAAGGTGCCCGCGTTGCCGCGCGCGCTGCTGCTCGCCAAGACCGGTTCGATCGCACCGCTGTCGTCGCGCAACTGGAACCGCGACGGCGCCCGGGTCGCGCTGGCCGATGCGGTCATGCCGGAGATGCGCAGCCTCCTGACCGACCCCCAGACCAGCGGCGCGCTGCTGATCGCCTGCAAGCCCGAGTCGGTCGACCGCGTGCTGAAGCTGTGCGGTGGCGACGACGCGGTGGCGCAGGCCGCCGCGATCGGCCGCTTCGTCGCGCCGGTCGCCGGCAATGCCGGACCGCGCGTGCTGACCGTCGCGGCCTGATCGCGTCCGGCACCGCGGCCGCGGGTGTCACAGCGAAACCGATCGCGGCGCCGACGACTTTGCGGTAGCCTTTCCGGTCGCCGATCGACTCCGCCGCG
>CAZZWS010000349.1:0-2033 GCA_964657795.1 Beijerinckiaceae bacterium
GAAGCCGACGCGCAGCGTCAGCGCGGCGAATTCGTGATCGTGGTGGAAGCGCCGGTCGACGACGCGTCGCCGCAGGACGGCGCGCTCGCCGCGGCGCTCCCGATCCTCGCGAAGCTGACGGCTGCGTTGTCGCTGTCCGACGCGGCCTCGCTCGCCGCGGACATCACCGGCGTGCCGCGCAAACTGCTGTACGCGCATGCGCTGCAGATGCGAGGCGATGAAGAAGCCGGCTAGAGCCAGCCCTTCTGCCGCGCGATCCGCGTCGCGTCGATGCGATTGACCGCACCGACCTTGCCGATCGCCTCGGACAGATAGTTGCGCACGGTGCCCTGCGACAGACCGAGCGACGATGCGATGTCGGCCGAGGCCATGCCGTCGCCCGCGAGCCGCAGCACCTGACGCTCGCGGTCGCTGAGCGGATCGGCCTCGGACCACGCGTCCACCGCGAGCTGCGGGTCGATCACGCGCCCGCCGCCGTGCACGGTCCGCAGCGCCGCCGCGAGGCGTTCGGCCGGTGCGTCCTTGATCAGATAGCCGGCCACGCCGGCGTCGAGCGCCCGGCGCAGGTAGCCGGGCCGCGCGAACGTGGTCAGGATGACGATGCGGCAGGGCACGTCGAAACGTGCGACACGCTGCGCGACCTCGATGCCGGTCAGACCCGGCATCTCGATGTCCGACACCAGGATGTCCGGTTGCAGCCGATGCACCTCGCGAACCGCCGCCTCGCCGTCACCGACCGTGCCGAGCACCTCGATGTCGTCTTCGAGCGAGAGCAGCGCCGCGAGCGCGCCGCGCATCATCGCCTGGTCCTCGGCGAGCAGGACGCGGATCATGCGGCGTTGTCCCGCAGCGGCAGAAGGGTCGTCGCGACGACATCGGACCGTGGCGCGAGCGGTCCACGCAGGTCGACGTCCGGCGCGTCCGATCGATGCGGCACACGCATCACCACGACCATGCCGCGACCGGCTTCCGCGGACAGCGACAGGCTGCCACCGAGCGCGACCAGCCGCTCCTCCATGCCCGCGAGGCCGTTGCCGCGTGGGGCGACCGCGCCGTGTCCGTTGTCGCGTACCCGCAGCATGGCGACACCGTCATGGACGCTCAGGTCGACATCGACGCGCGTCGCGTGCGCGTGACGCTGGACGTTCGTGATCGCCTCGCGCAAGCCGTAAGCGAGCGCCGCTTCCGCGGCCGGCCGCAACGGGGTCTCGATGCCTTCGACCCGCAGCGCCACATCGCCCGCCTCGAGCATCAGCCGCGCCGAGGCGACCTCGCAGGCCAGCGCCGCGACCCGCATGCCGGTCACGGCCTCGCGGACCTCGGCCAGCGCGTTGCGGGCCACGTCCTCGATGTCGGCCAGTTCACGTTCGGCCGCCACAGGATCGCGCGTGACGAGTCGTCGCGCCAGCTCCGACTTCACGGCGACGAGCGACAACGTATGGCCGAGGAGATCGTGCAGGTCGCGACCGATGCGCTCGCGCTCGGCGGCGATGGCGAGTCGCCGGACCTCGTCCTGCGTCAGCCGCAGTTCGGCATCGCGTTCGCCGTTGTGTCGATAGACGCCGTTGAGCAGCGCGATGACGGCCGTCGTCACGACGCAACTGAGCGTCAGCAGCGGTGTGAAGAAATGGGTGGACAGCGCGACGACGTAGAACGCGACGAGCAGCAGCACGAGCCACGCGGCCGCACGCCAGCCGCGCGTGGCGAACGGGATCAACGAGCCGGCGTAGATCACGTACGACCACGAACTGTTGACCGGGATGATCGCGAGGCCGAGCACGGCGATCGCCGCGATCGCCCAAGGCAGTCGCGCGCGGCTGCCGAACCACGCGCGGTGATAGAGCCACAGGAACAGCGCCATGCTCGCATAGGTCAGCACGACGACCCGCGTCGCGACGACCGCGAACATCCACGGGGCCGCGGCCATCCAGATCAGCCACACCAGATTGACGACCGGGAACCACGGGAACGTCGAGCCACCGCGACGCGTGTGGATCAGCGTGACGAGCGAATCGGGTTCGGCGCGAAGCAGT
>CAZZWS010000350.1:0-1913 GCA_964657795.1 Beijerinckiaceae bacterium
CGCGCACGACACGCGGCTGGCCGGGATCGACCTCCCACGGATGGAAATAGAACATGCACGCCTCGCCGTCGACGCGGTTCACGCGTTGCAGCAGCCAGCGCGACACCGCGTAGGGCAGCAGTCGGAACCAGCCGCCGCCGCCCGCAGGCCAGTTGCGGTTGAACAGGTCGACCGTGGTCGGTGGCACCTCGACGAGATCGGGCCGCGCGGCGTACGCGAAGCGCGGCGCGTCGGGCATGCCGTAGTGATCGTGGCGGACCGGATAGATGCTCGAGCTGTAGCGATAGCCCGCGTCGTGGATGCAGTCGAGCGCCCACAGGTTGTCCTGATTGATCGAGAAGCTCGGCGCGCGGTAGCCGGTCACCGCGACGCCGCCGATGTCCTCGAGCAGCTGCTTGGCGTGGACGATGTCTTCGCTGAAGTCGGCGCGCGTCTGGTCCGATGCACGTAGATGGCCGTAGCCGTGACTGGCCAGCTCGTGACCCCGCGCGACGATCTCGCGCACGATGCCGGGATGCCGCTCCGCGATCCAGCCGAGCGTGAAGAAGGTGGCCTTGGCGCCGTGCGCGTCGAGCAGCGCGAGGATGCGCTCGACGTTGGCGGCGGCGCGGCACGGGATGCCGTCCCACTCGCTGCGCTCGATGTACGGCGCGAACGCCGAGACCTGGAAGTAGTCCTCGACGTCGATGGTCAGCGCATTGACGGTCTCGTCGGCGTGCGCGCGCGTCGCATCGTGACGCGACTGCGAATCGCGGAAGGGACTGTCGGCCGGCGTGGAGACGAGATGCGTGTACATGTCAGGCCGCTTTCAGGATCGAGGTCGAGGGTGCCGGGGTCGAGGGCGCGCCGGCATCGACCGAAGCAGGCAGCGCACGCGCCGCGAGCCAGTCGGCCAGATGGCGCGCGATGCGTTCGGCGGCATGACCGTCCCACAGCTCCGGCGAGCGGCCGCGCTTGCCGCCGTCGGCGAGGATCTCGAAGGCGCTGTCCACGATGCGGCCCGCGTCGGTGCCGCACAGCGTGTTGGTGCCCTCGGCGATCGTGATCGGTCGCTCGGTGTTCTCGCGCACGGTCAGGCAGGGCACGCCGAGCGCGGTCGTCTCTTCCTGGAGGCCGCCCGAGTCGGTCAGCACGAGCGTGGCCTTCGCCATCAGGCCGAGCATCTCGAGATAGCCCTGCGGCGGCAGGATGGCGATGCGCGTCGGATCGAAGGCATCGGAAAGGTTGAACTCTGCGAGACGAGCCTTGGTCCGCGGATGCAGCGCGAGCACGAGCGGCAGGCGTCCGGCGATCTCCTGCAGGGCGCCCACGAGCCGCGTCAGCGTGGCCCGGTCGTCGACGTTGGACGGGCGGTGCAACGTGACGACGCCGTAACGTTCGACGGATTCGGGGGCATCGTGGTCTTCACCGAAGACCGCCGCTGCGATCGGCAGGCCGGCCAGCGTCGTTGCGGCCGGCACCGCGGCGGCGACGTTCGCGAGCAGCGTGTCGATCATCACGTTGCCGACGAAGACGATGCGTTCGTCGGCGATGCCTTCGGCGTGGAGATTGGCCGCGGCCGAGCGCTCGGTCGTGTAGAGCAGGTCCGCGATCTGATCGGTCAGCACGCGATTGATTTCTTCGGGCATCGCGCGGTCGTAGCTGCGCAGTCCGGCCTCGACGTGGACGACCGGGATGCCCTTCTTCGCCGCGACCAGCGCACAGGCGATCGTGGAGTTGACGTCGCCGACGACCAACACGGCGGCCGGCCGATGCGCGTCGACGACCGGCTCGAAGCGCTTCATGATCTCGGCGGTCTGCACCGCGTGGCTCGCCGAACCGACCTCGAGGTTGACGGCGGGCCGCGGCATGCCGAGCGCCGTGAAGAAGCTGTCGTTCATCGCGGCGTCGTAGTGCTGGCCGGTATGGACCAG
>CAZZWS010000351.1:0-1797 GCA_964657795.1 Beijerinckiaceae bacterium
TGGTCGACGTCGATGCGTCGACGTTGAACGGCCTGATGTCACGGGGTCCCGCCGCATGGTCCGCGCTGCGGCTCGCGCTGTCGCGGGCGTTGCGCACGGGCGCGGACGAAGAGGCTGATCTCGCCGCATGCGTCCACGACCGGTCGGACGTCGAACATGCCGTGCCCGCGAAGATCGGCGATTACACGGACTTCTACGCGTCGGTCTATCACGCGGCCAACGTCGGCGTGCTGTTCAGGCCCGATGCGCCGCTGCTGCCGAACTACAAGTGGGTGCCGATCGGCTATCACGGTCGCGCCTCGACCATCGGCGTCAGCGGTGAGAGCTTCCATCGGCCGAACGGACAGATGATGCCCCCGGGCGGGACGCAGCCGGTGTTCGGTGCGAGCAAGCGGCTCGACTACGAGTTCGAGGTCGGCATCTTCATCGGCGACGGCAACGACGACGGTGTGCCGATCCCGATCGCCGAGGCCGACGCCCATGTGTTCGGCCTGTGCCTGCTCAACGACTGGTCGGCCCGCGACATCCAGGCCTGGGAATACCAGCCGCTCGGTCCTTTCCTCTCCAAGAACTTCGCGACGACGGTGTCGCCGTGGATCGTCACCAACGAGGCGCTCGCACCGTTCCGCACGACCTGGGAGCGGCCCGCCGGCGATCCGCAGCCGCTGGCCTACCTCGACGCGCCGTCGGTGCGCGACGAAGGCGCGTTCGACATCCAGCTCGCGGCATCGTTGACGACGAAGCAGTCGGGCGAGACCCTGCTGCCGCTGTCGCGGACCAGCTTCCGCCATTCGTACTGGACCGTCGGGCAGATGGTCGCGCATCACACCGTCAACGGCTGCAAGCTCGCGCCGGGTGACCTGTTCGGCAGCGGCACGGCGTCGGGTCCCACCGCGTCCGAAGCCGGCGCGATGATCGAGCTCGTCGAAGGCGGCAGGAAGCCGTTGACACTCGCCAACGGCGAGGTCCGCACGTTCCTCGAGGACGGCGACAGCGTAGTGTTGAAGGCCTGGTGCGAGAAAGAAGGCGCGCGCCGGATCGGTTTCGGCGAATGTCGGGGAACGGTTCTGCCGGCCCGCTGAGCTCAACGGTCCGCAGGCAGCGCGGACTGGTCCCCCGCGAAGCGAGCGGTCCAGTCGGTGCCGCCACCGCGCGGGTCGGGCACGAAGCGCATCTGTGCGACGACCGCGCGGCCGCACACGTCGAAGGTCCAGGTCTCGTTCCAGACTCTCTCGTGGACATCGTTGCCTTCGACCAGGCGATGAGGCTGTTCGTCGACGTGCATGTCGGCGAGCACCACCTGATCGACCTTCTCGCAACGTGCCGCGCCCGCCTTCGCATTCGCGAGCATCGCGGTCTTGCCGAGTGCGTCGTGGATGAGGAGCAGGCTGGCGATGGTCTCGCCTGGCAGGCTCGCGACGACTGTCGGCGTGCCACCTTTCGGATCGGCCGCGAAGACGGTGCTGTAGGCCTTGGCGTCACCGCAGCGTTTCAGGTCGTACCGTACTTCCCAGGAGCCACTGACCGGGTTGGCCTGTCCATCGGGCAGATCGACGGTGTTGATGATGATCAGTTGTTTCGGACGTACCTGCAGTCCATCGTTGCAGCCGGCTTGAAGATGCAGTGCCATGTCCTGGCGGCGGCCTTCGATGAGCAGGGTTTGCACTTGCGGCCGTGACACCAAGTATTGAAGGATTTTCGACTGAGGGCCGAGGATGGCACCGGTCACTGCGGTCTCGGCTTGTGCGCCGGACTCGACGGCCATCGTCGTTGCGAGCGCGGCCGCGAGTCGGGACG